>NZ_CP102258.1:603750-905625 GCF_025146565.1 Bacteroides eggerthii | reverse complement strand
CCTTGTATGAAGGGCTGAAAGAGATGATGAACGGCAAAGTGAACATCACATACGCCAAAGGCAGCAACCTCATCGGCGATGCAGCCTACGAAGAACGCGCCACCATGTTCGGACGCTCCCTGAACCGGGACAACCGGACGGACAAGGAATTACTGGACGAGGCGCTGAAAGTGGCCGCCGGTGCAGATGTCATCGTGGCCGCACTCGGCGAGTCTTCCGAGATGAGCGGCGAGAGCTCCAGCCGCACCGGCCTCGACCTTCCCGACGTGCAACGCTCCCTGCTGGAAGCCTTGCTGAATACAGGCAAGCCCGTAGTGCTCACCCTCTTCACCGGACGCCCGCTGACACTCACTTGGGAACAGGCGCATGTTCCCGCCATTCTGAACGTGTGGTTCGGCGGAAGTGAAGCCGCCTATGCCATTGGCGATGTCCTGTTCGGCGATGTCAACCCCGGTGGAAAGCTGACAATGACTTTCCCGAAGAATGTAGGGCAGATACCCCTGTTCTATAATCATAAGAACACCGGACGCCCGCTACAAGCCGGCAAATGGTTCGAGAAGTTCCGCAGCAACTATCTGGATGTGGACAACGACGCGCTGTATCCTTTCGGATATGGTTTGTCCTACACCACCTTCCAATACAGCGACATCGCCCTGAGCACCCCTTCAATGGAGCAGAACGGTTCTATCACCGCCGTGGTCACCGTCACCAACACCGGAAAGCGCGACGGTTCGGAAGTAGTGCAACTGTACATCCGCGACCTTGTGGGGAGCATCACCCGTCCGGTACGCGAGCTGAAAGGCTTCGAGAAAATATTCCTTCGCGCAGGCGAAAGCAAAACGGTCTCTTTCAAGATTACCCCGGAACTGCTGCGCTTCTACGACTACGACCTGAACCATGTGGCCGAACCGGGAGAATTCGACCTCTTCATCGGCGGAAGCAGTCAGGCTGCCAAGACGGCACGTATCACCCTGAAATAAGAGACCCGTTTCAACCGATTTAATTAACTATTGTACTCAAACAGAATGAAATCAGTAAACATTTATATCCCGCTTCTCCTCCTATTGTTTTCCGTAGGAGCCTGCGGCACAAAGAAGTCCGGCGGCACATCCGGAACATTGACCGACGAAGCCCTGCTGGACACCGTACAGCGCCGGACTTTCAATTACTTCTGGGACGGCGCCGAGCCCAACAGCGGGCTGGCACGCGAACGCATCCACATGGATGGAGTATATCCCGAAAACGACCGGAATGTAGTAACATCCGGCGGCAGCGGCTTCGGCATCATGGCGGTGCTGGCAGGCATCGACCGGGGCTATGTCACCCGCGAGGAAGGCTTGGCGCGTATGGAACGCATTGTCTCCTTCCTCGAAACCGCCGACCGCTTTCATGGCGCCTACCCCCATTGGTGGTATGGCGATACGGGGCGGGTGAAGCCTTTCGGGCAGAAAGACAACGGCGGCGACCTCGTAGAAACCGCTTTCGTCATGCAGGCACTCCTTGCCGTACACCAATACTATGCAGGCGGCAGTCCGCAGGAAAAAGCCCTTGCCGCCCGCATCGACAAGCTGTGGCGGGAAGTGGACTGGAACTTCTACCGGCAGGGCGACCAGAATGTACTCTACTGGCATTGGAGTCCCGAATATGGCTGGGAGATGAATTTCCCCGTACATGGTTACAACGAATGTCTCATCATGTATATCCTCGCCGCCGCTTCGCCCACTCATGGCGTACCTGCCGCGGTGTACCACGAGGGATGGGCGCAGAACGGCGCTATCGTCAGTCCGCATCAGGTAGAAGGCATCGAGCTGCACCTGCGGTATCAGGGCACAGAAGCCGGACCGCTGTTCTGGGCGCAGTATTCTTTCCTCGGACTTGACCCTAACGGGCTGAAAGACGAGTACTGTCCCGGTTACTTCGGCGAGATGCGCAACCTGACACTTGTGAACCGCGCCTATTGCATCCGTAACCCCAAACATTACAAAGGTTTCGGCGCCGACTGTTGGGGGCTGACCGCCAGCTACTCCGTAGACGGATACGCCGCCCACGCTCCCAACGAGGGCGACGACCGCGGAGTCATCTCTCCCACCGCCGCCCTGTCGTCCATTGTATATACGCCGGAATATTCGCTGCAAGTGATGCGCCACCTTTACGGCATGGGCGATAAGGTGTTCGGCCCTTACGGTTTCTACGACGCTTTCAGCGAAACGGACAACTGGTATCCGCAGCGCTATCTTGCCATCGACCAAGGACCGATAGCCGTCATGATCGAGAACTATCGCAGCGGACTGCTCTGGAAACTGTTTATGAGCCATCCGGACGTGCAACAAGGGTTACGGAAATTAGGATTTACCTTTGCAGAAGCAGATTGATTTACAGAAAATAGAAGAAGAGCAGCAAAAATACGTTGGCGCCAATGACGCAGCCGAAACCGCCCAATATCCACGAGCGCAACGGACTCTGTTTACCGGAGAAAAAGAGCGCGTAACACATGTTTACGGCGATATTGCTTACTATTGCCTGCATGGTGCAGGCCATTATCAGCGAAGCGGGCACGCTGCCCGTACCTTGCAGAAGGTTCAGGATGAACGGAGTGATGTCACTGAAACCTGATACAAAAGAAAGTAAGGTGAGCCCGCCCTCTCCGGCATATATCAGTGTATAATGGGTAGCTATTGTGAAGACCACGAAAAGTACGGCAAAAATAAGCGCCACCTTAAACTCCAGCGGGTTGCTGCCATCTTCCTCTTCATCGGTAGTCCCGGATACGGCCGGACGCTTCCATTTGGAATGTAGAAACCAGGCTGTTCCGGCGGCAACTGCCGACATAATCAGCAGGTAGGGATAGACGGCGGCTAAAGTTCCTATGCTGAATATCCCTATCAGGATCAGGAACCGCAGAAACATCATGCTGACCGCCAGCAACATGGCAGCCACATATTCGGGCGCTTCCTGTGCAGGCGCCTTGCGGCTCTTGCGTGCCAATACGGAGATGGTGGCGGTACTGCTGTACAACCCACCCACAATGCCGGAGACCAAAATGCCGGACTCGCGGAACACGTATCTCTTCAACAAATAAGAGAGATAGGAAATGCCGGAAACAACCACCGTAGCCAGCCATATGCTGTAAGGCGTCAGGTTAACGCCCGGTATCAGGTTGTCATTGGGCAACATCGGAAGAATAATACCGCTGATGGCAAGGAACTTGGCAAGCGTAATCATTTCATCATTCTTCATCCGCTGCGCCAGTTCGGTGAAGGTGTGCTTCAACTCCGTAAAGAGCAATACCGTTACAATCACCATGACATAGAACCATGAAGGCTGCGTGGCGACAATGGGCGCGATGCAGTACGTAATGAGCGCTATGACAATGGTAGTCACCCCGAACACATGAAACTGCGCCTGCTTGACGTAGTAGTTCAGGGCAAGCAACAGCCCTAAGACAGCTCCGCCGCCCATAAAAAGCCGGTAGTCCACCGGATCGAGAATATAGAGGAGATAACCCAGAATACCGATAAAAGTAAATGTACGGTCAGTACCGAAGAGGGTGGTCTCCCCTTCACGCTTCAGGCTGATGCGCCGCAAGGAAAGGCCTATGAGCAAAGAGAACACCGTCACCAGAATAAAAGTGACGAGCTCTTCCGGCAAGTGTTGGTACAGTTTCTCCATATACGAATGAACAATTACAAGGCACGATTAGTTTACTCCCATTCCTTAAACGGATGCTTCATCAGTTGCGAATTGTAATAACGGATATCTCCCGTAACTTCCCGCCCTATAAAATCCGGTTTCTCAAAAGGTTCATTCTCAGAGGCAAGCTCTACTTCGGCAACCGTCAGCCCTTCATTTTCCCCGTAGAACTCATCCACTTCGAAAACATGCTGCCCGCTGCGCACCAGATAACGGGTCTTATCAATGACGCCCGGCTCGCACAGCCTCATCAGGTCTTTGGCCTCATTCAAAGGGATCTCCTTTTCCCATTCGTAGCGGCTGATGCCTGAGCTGTCGGATGCTCCCTTAATGGTGAGGTAGCCCCGCCCGTCGCGAATACGCACTCTTACCGTCCGTCCCCGCGCACTGCTGATATAGCCCTGAATAATACGACTTTGGGCGTATGCTTGCGACTTATACTCCCCTTCTACGAGAAACTTCCGTTCTATCTCTTGCGGCATATTCTATCTTCGATTAGCCCAAGAAGGAGTAACCTACCAGCATGGCGACTACCAATAGCAGAGCTACAACTCCGATAATCAGCAACACTTTCTTGGCCTGTTCTTCTTCTTTCCGACTGTGCATTACTTTCTTTTTGCTCTTTCCCATGGTGTTTTTACAGTTTAAAGTTCAACGACAAACAAAGTAAAAAGAAATTCGGGAAGTTTGCAAACATTTATAAAAGAAAAAAGCGGGAAGTTAACATCATTGATTATATGATGTTAACTTCCCGCATATACGATATTAACTTCTTACCCGCAACAGAGTTAACTTATTCCGAACAATGAAGTTAACTTTAAAAAGGATCAAGCATTCTCCGCGCCTGCAAACTCCATGAGGTAAGCCTTGACAAAGCCGTCTATCTTGCCGTCCATCACTCCGTTTACGTCCGAAGTCTGGAAATTGGTGCGGTGGTCCTTCACGCGGCGGTCGTCGAACACGTAGCTGCGTATCTGCGAACCCCATTCGATTTTCTTCTTGCCGGCTTCCACCTTCGCCTGTTCCGCCATGCGGTGCTGGAGCTCCTTGTCGTACAAGATGGAGCGTAGCTGGCGCATTGCATTCTCGCGGTTCTTGGGCTGGTCGCGCGTTTCGGTATTCTCAATCAGGATTTCCTCTTCCTCGCCCGTATAAGGGTCTTTGAACTGATAGCGCAGACGCACGCCCGATTCCACCTTGTTCACGTTCTGTCCGCCCGCGCCGCTGGAACGGAACGTATCCCATGAGATATTGGCTACATTGATGTTCACTTCAATGGTGTCGTCCACCAGCGGAGTAACGAAAACCGACGCAAAAGAAGTCATGCGTTTACCCTGCGCATTGTAAGGAGACACACGCACCAAGCGGTGCACGCCATTCTCGCCTTTCAGGTAACCGTAAGCATAATCACCCGCAATCTCAATGGTGCAAGCCTTGATTCCGGCCTCATCGCCTTCCTGCAGGTTGGCGATAGTGGCCTTATAGCCATGCGTCTCGGCATAGCGCAAATACATACGCATCAGCATGCTTGCCCAGTCCTGGCTCTCCGTACCGCCGGCACCGGAATTAATTTTCAGCACACAGTCCATCTGGTCGGCCTCTTCGCGAAGCATGTTCTTAAGTTCAAGTGCTTCTACGGCGGCAGACGCTTTGGCATAGGCTTCGTCCACTTCCTCTTCCGTCACCAGTTCATCTTTGTAGAAGTCGAACGCAAGTTGCAGTTCGTCCGCCAGAATCCTGACCTCGTTGTAGCCGGAAATCCATTGCTGCAAGCCTTTCACTTTCTTCATCTGCGCCTCGGCAGCCTTCTGGTCGTCCCAGAAGCCCGGAGCTTGCGTACGCAACTGTTCCTCTTCTACTTGTATTTTCTTTCCTTCGATGTCCAGATAGCGGTTCAACGCTTCGGTACGTTCCTTTATATCCTTCAGTTGTTCAATGGTAATCATATGCTTTCTTCAAATTCTATCTTTTCGAGCCGCAAAGATAGTGCAAAAGTCTGAAAAAACGCGTTACTCTTCGTACATCTTATCAATCAGCTCCTTATAATTCGTTGCCACCACAGAGCGTTTCAGCTTCAGCGTGTTCGTCAGTTCGCCGCGTTCCATGCTGAAAGGTTCGGGCAGAAGGGTGAAGCGCTTCACCTGCTCGTAGTGGGCGAACTGCTGTTGCAGCGTATCGATGCGTGCACGAAACAACGCCTGCACTTTGGGGTGTTGCAGCAGGTCGGCCATATCCTTATATTCAAGGCCTTTTTCTTTGGCATAGTCCTTCACAAAGCCATAGACGGGCACAATGAGGGCGGACACAAACTTACGCTGGTCGGCAATGACGGCAATCTGGTCTATATAGCGGTCTATCGCGAGCTTCGTTTCCAACGCCTGCGGAGAGACATACTTGCCGTTGGAGGTTTTGAACAGGTCTTTGATGCGCTCGGTCAGATACAGATGACCGTCTTTCAGGTGTCCTGCGTCGCCGGTGTGGAACCAGCCGTCCTTATCAATGGCGTCGGCGGTGGCTTCGGGCTTCCTGTAATAACCGGTGGTGATCGTTTTGCCCCGGAGCAGTATCTCATTGTTCTCTCCGATCTTCACTTCAACGTCGGGCATCAGCGTACCCACCGAACCTATCTCATAGCCTTTGTCCGGGAAACAGGAAACGGTGGCGGTAGATTCCGTCAACCCGTACCCCACTATCATATTGATGCCTACGGAATGTACAAACTCGCAGATTTCATCGGGTACGGCAGCTCCGGCGGTGGGAAAGAAGTTTCCGTTCTCAATGCCGATCGTCTTTTTCAGCAGGGCGTAGATAGTCTTTTCGTAGAACTTATACTTCAGGTGAAGCAGCAACGGGGGTGTCTTGCCCACACGCAGATAGTCAATGTTGTGCATCTTGCCCACCTTGATGGCATCCAGCATCATCGCTTTCCGCAAGCCGGTCTCCTGCGCTATCTTCTCCTGCACGCCGGCATACACTTTCTCCCAAAAGCGGGGAACGCTGCACATCAGCGTGGGGCGTATTTCCTTGATAGTGGTCTGGATATCTGCCGGACGGAGGTTGATGCACACCTGTACTCCCCGGTGGATGCAGAGATAGGTCCAGGCCTTCTCAAACACATGCGTCAGCGGGAGGAAGTTCATGGACACGTCTTTATCCGTCATGGCAGTCAGGCGGATGTCGTGGATGCGGATGGCTTCCCGGTAGTTGAAGTGATGCAGCATCACCCCTTTCGGTTCGCCGGTGGTGCCGGAGGTATAAAGGATATTGGCAAGGTCCTCGTCCGAAGCGCGTGCGGTACGTTCTTCCACAACATTGTTATGGGGCAGGTCTTTGCCCAATGCGAGGAACTCATCATAATAGATGGATGTCTTGTCGCGGGGGTCGAGCACTACGTTGCGGTCGAAAATAATCAGTTTCTGCAAGGAGTGGCAGAAGCCGAACGCACTGAAGGCGGCGTCATACTGGAACTGCTCGCCTACGAAGAGGAAGCGTATCTGTGCGTCGTTAATGATGTATTGCGCCTGTGCCGAAGAGCTGGTGGCATACAGCGGTATAGTGACCAGACGATTGGCGAAAGCTGCAAAATCGGTGAACAGACATTCCGGTTTATTTTGTGAAAAGATACCGATATTTCGTTGTTCCTCCACACCCAACGCCACCAGAGCGTTGGCAGCCTGCCGTACTGTTTGAGAGAATTTATTCCAAGTGATGGGTATCCATTGTGATGTTTCATAGTCCCTGTATTTAAGGGCTACTTTGTCTCCATACTTCTCTGCCTGACGATGTACCATGACAGACAAATGATGATAAGTCATATCTTTAATAAATTGGTAAATATGGGTACAAAGGTATTAGTTTTATTTGAAACTATCTTCCTTTTTCAGGATTTATCCGTAAGTTTGCGGAGTAATAATGAATTATATAACCGATCCCGACAATGACAAACGACGTACAGACTTTAGTTTCCGAAGCAACCGGATTGCTCAAATCATTGATAGCCATTCCTTCCTTGAGCCGCGAAGAAGAGCGGGCCGCCGACTTCCTGCAGAACTACATCGAGATGCAGGGAATGGCCACCGGAAGAAAGGGCAACAATATATGGTGCCTGAGTCCGATGTTCGACCTGCAGAAGCCTACACTGCTGCTGAACTCGCACATCGACACTGTGAAGCCCGTAAACGGATGGCGGAAAGCCCCGTTCAACGCAGTGGAGGAGAACGGCAAGATCTACGGTCTGGGAAGTAACGACGCCGGCGCAAGCGTGGTCGGCCTGCTGCAGGTGTTCCTGCAACTTTGCCGCACCACACAGGCGTACAACCTGATTTTCCTTGCTTCCTGCGAGGAAGAAGTATCGGGCAAGGGCGGGATAGAGTCCGTATTGCCGCAGCTGCCTCCCATACAATTCGCCATTGTGGGTGAGCCCACCGAGATGCAGCCCGCCATTGCCGAGAAAGGCTTAATGGTGCTGGATGTCACTGCCTACGGACGTTCGGGGCACGCCGCCCGTAATGAAGGAGACAATGCCATATATAAGGTATTGGACGACATTGCGTGGTTTCGCGACTACCGCTTCCCGAAAGAATCTCCCTTCTTGGGCCCGGTAAAGATGAGTGTCACCATGGCAAATGCCGGAACGCAGCACAATGTCATCCCCGACCGCTGCACGTTTGTCGTAGACATCCGCAGCAACGAATGTTATACCAATCAGGAGCTTTTCGACGAGATACGGAAACATATCTCCTGCGAAGCCAAAGCCCGCTCGTTCCGCCTGGGCTCTTCACACGTTTCGCCGGACCACCCGCTGGTGCGGAAGGCCGTTGCTTTGGGACGGGTGCCCTTCGGCTCTCCCACACTGTCCGACCAGGCACTGATGCCGTTCCCGTCCATGAAAATGGGACCGGGCAAAAGCAGCCGTTCACATACTGCGGACGAATTTATCTTTGCAAAAGAGATAGAAGAAGCCATTACGCTGTATCTTGAATTGCTGGACGGGGCGGAGATTTAAGCTTCACCCGTTTTCGTTCCCTTTTTCCCGCAGGGCATTTCCAGTTTCAACGGGATAAACTATCAGTTTCCCTAAGGGATACCGGGAGTTTCATTGAGGTAAACCGGGAGTTTCAACGGTTGAAACTCCCGGTCCCCTTCATTGAAACTCCCGGTATGTCGCTTAACAATCGGCTTCACTACTCTGCAACATTGCATCGCCCTATATGCCGACCATCAATGGCGTGACGGATAATTAAACAATAATCACTTCTGTGTCATTGGTGACGGACGTACCCGTGCATTCGGGCGTCCCTTCAAAAACATTTGCCTCACCCGCATTAAGGCGGAACAGCATCTTGCCATGTCTGCCGAATACTACGATACTGCCTTGAAGCACCAGCACGCAGATGCGGTTGTTGAAGTTCTCCCAGTTGAGTGACTCGCCTTGACGAAGGCATACTTTAATAAAGTTACGTTTCATCATGGGGCGGCACTCATTGAATGTTTGACATCGGACATGCTTACTCCTCCCACCAGAGCTTAGGATATTCGGGCGTACCGCCGTTCCAACTGCCGAGGGATTTCCAGAACTTATAATTGCCGGTAGGCACACCGTCGGAGCCTGCTGTGTATGTACCGTCATTACTTGGGTCGGCGTACCACACTGTGTTGTTTGTGGAAGTAGGCCAGTCAGAAGAACCGAATACTGTTTCCTCCGTAGCATGGGCAATGGCATATTTTTCCCTGACATAGCATGAAGCCATAACAGAGCTACCGCTTGCAGAAGAAGAAGTAATGGCTCCGAGAACCTCTCCACCCTGCCTACCTTGTACCGTACCTATATTATAGCAACCCTTTATATCAAAATCATAACCATCATCCTTTCCGTATATTCCACCTGCATTGCCTCCCTCTGTTTCTATGACGCCCTCATTGTAACATCCATATATACTGCATTTTCCAGAAGAATTCCTCCCGGCAATACCACCTGCATATTTGCCGAAAACGGATGCTGTGCTCTTACAAGAAATAATTTTTCCATTGCACTCACCTGCAATTCCACCCGCTATTCCTACTCCGCGGACGCTTCCCGAAAAAGAACAGTTAGCAATTACTCCTGTGGCGTTATCACCGCATATTCCTCCAGCGCAATCATATTCAGATGGTTTCGTATTCTCAACATCTCCACTAACATGAAGATTGGATACACTTGCATTGGGGCCGGACCGAGCATCGATTTGGGAGAATAATCCCACACGATAATCTGCAATACTTACTTTCAAACCGGTTATCTTATGATGTTGCCCATCAAAAACACCGGCAAAGTTCCCTGTCGGCGTCCAAGGCTTATCATTCAGATTAATATCAACATCCAGTTTGAAATAAGTATCTCGATAGTTTTTACTTGTTGTATTTTTTGCAAATTGCGCAAAGTCCGTTGCAGAACCAATGATGTAAGGGGTGGCCTGACTTCCGTCTCCACCGCTATATGTAGCGCCTGTATTGACGGCAGGATATGTTCCGTCCCAAGTGCTTACAGTCTTACGATTGATATCCGGCGCATCGAAGTCCGCAAAGTCCAGCGTATAGGTATATGTCGAGCTGGTAGCAGCAAAGTCCATAAGCACATTTGTCCGCACATTCTTCTTAGTAGGTACGTTGTTGACGGTTATCGTCTTGAATGGAGTGCCCGGTGCGGCGGTGATGTATGTGTTGAGAGCGATATTCAGCATGCTGCCCGCACCGTCGGCAGAGGCAAGGAAGTAGGCCGACTGGTAGATGTACTTGCCGTCGGTACCGGGTGCTGCACTGAAATTGGTTATATCAAAATTAGCATCCCCGCTAACGCCGCCGGTGTTGTCAGTCACCGTATTATCCAGCACATTGAACGTGTTGGGCACATTGGTGTAGGCTGCCGTCAGTTTGGAGTAGCCCGTCATCTGGGTGTCGCTCTTGATGTTGACCTGCGCCACCGCACGCT
The DNA here is from genome assembly GCF_025146565.1 of Bacteroides eggerthii. NCBI lineage: Bacteria > Pseudomonadati > Bacteroidota > Bacteroidia > Bacteroidales > Bacteroidaceae > Bacteroides > Bacteroides eggerthii. Next base: position 894,968 of record NZ_CP102258.1, on the reverse strand, counting down.
TCATGACAACGGTGTGCGTCAGCGCTTCGTCGGCAGCCGCAACGGATGCCGTAGCACAGAATGCCTGACATTGGTCCTCGGCAGTAAGCGGCTTCTTCAAAGCCACAGCCTTGAGGTCGTCGGTATCGAAGAACTCGCTGCCACCGCCTGCATCGGGGATGTATTGCGCCCAGAACAGGCAGGTATAGGCCACGCCCAACGGAAGCGTCACATCGAAAGTACCTGTCTCTACTCTCTGCGTATATCCGGACAGAATGCTTCCGCCCGCATCGAGCACTTGCAGGATGTACTCCAACTTGTGTCCTGTCACTGAGGGAGCTGGGGCACGCGTCTGCGCCTGCCCGTCCGTAGTCAGCCGGAAGGTGAGGGTCTTCGTGCCGCCCACTTCCATTCCCGTACCCGGCTGCTGCTCGGAACAGGAGGCAATTAAGATTGCCACGAGGGCAATCAGACTCACTAATAGGTGTCTTGTTTTCATAAAAGTTATTTTTTAATTAGTAATACGAATCAGTAGTTGATTTTTCTCATTACTGTACGTTTTTGCGCTTTTTCACCACAGAGGGCACAGAGTTTCACAGAAGGTTAATCTTGATACTCGATAGTATTTGTCATTCAGAGCGTAGCGAAGAATCTACTCTCTAATGTCAATACGCAGCCTGGTATAGGGAGAGCAGATTCTTCGCTACGCTCTGAATGACAAATACTATCGAGTATCAAGATTAACCTTCTGTGAAACTCTGTGCCCTCTGTGGTGAAATAATTCATTATTCCCGGTCACTACGGCATTTTCCATCTCCGTCCGCATCTCCGCTCTCCCGCCCTCACCCCGGCAAGAGTAAATCAATGCGGAGAACAGCAAAGCATACAATTCACAGACAGCACAGATAATAAGCACCTGCAAAGTTTTCTTATATTTCATAAAGACAGGATTTCTAACATGTTTGTTACTCTATTCTTTTGCTTTGCTGCTCTTTTGCTCTTTATGTTCTTTTGTTCTTCTGTCCGAAGAACTTTTGCCCGAAGAACTTCTGTCATTCAGCCCACGCACCGATAGCAAAGAGTGTAAACATCCTTACTCCTCCCACCAGAGCTTAGGATATTCGGGCGTACCACCGTTCCAACTGCCGAGGGATTTCCAGAACTTATAATCGCCGGTAGGCACACCGTCGGAGCCTGCTGTGTATGTACCGTCATTACTTGGGTCGGCGTACCACACTGTGTTGTTTGTGGAAGTAGGCCAGCCAGAGGAACCGAATACTGTTTCCTCCGTAGTATGGGCAGCAGCATATTTTTCCTTGACATAGCATGAAGCCATAACAGAGTTACCGGCTGCGGCAGAAGAAGTAATAGCTCCAAAAGTCCCTCCCGACGAACTTTGTATCGCACCGATATTGTAGCATCCCTTTATTTCACAACCAAAACCGTCATTTTTTCCCAATATTCCACCTGCATACTCTCCGTCTATGGCTCCTTCATTGTAGCATCCATATATCTTGGGAATTGTAGAAGATTCCCGCCCGGCAATACCACCTGCTTCTTTACCGGAAACGGATGCTGTGTTCTTGCAAGAAATAATTTTTCCATTGCACTCACCTGCAATTCCACCCACTAGTCCTACTCCGCGGACGCTTCCCGAAAAAGAACAGTTAGTAATTACTCCGCCGTGCAAACCGCATATTCCTCCGGCAACGTAGTATGTAGTTGAACTCGTATTCTCAACATCTCCACTGACATGAAGATTGGATAGACGTCCGTCGTTGGATAGTTGGCCAAATAATCCCATTTTTTCATCTGCGCCACTTACTTTCAAACCGGTTATCTTGTGATGTTGCCCATCAAAAACACCGCGAAATTCCTTTGTCGGCGTCCAAGGCTTATCATTCAGATTAATATCAACATCCAGCTTGAAATAAGTATATTCATAGTTTTGAAAATTATTACGCGTATTCTCCGCAAATTGCGCAAAGTCCGTTGCAGAACCAATGATGTAAGGGGTGGCCTCACTTCCGTCTCCGCCGCTAAATGTAGCGCCTGTATTGGCGGCAGGATATGATCCGTCCCAAATGCTTACAGTCTTATGGTTGATATCCGTCGCATCGAAGTCCGCAAAGTCCAGCGTATAGGTATATGTCGAGCTGGTAGCAGCAAAGTCCATAAGCACATTTGTCCGCACATTCTTCTTGGCAGGTACGTTGTTGACGGTTATCGTCTTGAATGGAGTGCCCGGTGCGGCGGTGATGTATGTGTCGAGAGCGATATTCAGCATGCTGCCCGCACCGTCGGCAGAGGCAAGGAAGTAGGCGGACTGGCAGATGTACTTGCCGTCGGCACCGGGTGTTGAGCTGAAACTGGTTATCTCAAAATCAGCATCCCCGTTAACGCCGCCGGTGTTGTCAGTCACCGTATTATCCAGCACATTGAACGTGTTGGGCACATTGGTGTAGGCTGCCGTCAGTTTGGAGTAGCCCGTCATCTGGGTGTCGCTCTTGATGTTGACCTGCGCCACCGCACGCTTCATGACAACGGTTTGCGTCAGCGCTTCGTCGGCAGCCGCAACGGATGCCGTAGCACAGAATGCCTGACATTGGTCATCGGCAGTAAGCGCTTTCTTCAAAGCCACAGCCTTGAGGTCGTCGGTATCGAAGAACTCGCTGCCACCGCCTGCATCGGGGATGTACTGCGCCCAGAACAGGCAGGTATAGGCCACGCCCAACGGAAGCGTCACATCGAAAGTACCTGTTTCTACTCTCTGCGTATATCCGGGCAGAATGCTTCCGCCCGCATCGAGCACTTGCAGGATGTACTCCAACTTGTGTCCTGTCACTGAGGGAGCTGCGGCACGCGTCTGCGCCTGCCCGTCCGTAGTCAACCGGAAGGTGAGGGTCTTCGTGCCGCCCACTTCCATCCCCGTACCCGGCTGCTGCTCGGAACAGGAGGCAATTAAGATTGCCATGAGGGCAATCAGACTCATTAATAGATTTCTTGTTTTCATAAAAGTTGTTTTTATAATTAGTAAATATTTAGTTCCTCGCATCTATGTTTATCTCTCCGTCATAGTCTCCGTCGATACCTATATCTATGCCGCCACTACCGCTACCGCCACCACCTCCGCTACCGGCGGTGAGGAAACGGCCTGTGACGGTGGTGGTGTGCCCCCTCCGATAAGGTATCTCCAGACCGGAGCTGCGGCTCAGCACAGCTTTCCCGACGCCTTTTTCCCGAACCTCCACCGTCACCGTCACTCCCGACCCCTGCTCGTCCGCCAGTATATAGTCTGCGGCAAGCTCGCACTCGGTCATATCTTCAGAGAGATTTATGCTGCGGGTATAGCTGAAGCCCGCTCCGGAATTGAGCGGTTGCCCCGTAACGGCATCCAAATGGGTGACGAGGAAGTACGCGTAGATGATGTTCACCTCGTATTCGCCCGCACCGGGACGGCCGTTAGCCTGCTGCTTGTTCAGGAACTCCTGCACATCGGTTGCAACGATGCGGTAGTGCGCCAGCGGACGTTTGACGGTTATCTGTATGCCGTCCCGCCACTCCTCGCCCGCAAGGTCTGCGGAGGCGTTGCCGAAAAAGGCCTCTCGCCGCAGGTAGTCTTCCTCATACGGAAGCGTGTGGGACACAGAACGGAAATTCTCCGTATTGTAGTATGTATCGGGCAGCGATGCTCCCCGCGTATAGTCCGCCCATACAGTAAACCGATAGGGAACAGCCTTGAGTTTCAGGGGAACGGGAAGGGTGATCAGGGGTTGCGACCACTCTTCGGCACTCAATGCCGTTACCGTCCGCACCACCTCCGCACCGCTCCCGTCCGCCGGACGGGCTTCCACTGTGACGCGGGGCAGGCAGCCTTCGGGAAGGACGGCGGCACCGCCCTTGGTGATGGGAGGCAGGAGGATGAGTTCGCGTTCGGGCAGCAACTGCACCCGGAGCGTCACGTCCGCCGCCTGCCCGTCGTCGGGATACTGGTGGATGCACCCTGCAAGAAGCACAAGCATCGCCCCAAGCGCGGACAAGGCGGACAGCGTGAACGCCGGAGCGCAGAGCCTTATGGTGAGAGTATATATGTGTATCAGTCGTTTTTTCATGGCTGCGGCAGTTTATAGATAAATGACACTCCCAAGCGGGTAAGCCCCCAGTAGCGGAGGGTGCGGGTATCGAGCCATGCACCGTTGGGCACATTGCTGTACAGGCGGTAGCGGGTTTGGGCATAGCCTCCTCCGATGTTGAGCTCCATGCCCCATGACGGGCCGAAGGAGAACGCATAACCGTAACTCACGCCCGCCCCGAACAGGGGGCACTCGTTGTCCTGATAGCGCGCTGCATTCCACTTCAGGTTGTAGCGGGCGGCATGGGCATGCACCCCGACGAAATGCCCCTTCCCCGCAGAGGAGAACCAATAGCGGAGTTCGGGCTGAAAGGCAATCACGCGCAAGGCATGCTCCGCGGTGATGTCCCACGAACTCCACATCAACGGCAGGTCCAGCGTAAAGCGCCTGCCCACTTGCACCTCATAGGCAAGGTTTACGGTGGTGGCGGCCCAAGCGGCAAGATTGGTTTTGAGGGCGGCATAGCGTGCGGGACGCACCCGCTTTGCGTCCGGTGGGGAAACGGTCTCCGCTCCCTCCCGCAACTGCGGCTGCACAGTGGCCGAATGCAGGGGGAAGGAACGGACGGGGGGAAGCGAAGGATGCCGTTTGTCGGGCAACGGACGACGTGTCCGTATGACACATACCACTGCATTGCGCAGCGGCGGCAGGATGTTGTCTTTGATATAGCGGTATGCCAATCCGGCATTAAGGCGTTTCAGCAGTTGTTCGCGCCGGGCAAGGTCGCTCACTTGGTCGATAATCATCAGCACCTCTTCCCGCTCATTGAAGTCGGAAGCGCGCGCCACCGCTTCCCTCATCCCGTCCCAGTTCTCACCACCCGAAATGCAGGAGATGCGGGAACCGAGTTTCAGCATGGGATAACGTTCCGTAAGGTATTTGCTCATGGCCTGTGAACGACGGCGGGAAAGCTCAAGGTTGTAGTCACTCTTACCTTCGGGTGAAGAATAAGCGTGGATATAAATGGAGTCGATGGACCATACATATACAGGGTCGGAGAAAAGACTGTCCAAAGCGGACAGGGCGTGGCGGTTGTCCATATACGCACTTTCAACCTCCGCTTTGTCGAAACGGAAATAGACTGTTTGGGAACAGGCCGGAGGAGATAAAGAATTCTCCTGTGCATGAACGGACCGGACATGAATTGTCCCCAAAAAGAAAACCAGCAGTGTCAGAACCGGTAATTTAAGCATATCATTTTGTTTGTTTGTAGGTTGTTACTCCGTAAGTAACAGTAAAAAACAAACAACCTATCTGTAAAGCGTTACAGGCTCCAACAAAAGATTTATAAATGATAATATGCCGGGGCAGGCATATAAAACAGTGTCTCCATTTTCAGATCCAAATATGGAGATGAGAACCGTATGCGTTCTCGTAGGCCGAAGAGGCGCGATATGTCGGTGTTTTAGCTTGTATGGAAAGAGAAAGACATCTTAAAACCTTTTTATTTTTAAATGATTATGTTTTGTATATTGTTTTTTATATAATTATTCATATCTTTGCTGCGGTTTTACTTCCGTTACTTACGGAGTAACAGACACATTACTGCTTATTCCACAGGGTCTTATTCCCGGACCAAATATAATCAATTATTATTCTGTTGGCTTTAGCGAGTTCATCCCCTTCAAAACTTTTCAGATAGGAACGGGTGACCTCCAGAGAGGAGTGTCCCAGTCCTTCGGAAATAATCTCTTCGGGCACTTGGCAATACTTGGCAAGCGTGGCCCATGTGTGGCGCGGGGTGTAGGAGCTTATCTTCAAGCCATGCAATCCGCAGAGCGAGGGAAGAAAAGAAAGGTAATAGTTCAGCCCACGCAGGTTGCTCCGGTATTGGTGGAAATCCTCCTCTCCGTCAGGGTTGCTGCCAAGCAGGTTGAGCAGGTAGGGAGAATGTTCGTCGTGGTTGCCATACCGTTCTATCAGAGCCATAGCTTCGGGAGTGACACGAATACAAAGTTCCGTACCCGTCTTACGCCGGCGGCAGGTGAGCAGGTTGCCGTTAAGGTCGCACTTGCGGAGGTGTGTAAGGTCCACGTAGGGCATCCCCTGCAAGAAAAGCATCAGCGAGAAGCAGTCGCGGGCCTTCTGCATGCGTGCCAGAAAATCATCCGAACCGGACGCACCGGACAGGCGGACAGCGGAAGCCTTGAGCGCTCCGGCAGACAAAGGCTGCTTGAGCAGCTTCTGCATCTGCAACGCCGTAACCGCCAGCTTACGTTCCGAAGCCACCCCGGTTTTCAGTCCGGCAAACAGGCGGAACTCTCCCCTCACCAAGTCGGCATCCACCGCACTGTTGTAGACCGCACGCAACGAGCGGAGGTAGGTGGAAATGGTGTTGTAACTGAGCTGCCGCTCCTCCATATAGGTCTGGAAGCGGCGCAACGAGCGCTTGCTGAACGCGCCGAAATAAATGGAACCTCCGCCCACAAACTCCGTAAAGGAGCGCAAAGCGTACTTGTAGACATGGGCCGTAGCAAAACGGCCCTGCTCGCACAAATCTTTAATGACTTCGTTCATGAAGTCGGTCAAACTTTTCTGTCTCATACTTCATTGTTTTAAAATCCATAATACAACATTTGATTACTTTAGGTACGAATTACCTTAATATATATATGACATCCGTAATTATCTAAACAGGTGTTCCGTCCGGCCGGGCATTTTGTCCAAACCCACCGAAACCAAATATCAAATGCAGAAAAACAGAAAAGCTCCGATAGACTGAAACAAAATGTTCTGCTAAGGGAAACGGAAAGAAAGAATTTATCTGTTCAGCCAGGGTTCGGGATTCAGTTTCTCCTTTTCCCGGCGCAACTGGAAGTGGAGTACAGTGCGTCCGCCGTCGGCTCCGTCGGAGAATACCTGCCCGATGGCCTGCTTGGTGGTGACTGTGTCGCCCTGCTTCACCAAAGCGGAAGAGAGGTTGCAATAGACGGAAATATATGCCCCATGGCGGATAAGGATATTGAACAACCCGTTCAGCTTGAATACGGCCGCCACCTTACCGTTGAAAATGGCGCGGGCCTGTGCTCCCGGCCTTCCTTGAATGTCGATGCCTTTATTGTCCAGCTTGACGTTGCGCAACCCTTCCACCGCATACTGCCCGTAATGGCTGGTTATGATGTAAGCCCCGCTGATGGGCATAGGCAGCTTACCGCGGTTATTGGCAAAATCGCCGGACAACTCGCGGTCGGCCTTGCTCATGGTATAAGTCTCCAAAGGAGCAGCCTTTGTTTTGGATGCACCGGAAGCCGTAGCCGACTTGTCCGTCTTCGCACCGTCCTTCTTGCGTGCGGCAGCTTCGCGACGGGCCTCCTCCGCCGCACGTTTGCGGGCTTTCTCTATCTCTTCGGCAATGAGGCGGTCGATGCGCGCATTGAGCTGATTGGCTTCGCGGCGTTTTTTGGCAATCTCGTTTTGCAAACCGCGCTGCTTCTTCTGCAAGCTGGTGACAAGCGTACGTTTCTCCTTCTCCTGCTTTTCCAGCTTCATCTTCTCGGATTCACGCTCCTTCAGCAGATCGGCTTTTGCAGCGCGTACCTGCCTGAGTTCCGCTTTCTTCTTATTCACCTGTTCCTGCTTTTTCAGTATCTCCTCACCCTGCAAACGCTGATAGGTGGCATACTCGCGCACATAGCGCAAGCGGCGATAAGTCTGCGCCAGACTTTGGGCAGAGAAAATAAACATCAGCTTCTCCTCAATGGAGCGGTTCTTATAAAGGTATTGGACAGAAGAGTCGTATTTCCTTTTCTTGTCCTTCAAATCACGCTGCAACTGCCCCAACTGACGCTCCAGCGATGACAGTTCGCGGTCTATCGCCTCCACATCCTTATTGATGGTGAGGATGTAGCGCTTACGCTCTTCTATCTGCCCCGTCAGGGCGGCAAGCCCATTCAACTGGCTGCTTACGGTCTTCTTTGTAGTTTTCAGAAGTGTCTCCGACTCGGTAATCTGCTTTTGCAAAGCACCGCGCTTGCTCTCCAGCTCCTTAATTAGCCTGTTGGACTGTGCAAGAAGCGGAAAAACCAGACAGAAACAACTTATAAAAATACAAAGCAAACGTCTCATAAGCTCATCAGCATTTCTAATATTTCACTTAACTCGACTTCCGTATATTTCGAAGACAACTCAGTGGGCGTCAGGGAAAACGGACCGTAGGAAAAGCCGGACAACTCCACCCTGCCTTTCTCCAAAGAAGAAATACCCAACTCCTTCCCTGTCAGCTCCCTCTTTCCTTTGGGCTTGGAAGCATCGAACAGGATCTTCTCCAAATGGGCAAAATCCGCCTTCTTCGGCAATACATCCTTCAGTTCCTTACGGGTAGCCCGCACATAGCGTTTGCCCATACGGTCCACCAGCAATATCTCTTCGGGCGTCACCTCCATGCGCGCCACTTCCGTACGTATGATAGGCATCAAGAACGAGAGCTGCATCCGCTCGCCGCTTATCAGCTTCATCGTGCCGTTTACGGTGAAAACAGCGTCTTTGGAAGGAATCGTCAACCGTACTTTAGAAGACAGGTAACGGGCGCTCTCAGGCAATTTGGACGTCTCCGCCTTACGGGAAGTCTTACACCCCGTCAGACAACAGAGGAAGAAAAGGAGAAAGAGCAGTATCTTACTATTGGATTTTACTTGTTTCATCGTCTTATCACTTTTTATTGGTCACCGACATATACGTCGTTACTTATCACCGATATACTTCTTTTGCCGAATCTTCTGCTTCAGGGTTTTGGACTTGCTGCCTATCTCCAATGCCTGCTTCCAGTATTCCAAAGCTTTGTCCACATCACCCGTCATATAATAGATGTCGCCACAGTGTTCCACAATTACGTCGCTCTTGCCGCCGTCATTCTTCATGGCGTCGTCTATATACAGGCGGGCTTCGGCATAATTGCCTTTCTCGAACAGAATCCAAGCGTAGGTGTCCAGATAAGTGGCGTTATCGGGTTCGGCCTTCACCGTCTTATAGCTCATCTCCTCCGCTTTATCCAGATTGCGGCGCTCGACGGACAGGTAATAAGCGTAGTTGTTCAACGCACCGATATTGGAGGGGTTGTACACCAATGCCGAATCATAAGCGGCATAGGCTTCCGTATTCAAATCTTTCGTATGGTAGGCATCGCCCAAAATGGAATAGAAGTCCGAAACAACCTCTTTCTTGCTCTCGTCTGTGGTGTGCGACAACGCTTTCCGGCAGACCGCAATCACATCATCGGTCCGTTCGGCCTGATTATAGGCAATGGCCAAATAGAAATAAAACTCCAGCATTTCAGGATTGGTCTCAACGCCTGCTTCGCACAGCTCAATGACGTCACCGTAATTTTCTTTCTTGACAGCCTCACCCAACAACATCATACGGGCAGCCGTATTGGTGGGGTCGATTGCCAACACCCGGCGCAATACGGGCAACGCTTCCTTGTTCATCCCCTTGGAAAGGAGGTACTGGGCATACAACATCGGTATCCCGGCATCGTCCGGCTCTTGTTCCAGAATACGGTCGAAAAGGCTGATGACCCGCGTACTGTCCCTGCCGTCCTGCTCATTCTGCACCACAAACTGCCGCATTACATTCATCTTCGTTTCCGAAGGCACTTTCTTGTTGAGCAGCAATGTGTCCAACTGCCGCTGATAGAGCTCTTTCTGCCCGGTGGCTTCATAATAGGAGGCAAGCGAATACATAGCCATTGCGTTATCCGGCTCTGCATCCAATACCTTACGGTATATGCCGTATGCTTCGTCTTTCTTCCCGTTCTGCATATAGACATCACCCAGCACAACCTGATAGCGGGTGTCCATCGGATACTCCGCAACCAAGCTCTCTATCTCATGGAAAGCATTCTTATTGTCTTTCATTTGCAGGTAAATACGGAACTTCTCCATACTCAACTGCTCACTTTTGCCCATCTTCCCTTCAATCCGGTTCAGCGTGGCAATCACCTTATCGTATTGCTCCTGCCGATTGTAAATATCCAACAGGGCATATAGAGGATCCAGTTTGTCGGTGAAACGTACAGACATATCTTCCAGCAACCGCACCGCCTTCTCCTTTTCATCCTGCTGCTGGTAGAGGTTCGCCAACCCTTGACTGTACCAGTAATTATCCGGATCATTTTCCACCGCCTTCTCCAACGCCGCCTGTCCCTGAGGCGCTTGTTTCAGGAACAGATAATATTGCGCCAGCTCATACAGAGCCGACGAAGCATTCGGATTGATTGTCAGGCAGTGCTGCAGCAAGTCGAAAGCCGCGTCATAATCTTTTTGTATCTTCAGGCGGGATGCTTCCAGAAAAAAATAATCGTACTTGCGCTGCTGCTCCGGAGTGAGTTCGGCCACAGGCTTTGCCGATAATGCCTTTGCCTGCTTACGGGACGTCCCGCAGGAAACAAGCAAGAAGCCTGCCACCAATAAAAATAGTCCTGTTTTCTTGTTCTTGAATATGCTCATTATCTATGTAAAATCAGATGGTATAAGTAAACTTCCGTTAATCACCAATCATTAATCACTTATAACTCATCACCAACTACACGCCCGTATGCCCAAAGCCGCCGGAACCGCGCTCCGTTTCGTCCAGCACATCCACTTCCTGCCATACGGCTTGCTCATGACGGGCTATTACCATTTGGGCTATCCGCTCTCCATCCTCAATCACAAATCTTTCCGAAGAAAGGTTCACGAGGATAATACAAATCTCACCGCGATAGTCGGCGTCGATGGTACCCGGAGAGTTGAGCACCGAAATTCCTTTCTTGATGGCCAACCCGCTACGGGGACGGATTTGCGCCTCAAACCCTGCGGGCAAAGCAATATACAGGCCGGTAGGAACCAAGCAGCGCTGCAACGGTTCCAGCACCATCGGCTCGGAAAGATTGGCACGAATATCCATTCCGGCAGACAGCTCGGTGGCATACGCAGGCAACGGATGTTTTGACTTATTTATAATTTGGACAGTCATGGCGTTAATTACGGATTAATTAAGATTACTATTACAAAAAAGACCTGCTAAGTCTACTCTACAACAGGGCTTCTTTCATTATAGAGGGCGAAAATAGTGATTTTGAAGCAAAATAATGATACATTTGCAGTTAAATAATCTGTTATTAATGCGAATCAGGAGTCGGACCGGACTCATTACCGGAAAGAAATGAGCTATAACCCGACAAGTGGCTCACATCACCAATTAATATAATTATCGTCATGGACTGGAATACCCTCATATCTGCCAAGCGATTCGGCCTGGAAGAATTTCACAAAGAACGCCACGAGAACCGTTCCGAATTTCAGCGGGATTACGACCGCCTTATCTTCTCCGCCCCTTTCCGGAGATTGCAGAACAAAACGCAAGTGTTCCCCCTGCCCGGAAGCATATTTGTCCACAACCGGCTGACACATAGTCTGGAGGTATCCTGTGTGGGCCGTTCGTTGGGCAATGATGTAGCCAAAGCCATCCTTGAGCGCCGTCCCGACCTGCAAAGCTCCTACCTGCCGGAAATCGGCTCTATCGTTTCCGCCGCCTGCCTCGCCCATGACCTGGGAAATCCACCCTTCGGCCACTCCGGCGAACGCGCCATCTCCACCTTCTTTTCGGAAGGAAAGGGCATGGCATTGAAAGAAAAACAGCCCAACGGAGAACAGCTGACCCCGGCGCAATGGGAAGACCTGACACACTTTGAAGGAAATGCAAATGCCTTCCGCCTGCTTACCCACCGGTTTGAAGGACGTCGCAAAGGCGGCTTCGTCCTGACCTATTCCACACTTGCCAGTATCGTAAAATATCCCTTTTCATCGAGTTTGGCCGGAGAAAAGTCCAAGTTCGGATTCTTCACAACCGAAGAAAACAGCTTCCGGCGGATAGCCGAAGAACTGGGCATGAAGAAGCTGAACGACTCTCCGCTGAAGTATGCCCGCCACCCGCTCGTTTATCTGGTGGAGGCGGCAGATGATATCTGCTACCAGATGATGGACATTGAAGATGCGCATAAACTGAAAATCCTAACTACGCAGGAAACACAGGAACTGCTATTGTCCTACTTCCCCGACGAACGCAAGGCACACATACTCGACACTTTCAAGATTGTAAGCGACACCAACGAACAGATAGCCTATCTGCGCTCGTCTGTCATCGGACTGCTCATCGGCGAATGCACCCAAGCGTTCCTCAATAATGAAGCCCGGATTTTAGAAGGAGAATTTGAAGGCAGCCTCATCAAGCATATTTCGGAACGGCCTGCTGCTGCCTACAAGCACTGCGCCGAGGTCTCTTTCAAGAAAATCTACCGCTCACGCGACGTACTGGACATAGAACTTGCCGGTTTCCGCATCATCAGCACCCTGCTTGAGCTGATGATCGATGCAGTGTGCTCACCGGAAAAAACATATTCGCAGTTGCTCATCAACCGCGTATCCGGCCAATATAACATGAAAGCAACCGCGCTGTATGAAAGAATACAGGCGGTATTAGACTATATCTCAGGCATGACGGACGTCTTTGCGCTCGACCTCTACCGGAAAATCAACGGAAACAGTCTGCCGGCAGTATAAAATGCGGTTATCTGCTCGGAAAGAATATCTTATTCGCCCCGGAAGTCAGATTACATGCATCCGGCTCGTTCTCTATAAACGACTGTATATGCCGGATGCGCTTCTCTGCCAGAATCTCATCAACGGCGATTAAAATACCGGTTTCTTCCACATCACCGAAACCGTAATTAATAGCCGTACCGAACATACGCATGGTCGGGCTAAGGCTCATATATGCATTTACCAATGGCGGGATGTTATACCCCAATTTACGCACCTCACCATTAAGGATCTTGTAATCTTCCTTAAATGTATCCTTACAGAACAAAGCTGCCAGTTCCTTCTCGTCAGCTTCCAATTGCAGCGGTTTCATCGGAGTAATCAGGCTGTCTTTGTCCGCAAAATGCTTCTTCAGGAAATAAAGGATCATGTCACGCCCTTTGCGTATATAGCTGGGATACATGGTGACCTTTCCGAAGAAATATTTCACATTGGGCATAACCACCGTTAACGCACCCAAGCCGTCCCACAGATTATCCAGCGCAAACAGGCCTTTGCTGTCGCGGCGGGTGGACTGATATTCGAGCGTTACGAACGAACGCCCCAACTCAATGGTAGTGGGAAGATATTCCTTCAGAAACTTATCGGAGAAGTTAAACATGTGTGCAGTAGCCAGAATCGGTGCACCATGCTCGTCGAAACGTACATCCGTACCGAGAATATAACGGTAACCGCCTAATATCTCCTCTGCTTCCGGATTCCAGACAATCAACTGCTTATAGGGATTGTCCATGATATCGTATTCATCAATATCCATCGACATGCCCGTTCCGCCACCGGCAGCCCGAAATGCAATTTCACGCAGACGCCCGATTTCTTTCATCGTATTGGGTGAATCCTGAGCAGTAATAATGTATATCTGATTATTACTCTTGTTCGTCATGCGCAAGCGTTTGTCTTCCGTCAACTCCGCTTTCAGCAATTCTTTGCTGATCGGTGCAATTATATCTTCCATATTACTTTAATTGAGAATTGAGAGTTGAGAATAAATGTCCTCCGTATCAACTCCCGGTCTTCTATTTTAATTTTCAATTTATAATTTATACACGATATCTTTTACATACTGGGCCCATTGGGCAGGTGTCTTCGTCTTATCGAATGTTTGCCAGGGAATGGGCTTGCCTATTGTAATGGTAAATGTTTTATGGCGGTTCTTCAACATCTCATCCGCCAGATAAAGCATAGCAATATTAAACTTGATGCCCAACACTTTACAGAGGTTTGCCAAGTTGTAAAAGAAATTGGAATTACGTCCTTCAAAATGGATAGGCACCACATCACGATGCGCCTCCACACTCTTCACTATAAACGCCTTTTTCCAATCCAAATCGCGGATGACGCCATTCTGGCGGCGCGAACAAAGCCCGGCGGGAAACATGATAAGCTGATCGTCCGACGCGAACCCGGCCTCTACCATTTTCGGAAAATCCTTGGCCTGCTTACCGGTCTTATTAATAGGGATACAGAGGGGAGCCAGGCCATGCAGGTTCATAAGCAGGTCATTGACCATGTATTTCACCTTTCCACCGTAGTAGGTTCCAAGCACATAGCCCAATGCCACTCCGTCCTGACCGCCCAAAGGATGATTGGAAACAAATGTGTAAAGACCGTCTTTAGGCAGGTTCTCCTCACCTTTCACTATTAGCTTGGCATCCAGAAACTCCAGACAAGCCTGCAAGAATTCCACCCCTACCTTATCTTTCGACTCTTTCAGAAAAACATTCAATTCATCCTGATGAACGATGCGCTTCAAGTAAGACACGACAAACTTAGGGATATACTTTACATGCTTCGGAGCTTTTTCCCGAAGAATCCGATCAATGTCAATCAAAAATAAAGAGTCGTCAGCCATTCTTCTTATGATGAAATGATTGCGCAAAATTAACGCATCTTTTTAATTAAATGCAAATATTCGATAGAAAACTACACCCAAAATCTATCAAATAGCACCTAAAATCTATCAATTGATAGATTTTCCCCCAAAGATTGCTTGAAAACCGCCCGCCGGGAAGCCGGAACTTTCGTAAACTTGCAAAGCTGAAAAGCTAAACGAACAAGTAATCATTTAACAAAGCACATTATGAACAGTATTACATTTAAAAAAGACCTGGTTGGGGTTCAAAACGACTTATTACGCTTCGCATACAAGCTCACCTCCGACCGAGAAGAAGCAAACGACCTTCTTCAAGAAACATCGCTCAAAGCTTTGGATAATGAAGATAAATACATGCCCGATACTAATTTCAAAGGTTGGATATATACTATCATGCGCAACATCTTTATCAACAACTACCGTAAAGTGGTGCGCGACCAGACATTTGTAGACCAGACAGACAATCTTTATCATCTGAATCTTCCGCGCGACAACGCTTTTGAGAGTACGGAAAGCGCATACGACCTGAAAGAGATGCACCGCATTGTCAATTCATTGCCACGCGAATATAAAGTCCCGTTCTCCATGCACGTTTCCGGTTTCAAATACCGCGAGATAGCCGAAAAACTGGGACTTCCGTTAGGAACAGTAAAGAGCCGCATATTCTTCACCCGCCAAAAACTACAACAGGAATTGAAGGATTTTGTTTAATCGGCATCTACATAAAACCACATAAATTCATCCCATGAGGTAAATCCATTCGCCTCATGGGATTTTTTTGTCCCGGAAAAACGATTCAACCGTCCCAATTCCCCCACCGGTCAAAGCGCCTTGGCAGCATGTTCATTTCCAACAAAATAAGTAATCAACAAGCTGTTGAAAACTTCTAAGTAAGATTTTAGTTAAAACATTGTGGGGAATTGTGGGGAAATGTGTATTTTTACCGTCACTTATTATAATAAGGTGAAAAATGATACGTTTTTTAGGCAATATCGAAGCTAAGACCGATGCAAAGGGACGCGTATTTATCCCTGCCGGCTTCCGGAAGCAGTTGCAAGCTGTCTCCGAGGAAAGGCTCGTGTTGCGTAAAGATGTATTCCAAGACTGTCTGGTGCTCTATCCGGAAAGTGTCTGGTTCGCCACGCAGAACCAACTTCGGCAGCGGCTGAACAAATGGAATGCGAAACACCAACAAATCTTCCGACAGTTTGTGAGTGATGCTGAAATCATGGTTCCCGACGGGAACGGACGCATCCTGTTGCCCAAACGCTACCTGCAAATGGCAGGCATACAAAGCGACGTACGCTTCATCGGCGTGGACAACACGATTGAGATCTGGGCGAAAGAAAAGGCCGAACAGCCTTTCATGAACCCCGAAGAATTCAGCGAAGCCTTGCAAGACATCTTGGGAGAGAGTGGGATGATTAGTGATTAACGTATTAACGATGAACGATGAAAGAAGAAACGACATATCATATTCCGGTACTGCTGATGCCGAGTGTTGACGGCATGAATATACGCCCCGACGGAACGTATGTAGACATGACCTTCGGCGGAGGAGGCCATTCACGCGAGATACTGTCCCGGCTGGGTGAAGGCGGAAGGCTGCTGGGGTTCGACCAGGACGAAGATGCGGAACAGAACATTGTGAATGACCCGCACTTTACATTTGTACGCAGCAACTTCCGTTATCTGCATAACTTCCTGCGCTATCATGGCATTGAGCAAGTGGATGCCATACTCGCCGATCTTGGCGTGTCGTCGCACCATTTCGACGACAGCGAACGGGGATTTTCTTTCCGTTTCGACGGTATGCTCGATATGCGTATGAACAAACGCGCCGGATGCACCGCCGCCGATATTGTAAACACCTACGAGGAAGAACGCCTTGCCGATATCTTCTATTTGTACGGGGAACTAAAGAACAGCCGCAAGCTGGCATCCGTCATAGTCAAAGCGCGCGCCACCCGGCAGATCAGTACGATCGGAGATTTTCTGGACATCATCAAGCCCCTCTTCGGACGGGAAAGAGAAAAGAAAGAACTCGCAAAAGTGTTTCAGGCATTGCGCATTGAAGTCAACCGGGAAATGGAAGCGCTGAAAGAGATGCTATATGCCGCTACGGAAGCATTAAAGCCCGGCGGCCGACTGGTGGTAATCACCTACCATTCTTTGGAAGACCGCATGGTGAAAAACATTATGAAGACCGGGAACATAGAAGGTAAGGCCGAAAAAGACTTCTTCGGGAACATACAGACGCCTTTCCGCTTGGTCAACAACAAGGTTATCGTTCCTGACGAAACGGAAATAGAACGTAACCCACGCTCAAGAAGCGCCAAACTGAGGATTGCGGAGAAGATTGAGAAATAAATGAAAATGAGAAAGTGATAAAGCAATAGGGTGATGAACGAAACAGATTATAAACAGGAAGGACAGAAAGGTGAAAAAGTGAAAAGACGCACCTCGCTAAAGAACATTATCGGCGGCGACATTCTGGCTACGGACTTCTTCCGCCGCCAGACCAGACTGCTTGTTCTCATCATGGTTCTTATTCTGTTCTACATCCACAACCGCTATGCCTGTCAGCAACAAATGATAGAGATAGACAAACTCAAGAAAGAACTGATAGATATTAAGTACGACGCCCTGACACGCAGCTCCGAATTAATGGAACGCAGCCGTCAATCGCGCATCGAGGAATATATCGCAACAAAAGAAAGCGATTTGCAGACTTCGACCAATCCGCCGTATTTAATCAAATGAGAGCAAAGAACAGGGGCAAACAAGATTTAGTAAATTGCAAGCAACGATTTAGTAAATCGTAAGCGACAGTTTAGTAAATCATAAACCCCCAAATAGTAAATTGTAATTCGTTAAAACAGTAAATTAAAAAAGCCTTGGCAGTAAACAAGAAAAATATAATGACACGTTACTTCTTCGTAGTCCTTGTCATGGGACTGATAGGAGTGGCTATTATCGTAAAAGGTACCGTCATCATGTTTGCCGAACGGCAGTACTGGCAAGATGTCGCCGACCGCTTTGTGAAGGAGAACGTCACCGTCAAGCCCAACCGGGGCAATATTCTTTCATCCGACGGCAAACTGATGGCAAGTTCCTTACCGGAGTACCGCATTTACATGGACTTCAAAGCAGGCGGTCAGAAGAAAGACACCATGCTTATGAACCATCTGGGTGAAATCTGCGAGGGACTGCACCGGATATTCCCGGATAAGAGCGCCGCCGAATTCAAGAGGCACCTGCTGAAAGGGCGCAAAAAGGGAAGCCGCAACTACCTGATCTATCCCAAACGCATCTCTTACATCCAGTACAAAGAAGCCAAGCGGCTGCCGGTGTTCAACCTGAACAAATACAAGGGCGGCTTCCACGAGCAGACTTACAACCAGCGTAAAAAACCTTTCGGTTCTTTGGCAGCCCGTACATTGGGCGACCTCTACGCCGATACGGCACAAGGGGCAAAGAACGGCATCGAGCTTGCCTTTGACACCCTGCTGAAAGGACGCGACGGCATTACCCACCGCCAGAAGGTGATGAACAAATACCTGAACATAGTGGACATCGCTCCCGTAGACGGTTGCGACATCATCTCCACCATCGACGTGGGCATGCAGGACATTTGTGAAAAGGCATTGATAGACAAACTGAAAGAAATCAACGCCAATGTAGGCGTCGCCGTACTGATGGAGGTGCAGACCGGAGAGGTAAAGGCAATCGTCAATATGATGAAAGCGGGCGACGGAAAGTATTACGAAATGCGCAACAACGCCATCAGCGACATGCTGGAACCGGGCTCCACCTTCAAGACCGCCTCTATCATGGTGGCACTGGAGGACGGAAAGATCACTCCCGACACAGAAGTCGATACAGGAAACGGCATCATGATGATGCATGGCCGCGCAATGAAAGACCACAACTGGCACCGGGGCGGATATGGCAAGATCAACGTAACGCGCATCCTGGAAGTATCATCCAACATCGGCGTTTCGCATCTCATCGACAAACATTACGGCGACAATCCGCAGAAGTTTGTGGACGGCCTGAAGCGCATCGGCATAGACCGCCCGCTCCACCTGCAAATAGCCGGAGAAGGCAAGCCCAACATACGTGGCCCTAAAGAACGTTATTTCTCCAAGACCACCCTGCCCTGGATGAGTATCGGCTACGAAACGCAGGTGCCGCCACTCAATATCCTGACCTTCTACAACGCCATTGCCAATAACGGTACAATGGTGCGCCCCAAGTTCGTGAAAGCAGCAGTGAAGGACGGCGAAGTTGTCCATGAATTCCCAACGGAAGTCATCAATCCCAAAATCTGTTCAGACCACACGCTGACACAAATACGGGAAATCCTGCATAAGGTGGTTTCCGAAGGATTGGCAAAACCTGCCGGAAGCAAGCAGTTTGCCGTAGCAGGCAAAACGGGTACTGCACAGATTTCCCAGGGTGCCGCCGGATATAAGGCGGGGCGGGTGAACTATCTTGTCAGCTTCTGCGGATACTTCCCGGCCGAGGCGCCCAAATACAGCTGCATTGTCTCCATACAAAAACCCGGACTTCCGGCATCAGGAGGCTTAATGGCGGGTAGCGTATTCAGCAAGATTGCCGAAAGAGTATATGCCAAAAATTTGAGATTTGACATACGCAATGCGATAGATAGCACCACGAACGTGATTCCTACGGTAAAAGCCGGAGAGATGAACGAAGCGTTATACGTGCTCAATGCCCTGGATGTCCCGGTACAGAAACAGTTTGAGGCAAAAAAAGGACAAGAACTATGGGGACACAGCCAGGCTGCCCCGTCTGCCGTCATCCTGCAAAACCAGAAGAGCTCCGCCGGCATAGTGCCCAGTGTAGTAGGCATGGGAGCCAAAGATGCCGTTTACCTGCTGGAACGAAAAGGACTGAGGGTGCGCCTCAACGGCGTCGGCAAAGTAAGAAGCCAGTCCATTCCGGGTGGCAGCAGACTTGTCAGGGGACAGACGATAAGCCTGACGTTACATTAATTATAGAATATACATTATATATAATAAGGTATGAAATTAAGCGAACTATTAAAAACGATACAACCGGTACAAGTCACCGGTAGTACGGAGAAAGACATAACAGGAGTAAACATCGACTCCCGTTTAGTTGCAGCCGGACATCTGTTCATGGCGATGCGCGGCACGCAGACCGACGGGCACGCATACATCCCGGCAGCTATCGAAAAGGGCGCCATAGCTGTGCTCTGCGAGGACATGCCGGAAGAACCTACCCCCAACATTACGTATATCCAAGTAAAAGACAGCGAAAATGCAGTTGGCAAGGTGGCTACCGCTTTCTACGGCGACCCCACCTCCAAAATGGAGTTGGTGGGCGTGACAGGCACCAATGGTAAAACAACCATTGCTACCTTATTATATAATACATTCCGCCATTTCGGATATAAAGTCGGACTGATTTCCACCGTATGCAACTACATCGACGACCGGGCCATACCGACCGAACATACCACCCCTGATCCGATCACCCTCAACCGCCTGTTGGGCGAAATGGCCGATTCCGGTTGCAAATACGCATTTATGGAAGTCAGCTCCCACTCCATTGCGCAGCAACGCATCAGCGGGCTGAAGTTTGCCGGCGGCATCTTCACCAACCTCACGCGCGACCACTTGGATTACCATAAGACTGTCGAGAACTACCTCAAGGCTAAGAAGAAATTCTTCGATGATATGCCGAAAAATGCTTTCAGCCTTACCAACCTTGACGACAAGAACGGCTTGGTCATGACTCAAAATACACGTTCGCGAGTATATACCTACTCCTTAAGAAGCCTGAGTGACTTCAAGGGTAAGATATTGGAGTCTCATTTTGAAGGCATGCTGCTTGACTTCAACAATCGTGAGCTGGCCGTACGTTTCATCGGCAAGTTCAATGCCTACAATCTTCTCGCCGTATTCGGCGCAGCCGTATTGTTGGGCAAGAAAGAAGAAGATGTCCTCATAGCTCTCAGCACTCTGCACCCGGTAGCCGGAAGGTTCGACTCTATCCGCTCTCCCAAAGGCATTACTGCCATTGTGGACTATGCACACACTCCGGACGCTTTGGTCAACGTGCTGAATGCCATTCACGATGTGCTGGAAGGCAAAGGGAAAGTGATTACCGTAGTCGGCGCCGGCGGCAACCGCGACAAAGGGAAGCGCCCCATCATGGCCAAGGAATCTGCCCGCCTGAGCGACCGCGTCATCATCACTTCCGACAACCCGCGATTTGAAGAACCGCAGGACATCATCAATGATATGCTGGCCGGACTGGACAAGGACGATATGCAGAAGACAATCAGCATTACCGATAGAAAAGAAGCAATAAAAACCGCCTATATGCTGGCACAACCGGGAGATGTCATCCTCATTGCCGGCAAAGGACATGAAAACTATCAGGAGATAAAAGGAGTGAAGCATCATTTCGACGATAAAGAAATTATTAAAGAAATTATGAATTGAGAACCATGAATCATGAATTTCAAAGAAGCATGTCATGCTGTTTGCTCCGCACACATCATGCCGGCAATTCATTAATTCATAACTCAGAACTGAAAAAGACATGTTATACTACTTATTTCAATGGTTAGACAAATACGACTTCCCCGGTGCGGGCATGTTCGGCTACACATCTTTCAGAGCGTTAATGGCTATCATCCTGGCATTGCTCATTTCGAGCATATGGGGTGATAAGTTTATTAATCTATTAAAACGCAAGCAAATCACCGAGACGCAACGGGATGCCAATATCGACCCGTTCGGAGTAAACAAGGTGGGAGTGCCGAGTATGGGCGGAGTAATCATTATTTTTTCCATCCTGATTCCCTGTCTGTTGCTGGGCAAGCTGAACAATATCTATATGATTCTGATGCTTATCACCACTGTCTGGTTAGGCTCATTGGGATTTGCAGACGACTACATCAAGATATTCAAAAAAGACAAAGAAGGGCTGCATGGCAAATTCAAAATCATCGGCCAGGTAGGTCTTGGACTGATTGTAGGCCTTACGCTATACCTCAGCCCGCAGGTTGTCATTCGTGAGAATATTGAAGTGGAAAAGCCGGGGCAAGGCATTGAAGTAGTACATGCTGCCAAAGAAATCAAGGCTACACAGACCACCATTCCTTTTTTCAAAAGCAATAACCTGGATTATGCAGACCTTGTCTCCTTCATGGGAGAACATGCCCAAACAGCCGGCTGGATACTGTTCGTGTTCGTTACGATTTTCGTGGTAACCGCCGTCTCCAACGGCGCCAACCTGAACGACGGCATGGACGGCATGGCAGCAGGCAACTCCGCCATTATCGGTCTGACGCTGGGTATACTGGCATACGTATCCAGCCACATCGAATATGCCGGCTATCTGAATATCATGTATATCCCGGGATCGGAAGAACTGGTAATCTTCATCTGCGCCTTCATCGGTGCGATGATCGGCTTCCTTTGGTACAACGCTTACCCGGCACAAGTATTCATGGGTGATACGGGCAGCCTGACCATCGGCGGCATCATTGCCGTATATGCCATCATCATCCACAAAGAACTGCTGATACCTATTCTCTGCGGGATATTCCTCGTAGAGAACCTGTCGGTGATACTGCAACGGGTATATTATAAAGCCGGTAAACGAAAAGGAGTTAAACAGCGTCTCTTCAAACGGACGCCGATACACGACCACTTCCGTACCGGCATGAACCTGATAGAGCCCGGTTGCAAAGTGGTATTTACGCAACCGACGCAGCTGTTCCATGAATCAAAGATTACCGTCCGTTTCTGGATTGTAACCATTGTATTGGCAGCAATAACAATTATAACGTTAAAGATAAGATAACAACCCAATGAAGAATTATGAATGAAAAATGAAGAATTACCGATACAGCGCAACAATACGCAGCTGAATTCTTCATTCATCATTCTCCATTCTTAATTATAATAATATATGAGTAGAATTGTAGTTTTAGGAGCTGGCGAGAGTGGTGCGGGAGCTGCCGTACTCGCCAAAGTAAAAGGTTTCGACACATTCGTATCCGATATGTCCGCCATCAAAGACAAATACAAGGAACTGTTGGACAAGCATGGCATTGTCTGGGAAGAAGGGCAACACACTGAGGAACTGATACTCAACGCCGATGAAGTGGTGAAAAGTCCCGGCATCCCCAATGACGCTCCGCTTATTCTAAAATTAAAAGAAAAAGGCATTCCTATCATCTCCGAAATAGAGTTTGCCGGACGTTATACAGACGCCAAGATGATTTGTATCACCGGTTCCAACGGTAAGACTACCACCACTTCGCTCATTTATCATATCTTCAAGAGTGCGGGACTGAACGTGGGACTGGCAGGAAACATCGGCAACAGCCTTGCCCTACAAGTAGCCATGGAAAAGCATGATTATTATGTCATAGAACTGAGTTCCTTCCAGTTGGACAACATGTATAAGTTTCGCGCCAACATCGCTGTCCTCATGAATATCACTCCCGATCATCTGGACCGATACGACCACTGCATGCAGAAATATGTAGATGCGAAATTCCGCATCACGCAGAACCAGACACCGGAAGACGCTTTCATTTACTGGAACGACGACCCTATCATCCGCAGAGAACTGGAGAAGCATGGCTTAAAAGCGCATCCCTATCCTTTCGCCGCCGTAAAAGAGGACGGCGCCATCGCCTATGTGGAAGACGGAGAAGTGGAAATCAACGAGCCTATCGCTTTCAACATGGAACAAGAGGAACTTGCGCTACATGGCACCCACAACTTGTATAACTCACTGGCTGCCGGTATCTCCGCCAACCTTGCCGGTATCAAAAAAGAAGATATCCGCAAAGCCTTGTCCGATTTCAAAGGGGTGGAACACCGCCTTGAAAAGGTGGCGACAGTGCGCGGCATCCAGTTCATCAACGACTCCAAGGCAACCAACGTCAATTCCTGCTGGTATGCTTTACAAAGCATGACCACCAAGACCGTCCTCATTCTCGGTGGCAAAGACAAAGGAAACGATTATACCGAAATAGAAGAACTGGTACGTACCAAATGTTCGGCTTTAGTCTATTTGGGACTGCACAACGAGAAGTTGCATGAGTTCTTCGACCGCTTCGGGCTTCCTGTGGCCGACGTGCAAACAGGTATGAAAGATGCAGTGGAAGCAGCTTTCCAATTGGCCAAGAAGGGTGAGACCGTATTGCTAAGTCCTTGCTGCGCTTCGTTCGACCTCTTCAAGAGTTATGAAGACCGGGGCGATCAATTCAAGAAATACGTAAGAGAATTATAAATGGATTTATTAAAAAGCATATTCAAAGGAGACAAAGTAATCTGGATAATTTTCCTCTTCCTCTGTCTCATCTCCATTACGGAAGTGTTCAGTGCTGCCAGTACGCTCACTTACAAGAGTGGCGACCACTGGGGGCCTATCACCCAGCACAGCATTATCCTAATGGTGGGTGCTGTAATTGTGGTTCTCATGCACAACATTCCCTACAAATGGTTCCAGGTGTTTCCCGTCTTTCTGCTACCGGCTTCTGCCATACTGTTGGTGCTGGTCATGATGATGGAACGCATCAATGGTGCGGCGCGCTGGATGACATTCATGGGCATACAGTTCCAACCTTCGGAGATTGCAAAAATGGCGGTTATCATTGTCACAGCCTTCATCCTTTCCAAGGGGCAAGACGAAGACGGAGCCCATCCAAAGGCATTTAAAAGGATCATGATAATAACCGGAGCCATCTGCCTGCTCATCGCCCCGGAAAACTTATCCACAGCGGCATTGCTGTTTGGAGTGGTTTTCCTGATGATGTTCATAGGACGTGTTTCCGCAAAAAAACTATTGGTATTAATCGGCGGTCTGACATCGGTAGGCGTCATCGCCGTCACCTTCCTCCTGATGACGAAGAACAGCGACATACCTTTCCTGCACCGGTTCGACACGTGGCGTGCCCGTATCGAGAAATTCACAAATGACGAGGAGGTTCCCGCTGCGAAATTCGATATAGACAAAGACGCGCAGATAGCCCATGCACGCATCGCCGTTGCCACCAGTAATGTTGTCGGCAAAGGCCCCGGCAATTCCGTACAGCGCGACTTCCTGAGCCAGGCATTTTCCGATTTCATCTTTGCCATTATCATTGAAGAGCTCGGACTGGTGGGAGGAGTCATAGTGGTATTCCTTTACATCTGCCTGCTGATACGTGTGGGACGCATTGCCAAGAAGTGCGACCGAACTTTCCCTGCCTTCCTCATCATCGGCATAGCCCTGTTGCTGGTATCGCAGGCCGTCTTCAATATGATGGTGGCTGTGGGATTGGCTCCTGTTACGGGGCAACCGTTACCGCTTATCAGCAAGGGAGGTACTTCCACTTTGATTAACTGCGCCTATATCGGTATGATACTGAGCGTCAGCCGATATACAGCCAAGTTGGAAGAACAGAGTGAACACGACGCCTTGCCCACCATGCAGATAGAAACCGATAACGGAGACGAAAGCACTTACAGTGAAGCGCAAAGCGCCGCAGAACCGACAGCCAAAATGCTGAACAGCGATGCTGAATTTGAATAATATTAAGATTAGTTATTAGTAGCAAGTAGATATACACTCAGATATGGAAACGAAGAACAACAAACCGCGCATTATCATCAGCGGCGGTGGTACAGGAGGGCATATTTTCCCGGCCGTATCCATTGCCAACGCAATCAAAGAATTGTGTCCCGATGCGGAAATTCTGTTCGTGGGTGCGGAGGGGCGCATGGAAATGCAGCGTGTGCCCGATGCCGGTTATAAGATTATCGGTCTGCCCGTTGCGGGTTTCGACCGCAAACACCTGTGGAAGAACTTTGCCGTATTGGTGAAGCTGGCACGCAGCCAATGGAAAGCACGCAGCATTATCAAACAGTTCCGCCCGCAGGTGGCAGTAGGTGTAGGCGGCTATGCCAGCGGTCCTACCCTGAAAACGGCAGGAATGATGGGAGTGCCCACCTTGATACAGGAGCAGAACTCCTATGCCGGCGTCACCAACAAGCTGCTTGCCAAGAAAGCCTGCAAGATATGCGTCGCCTACGAAGGCATGGAGAAGTTCTTCCCCGCAGAGAAAATCATTATGACCGGCAATCCTGTCCGCCAGAACCTGCTCGGCCATTCCATTTCCCGCGAAGAAGCCGTACGCTATTTCGACTTAGACCCCGCCAAAAAAACAATCCTCATACTGGGCGGCAGTCTTGGAGCACGAACCATCAACCAAACTTTAACCGCAGGTTTGGACATCATCCGGAAGAACCCCGACATACAGTTCATCTGGCAAACCGGTAAAATATATATCGCACAGGTAAGGGACGCAATCACCACAGCAACCGGTGAGGCGGTGCACCACCCACACATCAGCGCCCTTCCCAACCTTTATGTGACAGATTTCATCAAGGACATGGCGAATGCCTACGCTGCCGCCGACTTGGTAATCTCCCGCGCCGGCGCCGGTTCCATTTCGGAATTCTGCCTGCTGCACAAGCCGGTGATTCTGGTACCGTCGCCCAATGTGGCAGAAGACCACCAAACCAAAAACGCACTGGCCCTTGTCGACAAGGATGCCGCTATCTACGTAAAAGATGCGGAAGCCAAAGAGAAGCTGCTGTCCGTAGCGCTGGAAACAGTGAAAGACAACGAGAAGCTGAAAGCCTTGAGCAACAACATAGCCAAACTGGCATTACCCGATTCGGCAACGGTCATTGCCAAAGAGGTATTGAAACTTATTAAATAACAAGTACATGAATATAGAAACCATAAAATCCGTTTATTTCGTCGGCGCCGGCGGCATCGGCATGAGCGCACTGATACGTTATTTCCTCTCCAAAGGCAAGTTTGTGGCAGGATATGACCGTACGCCAAGCGAGCTGACCGGGCATCTGATTGCAGAAGGTGCACAAATACATTACGAGGAAAACATCAACCTCATTCCGGCGAATTGCAAGGAGAAGGAAACGACATTAGTAGTATATACCCCCGCCATACCTCAGGAACATGCCGAACTGGCCTACTTCCACGAGAAGGGTTTTGAGATACAGAAACGCTCCCAAGTATTAGGCACGATTACCCGCAGCAGCAAGGGACTTTGCGTTGCCGGCACTCATGGCAAAACCACCACGAGTACAATGGCAGCACACCTATTCCACCAGTCGCATATAGGTTGTACGGCTTTTCTCGGCGGTATCTCCAAAAATTACGGAACAAACCTGCTCTTGTCCCAGACCAGCCCGTATACGGTGATTGAGGCCGATGAGTTCGACCGTTCATTCCACTGGCTTTCTCCCTATATGAGTGTCATCACAGCCACCGATCCCGACCACCTGGACATATATGGTACACGCGAAGCCTATCTGGAAAGTTTCCGTCACTACACTACCCTCATCCAGCCGGGAGGCGCATTGATTATCCGTAAAGGCCTTGCCTTGCAACCCGACGTGCAGCCGGGTGTAAGGGTATACACCTACTCCCGCGATGAAGGCGATTTCCATGCAGAGAATATCCGCATCGGAAACGGCGAAATCTTCATCGACTTCGTGGCTCCGGATACACGCATCAATGACATCCGGCTCGGCGTACCTATCGGCATCAACATAGAGAACGGCGTAGCTGCCATGGCGCTCGCACACCTGAACGGAGTGACCGACGAGGAAATCAAACAAGGAATGGCAAGTTTCCGCGGAGTGGACCGCCGTTTCGACTTCAAGATAAAAACCAGCCGGCTCGTATTCCTCAGCGACTACGCGCATCATCCGGCCGAAATCGCACAAAGCGTGAAGTCCGTCCGCGAACTTTACAAAGATAAGAAGATAACCGCTATCTTCCAGCCCCACCTCTATACCCGCACCAGAGACTTCTACAAAGACTTTGCAGACAGCCTCTCACTGCTGGATGAGGTTATTCT
Organism: Bacteroides eggerthii; assembly: GCF_025146565.1. Taxonomy (NCBI): domain Bacteria; kingdom Pseudomonadati; phylum Bacteroidota; class Bacteroidia; order Bacteroidales; family Bacteroidaceae; genus Bacteroides; species Bacteroides eggerthii. Next base: position 867,452 of record NZ_CP102258.1, on the reverse strand, counting down.
GACGGAAATCTATCCTGCCCGCGAGCAACCGATTCCCGGTGTCAGCAGCCGGCTTATATATGACAACCTGCGTCCGGGCATCGAGAAGTGTATCTGCCCAAAGGAAGATATCCTGAACCTGCTTTCAAAGAAGTCGGTCGAAGTATTGATTGTGCTGGGAGCCGGTGATTTAGATAACTATGTGCCTTCCATAACCCAATTGCTTGAACAACAAAGCAAATAGTAAACAAGTCTATGATTAAACGGATTTTACTTTCTATCGTCCTGTTGCTTGTCCTTACCTATCTGGTAGTAGCCATTACCGCTTTCAACCGAAAGCCGGCCGGACAAGTATGCCACGATGTGGAGCTGCTTATCAAAGACACAGTATACGCCGGTTTCATCACGAAGAAAGAAGTAACCGCTATGCTGGAAAAGAAAGGCATCAGCCCCATAGGTAAAAACATAGACCGCATCCACGCCAAGCCCTTAGAACAGGCACTTTCCAAACATCCTCTCATCGATGAAGTGGAGTGTTACAAGACGCCAAGCGGCAAACTATGCATCGAGGTGACCCAACGCATTCCTATCCTGCGGATAATGAGCGCCAATGGCGAAAACTACTATCTGGACAACAAAGGAACAGTGATGCCGCCCGATGCAAAGTGCGTTGCACACCGGGCTATTGTGACCGGAAACGTAGAAAAGTCGTTTGCCATGAGGGATTTATATAAGTTTGGTGTATTTTTGCAAAAGAATTCGTTTTGGAACGCACAAATCGAACAGATTCATGTATTGCCGGGCAGAAACATAGAGTTAGTGCCGCGTGTAGGCGATCACATCATCTACCTCGGCAAGCTGGACGACTTCGAACGGAAGCTGAAACGGGTAAAGACATTCTACGAAAAAGGATTAAACAAGGTAGGCTGGAACAAATATTCCCGTATCAGCGTTGAATTCGGTAACCAGATAATCTGCACGAAAAGGCAATAGCAAACAGTAAAATTAGTAAATAGTAAAACTATAAATAAACAGATATGGCAACAACAGATTTCATCGCCGCTATTGAGTTGAGTTCTTCCAAGATTTCCGGTATCGCGGGAAAGAAGAACAGCGACGGAAGTATTCAGGTGTTGGCTTATGCACGTGAAGATGCATCCTCATTCATCCATAAGGGCGTCATCTACAACATCGATAAGACAGCACAGGCATTGACTTCTATCATCAATAAGCTGGAAGGCCAGCTGAACAACTCCATTGCCAAAGTATATGTAGGCATCGGCGGACAGTCATTGCGCACAGTGAAAAATGCAGTGAGTCGCACACTGGAAGAGGAGGATATCATCTCACAAGAACTGGTAGACTCTATCTGCGATGAGAACCTCGAAGTGCCGTTGGCAGACATGAGCGTACTGGATGTGGCCCCTCAAGAATATAAAATAGACAACAACCTCCAAGCCGACCCGGTAGGAGTGGCAGGGCAGCACATCACAGGACAGTTCCTCAATATCGTGGCCCGCGCCTCACTCAAGAAGAACCTTGAACACAGCTTCGAGCAAGCCAAGGTAGAGATAGCCGACCTGCTCATAGCCCCGATAGCTCTGGCGAACGCCGTACTGACGGAAAACGAGATGCGTTCGGGCTGCGCACTGGTGGACTTCGGTGCGGACACCACCACCATTTCAGTCTATAAGAACAATATCCTCCGCTACCTGAGCGTACTGCCACTGGGCGGAAACACCATCACCCACGACATCACGTCACTGCAAATGGAGGAACAAGACGCCGAGAAGCTGAAGCTGCAATACGGCAACGCCCTCTACGAGGAAGAGGAAGACACCGAGACACCCGCCGTATGTACGCTGGACGACGGACGCGCCATTGAACTGGCCACGCTGAACAATATCGTCGAAGCCCGCACCGAGGAAATCCTTGCCAACGTATGGAACCAGCTGCAACTCTCCGGCTACGAGGACAAACTCTTCTCCGGAGTAGTGTTTACCGGTGGCGGGGCAAACCTGAAGAACATCGAAGATGCTTTCCGCAAACAAAGCAAAATGGAGAAGATAAAAACCATGCGCTTTGTTCATAACACGATTCATGGTTTCAGCGACGTGCTAAGCAAAGACGGCATGCAGAACACACTGCTGGCACTTCTTGCCGCAGGCAATGAAAACTGCTGCCTGCAGGAAACGAAACCCGCCGGTAATCCTACGCCCAAACCCGTTGACATGTTCGGCAATGACGAAATCCTGAAAGAACAGGAAGCAGCGGCCCGCGCTGCCAAAGCACAACGCGAGAAAGAAGAAAAGGAGCGTAGGGAGAAAGAACGCCAAGAAAAGGAGGAGAGAAAGCGGAAGAAGAAAGAAGGTCCCAGCTGGTTTGAAAAGACTTTCAACAAACTCTCCAACGAGATTTTCTCAGACGATGATATGAAATAATTAAAAAACTCTATAATCATGGATGATATAGCACAATTCGATTTTCCGACCGATTCACCGAAAATCATCAAAGTTATCGGTGTAGGTGGCGGTGGCGGTAATGCCGTCAACCACATGTACCGGGAAGGCATACATGATGTAACATTCGTGCTGTGCAACACAGACAACCAGGCGTTGAAAGACTCCCCCGTTCCTGTGAAGCTGCAACTCGGCAAAGAGGGTTTGGGAGCCGGCAACCGTCCCGCCCGCGCCCGCAAAGCAGCCGAAGAAAGCATCGAGGACATCAAGAACATGCTGAACGACGGTACTAAAATGGTGTTCATCACTGCCGGAATGGGTGGCGGCACCGGTACAGGCGCAGCCCCTATCATTGCACAAACCGCCAAAGAAATGGACATCCTGACTATCGGCATCGTCACCATTCCGTTCCGCTGGGAGGGTGACAAGAAGATAGACCAAGCACTGGACGGTGTGGAGGAAATCAGCAAGCATGTAGACGCCCTGCTGGTTATCAACAACGAGAAACTGAGCGAAATATATAGCGAACTATCCGTAGACGACGCTTTCGACAAGGCAGACGACACCCTTTCGGTAGCCGCCAAGAGCATTGCCGAAATCATCACCCTGCATGGAAAGGTCAACCTCGACTTCAACGATGTAAAAACCGTATTGAAAGACGGCGGCGTGGCCATCATGAGTACAGGCTATGGCGAAGGAGACAACCGCGTAAGCATGGCCATCCAGAACGCCCAACATTCTCCGTTGCTGAACAACAACGACATCTTCAATTCCAAGAAAGTATTGCTCAACATTTCATACAGCTCACAACACAAACTGATGATGAGCGAAATGGACGAGGTGAAAGAGTTTATGAACCGTTTCAGCCGCGACTTCGAGACCAAATTCGGTATGGCCATCGACGACAAGCTGGAGCAAAGCGTCAAGATCACCCTACTTGCCACCGGTTTCGGCATCCAGGATATCCACATGAAGGAGATGGACGAGCGCATCACCCAGCGTACCGCAGAAGAGCAGAAGCGCCTCGCCGAACTGGAAGAAGAGGAAGAGCAAAGACGTTCGCGCCGCGAGACCTACTACGGCAAGGATGCCAACACCAAGTATCAACGCCTGCGCCGCCGGCATATCTACATCTTCAACCCCGAAGACCTCGACAATGCAGACCTCATCAGTATGGTAGAAAACTCTCCTACCTACCAGCGCGACAAGAGCACCCTGGCAGCAATCAAGCTCAAGGCGGAAGAAGCCGGAATACTCGCCACCGAGGAAGCGCGGGAAGCTGAAAACAGCGGTAACGGTATAATCACCTTCTAAACCGCCGGCAGTTCAGCCCCCCACCCGGAAATAGTAAATTATAAATAGAAATAATAAGATGGATTTATTTGAAAAAGTCAGCGAAGACATTAAAAACGCAATGAAGGCTAAAGACAAAGTAGCCCTGGACACTTTGAGAAATGTGAAGAAAGTATTCCTTGAAGCCAAAACAGCTCCGGGAGCCAATGATACTCTGACCGATGCCGATGCTCTGAAAATTATTCAGAAGCTGACAAAGCAAGGTAAGGATGCCGCCGAGATTTATGTGCAACAAGGACGTCAGGACCTTGCCGATGCAGAGTTGGCACAAGTGAAAGTCATGGAAGCCTACCTGCCCAAACAGATGACTCCCGAAGAACTGGAAGCCGCCCTGAAAGCAATCATTGCCGAAGTAGGAGCCACCAGCGGCAAGGATATGGGTAAGGTAATGGGTGTAGCCAGCAAGAAACTTGCCGGACTTGCCGAAGGACGTGCCATTTCAGCTAAAGTAAAAGAACTGCTGGGATAAGCCCCTGCCCGGTTCCGCAAATACGCATAGGTATAAAGCCGTACTTCAAGCTCTTCTCCATCCCCAAAAGGAGGTGCTTGAAGTACGGCTTCTTATTGCTGCATCATCCACTGCCAATCATCAACCTGCAAATTCCCACTACGAAAGAAAGTTTATTTCTGATTTATCCGTCATGCTGTCACAAATAATGAGGTATAGAACTGATTGCCAACAACATATCTTGTGACAGATACGTGTGACAAATAAAAGTTATATGTTTTATCTGTCACACGCCCTGCGTGGCAACGGGAAATTGCCGCAGAGCCAAACTCAATCGAACAGTTCTTTCAAAACTTCCAAAGACTTCAATACCGGAAAATCGGGCAAGTGCAGACGATAATACTCATTCATAATCGTCAGGCAACGCGCACGTTCCGTACGATTCATATCAAAGAGATGCATTGTTTCATAGTTCATACGCATCAGCATCGTCAATCGAGACGCCTCTTCCGGTCCTATAAAATCAGAATGTAGCTGTGGGCGCAACGGAGTGAAACAAGCATTCTGCAAATCGAAACAGTCGCCGCTGTGATAATCTTCCAAGTTAGGATACAATCCGAGAAAGCGCGACAGGCGCATCAAAAAGACCAGATGAAAATTGGCAAAACCGCTGCCACACTCGTCCAGCCAGACAATGGAATGTTGCAAATATGCAAACAAAGGACGGTTTTCGGCCTCCTCACGCAAAGCACGATACAAAAACTCCGACAAGAACAAAGCAATGGCAGACTTATAAGGATCATAGGGAATCGAGGTAAAAGGATAAAACGACTTTGCCTCTTTCACCTTATATATAGTGGTATTCGGTCGGAAATCAGCTTCAAGCTCCACCAAAGACAAAGGCTGGAACAGCACCGATTTCACCGCAGCCTTGCGCGAACGGGACACCGGCACCAGAAAAGAAGCCCGTCCGGACACCTCGGTATAGATGTCTACGATGATGGAAGTATCCTTATACTTCAATGAATGCAATACAATTCCCTGTGTTTTCTGTAACATTTCCGTCCTTTATCAAGTTTCAATCCGGCTAACAAAGCTACAAAAAAAGAACGAAACTACGGAAATTAAAGAAGAGTAATCAAGAAACGACCATAAAAGATGAAAAAATGAAACGCACTTACATTACTGATTATCAATAATTAAAATCCCCAAAAAGAGATATTCCGGAAGAAATCATGCAAATTTTTCATCTGAAATGTTTGCTAATTCAAAAATAGTTTCTACCTTTGCAACCGCAAACGAAAGGAAAGTCGGATGCAAGAGCAGAAATGCTCACACAGGATGGCCCGTTCGTCTATCGGTTAGGACGCAAGATTTTCATTCTTGAAAGGGGGGTTCGATTCCCCCACGGGCTACAATTAAAAAAATAAACGAATTAAATAAAGATTAGTCGAGATGGCAAATCATAAATCATCACTGAAGAGAATCAGACAAGAAGAGACAAGAAGACTTCACAACAGATACTATGGCAAGACCATGAGAAATGCTGTTCGCAAGCTTCGCGCTACCACAGACAAAGCTGAAGCAACAGCTATGTATCCTGGTATCACCAAAATGTTGGATAAATTAGCTAAGACTAACGTAATCCATCAGAACAAAGCAAACAACTTGAAGTCTAAGTTGGCGCTTTACATCAACAAACTCGGTTAAGCTGATAAGTTTAAAAGATATGAGAGGCTGGACTTTTTAGTCCGGCCTTTTCTGCATACGCACCACTCCCGTACCACCTCTCCAAGACATCTCTTCATGGTGCTAAAAAGCTGTAAACGGCCCAAATTTATCAAAGCGTTGGCATGATATATCAGGGATTTTCACTATTTTTGCTTTGTTATTACAATAAGAGAAATTAGATTATGACTGAAGAAGAAAAGATAAACGGCGAAAACAATTACTCGGCCAGTAACATCCAGGTATTGGAGGGTTTGGAAGCTGTACGTAAGCGTCCTGCCATGTATATCGGCGACATTAGTATCAAAGGACTTCATCACTTGGTTTACGAAGTTGTGGACAACTCTATTGATGAAGCGCTCGCCGGTTATTGCGACCACATCGAAGTTACTATCAACGAAGACAACTCCATTACCGTACAGGATAACGGACGCGGTATTCCGGTAGATTTTCATGAAAAAGAACAGAAATCGGCTCTCGAAGTTGTTATGACCGTATTACATGCCGGTGGTAAATTCGACAAGGGCTCTTACAAAGTTTCCGGCGGTCTGCATGGCGTCGGCGTATCTTGCGTAAATGCACTGTCTACGCACATGACCACACAGGTTTTCCGCAACGGAAAAATCTATCAGCAGGAATACGAATGCGGACACCCGCTATATTCTGTAAAGGAAGTCGGCGTTACCGAAATTACAGGTACACGCCAACAGTTCTGGCCGGATGATACGATTTTCACCGAAACGGTCTACAACTACGACATTCTGGCTACCCGCATGCGTGAGCTGGCTTACCTGAACGCCGGAATCAAAATCACGCTGACCGACCTTCGCGTAAAAGAAGAAGACGGGAACTACAAACAAGAGATTTTCTACTCCGTAGAAGGCTTGAAAGAATTCGTGCGCTATATCGACTCCTCCCGCGAACATCTGGTGAACGATGTCATCTACATTAACACCGAGAAACAGGGCACACCGGTGGAGGTGGCCATCATGTACAACACTTCCTACAACGAGAACATCCACTCTTACGTAAACAATATCAATACAATCGAAGGCGGTACCCACTTGGCAGGTTTCCGTCGTGCGCTTACCCGTACGTTGAAGAAATACGCCGAGGACAACAAGATGCTGGAAAAGGCCAAAGTAGAGATTTCGGGTGATGACTTCCGCGAAGGCCTGACCGCAGTAATCTCCATCAAAGTGGCCGAACCGCAATTTGAAGGGCAGACCAAAACAAAACTCGGAAACAACGAGGTGATGGGAGCCGTAGACCAGGCTGTGGGCGAAGCACTCTCCTACTATCTGGAGGAGCATCCCAAAGAGTCCAAAATGATTGTAGACAAAGTGATATTAGCGGCACAGGCACGTGTGGCTGCACGCAAGGCACGCGAGTCCGTACAACGCAAGTCTCCGATGTCGGGCGGCGGCATGCCGGGCAAACTGGCCGACTGCTCCAGCAAGGACCCCGAAGAATGTGAATTATTCCTCGTCGAGGGTGACTCCGCCGGCGGTTCTGCCAAACAAGGACGTAACCGTACTTTCCAAGCCATCCTCCCGCTCCGCGGTAAGATTCTGAATGTGGAGAAAGCCATGTGGCACAAAGCCTTCGAGAGCGACGAAGTAAACAATATCATTCAGGCACTGGGCATCCGTTTCGGTGTGGACGGCGAAGACAGCAAAGAGGCAAACATAGACAAGCTGCGTTACAAGAAGGTAATCATCATGACCGATGCCGACGTCGATGGTTCGCACATCGACACGCTGATCATGACGCTCTTCTTCCGCTACTTCCCGCAGGTGATACAACAGGGCTATCTGTACATCGCCACTCCCCCTCTCTACCTCTGCACAAAGGGTAAAGTGAAAGAGTACTGCTGGACAGACCAACAACGTCAGAAGTTTATCGACACCTATGGCGGCGGTTCGGAAAATGCCATTCATACCCAGCGTTACAAAGGTTTGGGTGAAATGAACCCGGAACAATTGTGGGAAACAACCATGAACCCGGAAAACCGCATGCTGAAACAAGTACACCTTGAAAATGCAGCCGAAGCCGACTACACATTCTCCATGTTGATGGGTGAAGATGTAGGCCCGCGCCGCGATTTCATCGAAAAGAATGCAACGTATGCAAATATCGATGCATAAGAACAGTGATTAATCATTAGCGTTTGGTTAATGATTAATCATTGAATAACGTTTTTATTAACCAACCTCACATCTTACAACGAAGAAGCTCCGGACGGACAGGAAATACCTGTTGACCGGAGCTTTTCTCTTATAACATTCCTTGTTTTTTCATCTCCCCCGCCGCCAATTCCAGCTCAGCATACCATTCTTCGCCGAATTTACGTATCAGCGGCTCCTTCAAGAACTTATATACAGGAACATCCTCTTTCCGTCCCAATAGCACAGCCGCCTTGCAGACATCCCAACGATGATAGTTCACTGCCTTATAAGGCCCGTAATCGCCTATCCGTATGGGATAAAGATGACAGGAGACCGGTTTATAAAAGTCTGTCTTACCCTCACGAAAAGCCTTCTCAATGGCGCAATAGCAACAACCTTTCTCGTCATAACAAGTGAACACACAATCCTTATTATTAACAATGGACGTCACCAGATCGCCTTCTTCGTCTGTGTACACCACACCCTGCGCCTCTATCACAGCCCGCGCTTCAGCAGAGAGCTCATCCCAAATCACAGGGAGCACCTCCTCCAGCTTCTCTATCTCCTCAAATTCCACCGGGGCGCCGGCATCTCCCTCAATGCAACATTCTCCCTTGCAAGCCTCCAGATTGCAAAGAAACTTCTCACGCAGCACGTCCAGGCTTACCACCACGTCGTCTATCTGTATCATAACTATCTTAAATGTGTAAAAGAGCAAAAAGGCGTGGATTAGTTAATAACCCACGCCCCTCAATATGCTAATAATACTTACTTTATCAAATCCTTACCAGTCATTTCAGCCGGTTGCTTCATGCCCAAGATATGCAGAATGGAAGGAGCGACATCCGCCAATACACCGTTCTCCACCTTAGCATCCTTATTTTCCGTTACATAAACAAACGGAACGGGATTCAAGGAGTGAGCCGTATTCGGCGTGCCGTCCTCGTTCAGGGCGTGGTCGGCATTACCATGGTCGGCAATGATGATTACTTCATAATCATTGGCTTTGGCAGCTTCAACCGTATCTTTCACACATTCGTCGATAGCTTTTACGGCTTTCTCAATGGCTTCGTAGATACCGGTGTGACCTACCATATCACCGTTGGCATAGTTCACCACGATGAAATCGAATTTCTTGGTGTTGATAGCCTCAACCAGCTTGTCTTTCACTTCGTAAGCGCTCATTTCAGGCTTCAGGTCGTATGTGGCAACTTTCGGAGACGGAACGAGGATGCGCTCTTCCGCATCGTACGGAGTTTCACGACCACCGTTGAAGAAGAATGTCACGTGAGCATACTTCTCCGTTTCAGCAATATGAAGCTGCGTCTTACCGTTGGCAGCCAAGTATTCGCCCAATGTATTCTGCACATTCTCCTTATCGAAAAGTATATGTACTCCCTTGAAAGAAGCGTCATACGGAGTCATGCAATAGTATTGCAAGTTAGGAATAGTGTGCATGCCCTGCTCCGGCATATCCTGCTGAGTCAGGACGATAGTCAATTCCTTGGCGCGGTCGTTGCGGTAGTTGAAGAAAATAACCACATCACCTTCCTTGATCGTACCGTCGCAATCGGCGTTTACAATCGGCTTGATGAACTCATCGGTTACACCTTCGTCGTAAGACTCCTGCATAGCCTGAACCATGTCGGAAGCCACCTTGCCTTCACCGTTTACCAGCAGGTCATAAGCAACTTTCACACGTTCCCAACGTTTGTCACGATCCATAGCGTAGAAACGGCCTACGATGGAAGCAATCTTACCGGCAGACTTCCGGCAATGTGCCGTCAGTTGCTCGATGAAGCCCTTACCGCTCTTCGGGTCGGTATCGCGGCCGTCCATGAAGCAATGGATGAATGTATTCTCGATGCCATATTCCTTTGAAATATCGCAAAGCTTGAACAGATGATCGAAAGAGCTGTGCACACCGCCGTTACTGGTCAGTCCCATGAAGTGGATGTTCTTTCCATGTTCCTTAGCGTACGAGAAAGCAGAAACGATTTCCTTGTTCTTCAAGATACTTCCGTCGGCACAGGCGCGGTTAATCTTCACCAGATCCTGATATACGATACGTCCCGCACCGATATTGAGGTGGCCTACTTCCGAGTTACCCATCTGCCCGTCGGGCAAACCGACATTCTCACCGCTTGCCTGCAACTCTGAGTGCGGATAAGCAGCCAGCAAACTATCCCAGTAGGGAGTCGGTGTGTTGAAAATCACATCATCTTTACCTTGATCGCCGATACCCCAGCCATCAAGAATCATTAAAAGGGCTTTCTTGCTCATAATATTCATTGATTTTAATTGTACAATCTCTTTCCTGCGAAAAAAGACTGCTGATTTGCAATCTGTTTTCCGGTTGCAAAGGTACAAAATAGCGGTCAAACTATGTCACTTCAAAAAGTAAAAATAACATTTGCACCAATCAACCTGTTTCTGTTAATAACAAGAAATCCGAAAAAAAGTGCGCAAAAGTATGGATTCAGCTTTGATTTTCATACTTTTGCACTGTTTTTAAATAAAATCAACTGAAATGATGGACGATTCAAACCCACGAACGTGCAATAGTGTTTACAATTAAAGCGAACGGAGACGTTGGCGGCAATGCCTCTGTTCGGACTAAAGAAAGGAGGCAAAAAAATGAGAAAGTATCTCTACAGCGAAAACGGCTTCGTAGAAAAAAACGAGTGGAAACCCAACTGCTGGGTAAACGTGGAATGTCCGGACGACAGCGATTTCCAGTTCCTTACCCAAGAGTTGAAAGTTCCCGAATCATTCCTTGAAGACATAGCCGATACGGACGAACGCCCGCGTACGGAGACGGAAGGCAACTGGCTGCTGACCATACTTCGTATCCCGATGCAAAGCAGCCAGCATGGAATTCCGTTCATCACAGTGCCCATAGGCATCATTACGAACAATGATATCATCGTTTCCGTATGCTATCACCACACCGAACTGATACCGGACTTCATACAGCACACCCGCCGCAAAGGCATTGCCGTCAACAATAAGCTGACGCTGATTCTGCGAATCATATATTCCTCTGCCGTATGGTTCCTGAAATATCTGAAACAAATCAACAACGACGTAACCACCGCCGAAAAAGAACTGGAAAAGAGTATCCGTAATGAAGACCTTCTTCAATTAATGAAGCTGCAAAAGACGCTGGTGTACTTCAACACTTCCATCCGCGGCAACGAAGTCATGATAGGACGGCTGAAGAACATCTTTCAGGATACGGACTATCTTGATCTGGAACTGCTGGAGGACGTGGTCATCGAACTGAAACAGGCTTACAACACTGTGAATATTTACAGCGACATCCTCACCGGAACAATGGATGCTTTCGCTTCCATCATATCCAATAACGTGAACGCAATCATGAAACGCATGACGAGCCTCTCCATCACGCTGATGATACCCACATTGATAGCCAGCTTCTACGGGATGAATGTGGATATACATTTAGACGGTTTTCCACATGCGTTCGTATTCATTATTTTGCTATCGGCAATCTTATCGGCGGTGACCTTTATATGGTTCAGAAAGATTAAGTGGTTCTAAAACAGTTCCAACTGCCCGTCGCCCAGCAGGTTAAAGGTCATGCGATGATAGGGGGAAGTTCCCCGTTCAGCAATCGCCGCCCGATGTTTTTTCGTGGGATAGCCCTTATTATGATTCCAGTCGTAATAAGGGTATTCTTCATGCAGCCGGTTCATATAATCATCGCGATAGGTCTTGGCAAGAATGGAGGCAGCCGCAATGGAAAGATATTTGCCATCACCTTTTACAACGGTCGTATGCGGCAGTTCCCGGTATTTCTTAAAGCGGTTTCCGTCGATGAGCAGATGCTGCGGACGCAACTGCAACCGGTCGACAGCACGATGCATGGCGAGAAAAGAGGCGTTCAGGATGTTTATCTTATCAATTTCCTCCGGAGAGACAACTCCCACCGCCCACGCCAAAGCCTCTTTTTCTATAACTTCACGCAGGGCATACCGTTGCTTTTCGGTAAGTTGTTTGGAGTCGTTCAGCAATTCGTTCTTGAAGTCTTTGGGCAAGATAACGGCGGCAGCATAAACAGCTCCCGCAAGGCAGCCACGCCCGGCTTCGTCACAACCGGCTTCTATCAGTTCTTTGTTCAAATAAGGTAACAGCATATATCACTACATTAGAGCACACAAAGATAAATCTTTTCATAAGTAAACGGGAGTTTTAAAGAGAATAAATAATATGATTATCTTTGCCGGCAAATAAAAAGACAACAGACATGTTTATAATTATCGGACTGATGCTCACAGGAATGTTGCTGGGCTATCTCTTACGAAGAAAGAATTTGTGCAGAATCCACAATGTCATTACCGTACTGATCTGGGTGCTGCTTTTCATTCTCGGAGTTGAAGTAGGCGGAAACGAACAAATCATCAAAGGGCTGCACACCATAGGGATTGAAGCAATCATACTGACCTTGGGCGGAACTTTGGGAAGTGTCATTGCTGCCTGGGCATTATGGAAGGCTTTATATAAGAAGAAAGGAGAAGCGGCATGAAAGGCAGTCTTATCATAATCGGTTTCTTCGTGCTGGGTACGCTTTGCGGAGTTTCCCATCTGATACCCATTGACATAGTCATGGACAGCCGGATCAGCTTCTACGCTCTTTGTGCACTGATGTTCAGCGTGGGATTAAGTGTGGGCAATGACCCGCAAACATTGAAGAACTTCCGTTCGCTCAATCCGCGACTGGTTTTCCTGCCCATCATGACGATACTGGGCACACTGGCAGGTTCAGCAGCAGTCAGCCTCATCCTGACTCACCGCTCGCTGACCGATTGCCTGGCAGTAGGTTCGGGCTTCGGATATTATTCACTCTCCAGCATCTTCATCACCGAATACAAAGGAGCCGAACTGGGAACCATTGCACTGCTTGCCAATATCAGCCGCGAGATACTCACCTTATTGGCTGCACCGTTGCTGGTGCGCTGGTTCGGTAATTTAGCTCCCATCTCGGCGGGGGGAGCTACGACAATGGACACCACACTCCCGATAATCACCCGTACCGCCGGACAGCAATTCGTCGTAGTCTCCATATTCCACGGATTTGTGGTCGACTTCAGCGTACCGTTCTTGGTAACCTTGTTTTGTTCGATATAAGCCGGGAGCGGATAAGGCTTCCTATCGGAAGCAGATCCGTCCCACAGAACAAATATATTCGTCTCATGAGATAAAAAAAATCATCCCATGGGAGGAATAAATCCGTCCCATAGGATGAATAATTTCGTCTTACAAGACGAATATTGTAGGTTTAGAACACGCTCCAAGCAACAGTAAGACCTGCCATTACGATAGCCACCATGCTCATCAGTTTGATAAGAATGTTAAGGCTCGGACCGGAAGTATCTTTAAACGGGTCGCCTACCGTATCCCCCACAACGGTAGCTTTATGCACCTCACTGCCTTTTCCGCCGAAATTTCCTTCCTCTACGTATTTCTTGGCATTATCCCACGCACCACCGGCGTTCGCCATAAAGATAGCAAGCACGAATCCGCTGCTAAGTCCGCCAATAAGCAATCCCAGCACACCGGGCACACCGAAGATCAGTCCGGTCAGGATAGGAGCGATGATTGCTATCAATGACGGAACCACCATTTCGCGTTGCGCGCCTTTTGTGGAAATGGCCACACAACGTTCATAATCAGGCTCCGTCTCACCGGTAAGGATACCTTTTATTTCGCGGAACTGGCGGCGCACTTCATCCACCATGTGCGCAGCGGCACGACCTACGGCATTCATTGTCAGGCCACAGAACAAGAAAGCCATCATACTGCCAAGAAACATTCCCGAAAGCACTTTCGGATTCATCAGCGTTACATCATAATGGTGCATGAAATCGAAGAAGGTGGCATCCTGCACCGATACCGTCTCACCGCCCACAGAAATGTCGGTAGCACCCAAACGCGTCAGTCCGATGCGAATCTCTTCTATGTAGGACGCAAGCAGGGCAAGTCCCGTCAACGCGGCAGAGCCGATGGCGAAACCCTTACCCGTAGCGGCTGTTGTATTACCCAGAGAATCGAGCGCATCGGTACGCTTGCGCACTTCCTCGCCCAGACCGGACATTTCGGCATTGCCACCGGCATTGTCGGCAATAGGTCCATAAGCATCCGTAGCCAACGTAATGCCCAAAGTGGAGAGCATACCTACGGCAGCTATACCGATGCCGTAGAGCCCCAAGCCTACATTGGAAAAATCAAAACCGGCAGCAAAAAGATAAGAGGCTATAATGCCTACAACTACGGCAATGACCGGAATAGCAGTGGAAAGCATGCCCAAACCGATACCGGAGATGATGACAGTGGCCGGCCCCGTCTTACCGCTTTCACTCAGCTTCTGAGTAGGGCGATAGGACTGGGAAGTATAATATTCCGTAGAACGTCCGATAACGATACCTACTATCAGGCCTACAACCACCGAGCAGGAAATCCACATCCAGTTGTCCAGCTTCAACAGCCAAAGAACAAGGAAAGTGGCAACGACTATCAGTACCGAACTCAAATTCGTGCCGAAAGCAAGCGAATTCAATAAGTCTTTCATTTTGGCATCCTCTTTGGTGCGCACCGAAAAGATACCTATAATGGAGAGAATGATTCCCACAGCCGCAATCAGCATCGGAGCTATAACCGCTTTGAACTGCATCAGCGTGTCTCCCGAATGGATGAAGGCAGCAGCACCGAGGGCCGCTGTGGCAAGGATAGAGCCGCAATAGCTCTCGTAAAGGTCGGCGCCCATACCGGCAACATCGCCCACATTATCGCCCACATTATCGGCAATGGTTGCAGGATTGCGCGGATCGTCTTCCGGAATACCTGCCTCCACCTTACCCACAAGATCGGCGCCTACATCGGCAGCTTTCGTATAGATACCGCCACCCACACGCGCAAACAGCGCTTGAGTGGAAGCCCCCATACCGAACGTGAGCATTGTGGTAGTGATAATACAGAGTTTATGGGTGGGTGTCATCACATCCACCGGAATTACCGCGTTGAGCAACAAATACCAGAAAGAAATATCGAGCAGGCCAAGCCCGACCACAACGAGCCCCATCACCGCACCACTGCGGAAAGCAATACGCAGACCGGAATTCAATGAGTTGCGTGCAGCATTCGCCGTACGCGCCGAAGCATACGTGGCCGTTTTCATGCCAAGAAAGCCGGAAAGGCCGGAGAAGAAACCGCCTGTGAGGAAAGCTATCGGCACCCAAGAGTTCTGCACTCCGAAACCATAAGCCATAACAGAAAACAGAATCACCAGCCCCAGAAACACCCAACCCACAATCTTATATTGCTGGCGAAGATAGGACATGGCGCCTTTGCGCACTGCTGCGGCAATCTTGACCATTTGAGGAGTTCCCTCACTCTCTTTCATCATCTGACGGTGGAAATACCAGGCAAAGCAAAGTGCCAGAACGGAAGCGGCTGGAACCAGCCAGAAAAGCAATTGGTCCATAGCATAAATCGTATTAAAAGGTTGAACGAAAGCCTAAATGTATTGATTTGAAATGAAATAAGCAAACGATTAACCGAATTTATGCCAAGGCATGAAAAAACACATGAGGGCATCGAAACTCCAATGCCCTCATGTGTTTTCTTTATTCTATTGTTACGGCAGTACCGCAAGCAGTCACCATCAGCATACTGCCGCTGCCGCCTACCGTTTCGTAATCAAGATCCACCCCTATCACAGCATTGGCTCCCAACATACGCGCCTGTTCCTGCATCTCGCGAAGAGCAGTATCCTTTGCCTCGCGGAGCACCTCCTCGTACGAACCGCTGCGCCCGCCCACTACATCGCGGATGCTGGCAAAGAAATCACGAAAAACATTGGCACCGATAATAGTCTCACCGCTGACGATACCAAAATAACGGGTGATGCGGCCACCCTCAATGACGGAAGTTGTTGTTACTAACATAATTCTCTATTTTTAAGTTCTTCAAAACATCTTGCTGACACGCTCTATGCCTGCCACCAACACGTCTATTTCCTCTTTCGTATTATACAAGCCGAATGAAGCGCGCACCGTACCTTCAATGCCAAGGCGCTGCATCAACGGCTGCGCACAATGATGTCCCGTACGTACGGCAATGCCGAGGCGGTCGAGCAGCGTCCCCATGTCGAAATGATGAATATCGCCTACAAGGAAAGAAATGACACTGCCTTTATCTTCCGCTTCACCGAAAATCCGCATGCCGGGAATCTCTTTCAGGCGGTGCATGGCATACGCCGTCAGTTCATGCTCGTGGGTAGCGATATTCTCCATGCCAATAGCCGAAACATAATCCAGCGCTTTGGCAAGTCCGGTGGTACCGATATAATCGGGGGTACCGGCTTCAAACTTGAAAGGAAGCTCGTTGAAAGTGGTCTGTTCAAACGATACGTGTTGTATCATTTCACCGCCACCTTGATAGGGAGGTATTTTCTCAAGCCATTCTTCCTTACCATAGAGCACACCCACACCGGTAGGGCCGTATACCTTATGACCGGAAAAGACGTAGAAGTCGGCGTCCAAATCCTGTACATCCACCGGCATGTGCGGAATGGACTGGGCACCGTCTACAAGTACGGGAACGCCCTGCCCGTGGGCATAGCGTATCATTTCCCTGACAGGATTCACCGTACCCAGCACATTGGAGACATGGGCCACGCTGACAATCTTTGTACGTTCGGAAAACAGTTGCTTGTATTCATCCTGCAGAAGCTCCCCCTTGTCATTCATCGGAATGACCTTAATGGTGATGCCTTTTTTAGCAGCCAGCAACTGCCAGGGAACGATATTGCTGTGATGCTCCATGACGGAAAGAATCACCTCATCCCCCTCTTGCATAAATTCATCGCCGAAACTGGATACAAGCAGGTTGATACTTTCCGTCGTACCGCGGGTAAAGACTATTTCATTCGTGCTACGGGCATTGATAAACTTCCGCACCGTCTCACGAGATGCCTCGTGCAGCTCCGTAGCCTGTTGCGAAAGAAAATGCACACCGCGATGCACATTGGCATTGACCGAATAGTACTCGTCCGTAATGGCATCTACCACCTGACGGGGTTTCTGTGTGGTCGCACCGTTATCAAAATAAACCAACGGCTTACCATATACTTCACGAGAAAGTATCGGGAAATCAGCTCTTATCTTTTGAAGGTCCATATCTTTTAAATTATGAATGAACAATGAAGAAAGCTTCATTATTTACATATCGCGCATCCCTGACACTTGTTCAGCTCACCGCGGAAACGCTTCTCTACCAGCAGATGCAGGCGATCTTTCAAAGCATCCAGACGGATGGTATCAATCACCTCATTGACGAAGGCAAACATCAACAGCAAACGGGCCTCGCGCATGGAGATGCCGCGTTGCTGCATATAGAACAGAGCACTTTCGTCAAGCTGCCCCACCGTAGCGCCATGGCTACACTTCACATCATCGGCATAAATCTCCAGCTGAGGTTGGGTATACATGTGCGCTTCGCACGTAGCGCAAAGGTTGCGGTTCGTCTGTTGTGAGCTCGTATGTTGTGCATCGGGACGTACCAGCACCAAACCGGCAAAAGCACCGACTGACTGGTCATCGAGCACATACTTAAACAACTCGTTACTGGTGCAGTTGGGCACAGCGTGGTCTATTGTAGTGTTGTTGTCCACATGCTGGTTCTTATCTGCAATCGCCATACCGCAAAGGTTCAGTTCGGCTCCCTCGCCGGCAAGCGTAACCTCGGTTGTGTTGCGGGTGGTACCGTTGTGCAGGGTCATTCCATTCAGCAGAACATTGCTGTTGGCTTCTTGCTTGACATACAAGGCACTGATACGTACTGTACTGGTATGCGTTTCTTCCAGTTCATAGAAGTCGAAAGTGGCATTTTCACCAACAAACACCTCTATCACCTGCGTTGCAAGAAAGTTCACGCTATCCATTGCATGGTCGCACGCCAGAAGACGGGCTTGTGCACCCTCTTCCAAAATGACAAGCACACGACGGTTCACCATGAAATTGACGTCGGCACGCAGAATGTTCACTAACTGAATAGGCTTCTCCACCACTACATTCTTGGGAACATACAGCAATACACCGTCTTGCGCAAAGGCAGTATTGAAAGCCGTTACCCCATCTTTGGATGTATCTGCCAACTTGCCGTAATACTTCCTCACCAGTTCCGGATGCCGGTCGGCCATCTCCTTCAGACTTCCGAAGATGACGCCTTCGGGCAAATGCGACTTAGGCAATGCCTTGTTATAGAAAGCATCGTTCACCACAAAGTAAAGGGAAGTGCTCATATTCGGCACATCGCACTTAAATACCTCATAAGGATTGACGGGTATGTCCAAGCGGTTCAGGTTCAGCCCGTAATCAGGTTCAAAGAACTTACTGACATCGGTATATTTATATTTCTCTACCTTACGGGTTGGAAAACCAAGCCGTTCGAAGTCGGCAAATGCAGCGGCACGCGGAGCATTCAGCACTTCGGCGCTGTGACGGCATATCATCGCTTCCGTTTGGGAGAAAAGGTCTATATATTGTTGCTCTACACTCATGTTATCTAATTATGAGTTTTGAATTTATAATTCACTCGCTTCTTTCTTAATCCA
This sequence comes from Bacteroides eggerthii, assembly GCF_025146565.1. Taxonomy (NCBI): domain Bacteria; kingdom Pseudomonadati; phylum Bacteroidota; class Bacteroidia; order Bacteroidales; family Bacteroidaceae; genus Bacteroides; species Bacteroides eggerthii. The sequence continues at coordinate 848,681 of NZ_CP102258.1, read as the reverse complement.
ATCGAAGCCACGCGCTTCAATCTCTTTTGCCAATTCAGGGCCACCGGTCTTCACGATGCGTCCGCCAAGCAACACATGGACAGTATCCGGTTTCAAATAGTCCAGCAGACGCTGATAGTGGGTGATCACCATTGCACTGGTCTGAGGCGTCTTCAGCTTATTGAAACCGTCAGCAACAATACGCAAAGCGTCCACATCAAGACCGGAATCCGTTTCGTCGAGAATGGCAAAAGTAGGTTCCAGCATAGCCATCTGAAAGATTTCATTACGCTTCTTTTCACCACCACTGAAACCTTCATTCACGCTGCGATTGGCAAGTTTGTTATCCAGTTCTACGATAGCACGCTTCTCGCGCATCAACTTCAAGAATTCACTGGCAGAGAGTGCTGGCAAATGGCGATACTTGCGCTGTTCGTTGACAGCAGCACGCATAAAGTTCACCATAGAGACGCCCGGTATCTCCACCGGTGTCTGAAATGAAAGGAAAATACCCTCGTGAGCGCGATCCTCAGGACTCATAGCCAGCAGATCCTTACCATTAAAAGTTATGGTGCCACGCGTTACCTCGTATGCAGGATGCCCCACCAGTACATTGCTCAGCGTACTTTTTCCGGCTCCATTCTGTCCCATCAGGGCATGTACCTCACCGTCGCGGATAGTAAGGTCAATGCCTTTTAGTATTTCTTTGCCATTGATGCTGGCATGCAGGTCTTTTATCTCTAACATAATCTTCAAAATTAAGAATGAAGAATTAAGAATGAAGAATCTCATAAGCATCTTCATTCCTAACTCTTCATTGTTCTATTTTAATTCTTCATTCTTCATTCTTAACTCTTCATTTTTATCCCACGCTTCCTTCCAGCGAAATAGCCAGCAACTTCTGAGCTTCCACAGCAAACTCCATTGGCAGTTTGTTCAGAACTTCCTTTGCATAACCATTCACAATCAGCCCGATAGCATCTTCCGTAGAAATTCCACGCTGGTTGCAATAGAATATCTGGTCTTCGCTAATCTTGCTGGTAGTTGCTTCATGCTCCACAATGGCTGTCTCGTTATGGATGTCCATGTAAGGGAAGGTGTGCGCACCGCATTTGTCGCCCAGCAACAATGAGTCGCACTGACTGTAATTACGGGCATTATCCGCTCTCTGGGCAACACGTACCAGCCCTCGGTAGGAGTTTTCACTCCGTCCGGCTGAGATGCCTTTGCTGACGATAGTGCTCCGGGTGTTCTTTCCGAGATGAATCATCTTCGTACCGGTATCTGCCTGCTGATAGTTATTAGTGACCGCCACACTGTAAAACTCTGCCGTAGAATTATCACCGGAAAGAATACAGGACGGATACTTCCAAGTAATGGCCGAACCTGTTTCCACCTGCGTCCAAGACAGTTTACTGTTTATTCCCTTGCAGTGGCCCCGCTTCGTCACAAAGTTATAAACTCCGCCTTTACCTTCGGCATCACCCGGATACCAATTCTGAACAGTGCTATACTTCACCTCAGCGCGGTCATGCACTACAATCTCCACAATAGCGGCATGCAATTGGTTTTCGTCACGCATCGGCGCCGTACACCCCTCCAGATAGGAAACATACGAATCATCATCCGCCACAATCAAAGTTCTTTCAAACTGTCCGGTGTTGCGGGCATTAATCCGGAAATAAGTGGACAGCTCCATTGGACAACGCACTCCCTTCGGAATATAGACGAAAGAGCCGTCGGAAAATACCGCAGAGTTCAGTGCCGCAAAGAAATTATCACGATAACCCACTACCGAACCCAAATATTTCTGAACCAAATCGGAATGCTCACGTACAGCCTCGCTGAAGGAACAAAAGATGATTCCCTTCTCCATCAACGTCTCCTTGAAAGTAGTCTTTACGGATACGGAGTCCATTACGGCATCCACCGCCATACCACTCAACGCCATCTGTTCTTCCAAAGGGATACCCAGCTTATTGAAGGTCTTGACCAACTCCGGATCCACCTCGTCCATACTCTTCGGACCGTCCTTTTTCTTGGTAGGGTCGGCATAATATGAAATGGCCTGATAATCTATTTCAGGAATACGGAGATGCGCCCATGTAGGCATCTCCAGCGTCAGCCAATGACGGTACGCTTTCAAACGGAACTCTAACAACCATTCAGGTTCTTCCTTCTTCCGGGAAATCAGCCGTACCACATCCTCATTCAAGCCGCGCTCAATGATGTCTGTGTGCACGTCGGTGGTGAAACCGTACTTGTACTTCTCCTGAGTGAGTTCCTTTACATATTTATTGGGTTCTTCTTGTTGCATTATTCATTCAATATATATTGTTCTGTAACATGCTTAGCTGCGGGAAAGAATATCCCGGCAAACGATTTCATAGGATAATATAACACCGATTCTTCCTTTTTTGTTTGATCCAGCAGCGTATTGTCCTCATCGATAAATTCAATAACACCGATTAGCAGGCTTACCAGCAAAAGAGACTTTAACGCTCCCAACCCGGAACCTAACCAACGGTTCAGCCAGCCGAGCGAAACCGCCTCCATTGCCTTTGTCAGCAAAGAGGCTATCAGGGCAAAAGCCAACGGCACAGCTATCCAAATAGCTATAAACGCCAACACCTGTGCCACTGTCATTGAGTCGGTTACTTTGGAAAACACTTTCTCGGCAACAGAAGCATACAGTGCTTTTGCCGCCAGCAGACCGACAATCAGTCCCAACAAAGCAGCCAGTTGCTTCACAAACCCCTTCATGAAACCAACGACCGCCCCTGCACCAATCACGACTAATATGACTATATCTATGGTTGCCATAATTAAAAAAGGATAATAAAGTGACAAGGTTATAAATTAATAAAAGTGACTATACAACAATGTGCCAATTGACTGCGCAAGAGATGCCGCAGGGCAATTGGCACATTGGCACATGCTATCACGTTATTACTTTATCACGCTATCGCCTTATCTTTTCTTATAAGGTTTGCTTTACTTCTACTTCTTCGTAAGATTCTATGATATCCCCTATCTTGATATCGTTGCAGTTCGTCAAGCTGATACCGCATTCAAAGTTAGTACCTACTTCCTTCACATCATCCTTGAAGCGTTTCAAGGCGTTGATGTTTCCTGTGAAGATAACGATGCCGTCACGTATCAGACGTGCCTTGTCACTACGTTTCACCTTTCCGGTCTTCACCATGGCACCTGCCACGAGACCCACTTTGGTAATATTGAACACCTCACGCACTTCAATCGTTGCCGTAACCTGTTCCTTCAAAGTCGGCGCCAACATGCCTTCCATAGCAGCCTTCACCTCTTCGATCGCATCATAGATGACAGAGTACTTGCGGATATCCACACCTTCTTGTTCTGCCAGTTTAGCGGCAGCACCCGAAGGACGAACCTGGAATCCAACGATAATCGCATCCGAAGCGGCAGCCAAAGACACATCCGATTCGGAGATAGCACCAACGCCCTTGTGGATAACGTTCACCTGTACCTGTTCAGTAGACAGCTTGATCAACGAGTCGCTCAACGCCTCGACAGAACCGTCCACGTCACCCTTCACGATGATATTCAGTTCGTGGAAGTCACCCAATGCCAAACGACGGCCTACTTCGTCCAGCGTCAGCATCTTCTGTGTACGCAGACCCTGCTCACGCTGCAACTGTTCGCGTTTGTTGGCAATCTCACGCGCTTCCTGTTCAGTTTCAATTACATGGAAGGTGTCACCGGCAGCGGGAGCACCGTTCAAGCCCAGAATCAAAGCCGGTTCCGAAGGACCCGCCTCTTTCATGCGCTGGTTGCGTTCATTGAACATGGCTTTCACCTTACCGTAACTTGTACCTGCAAGCACAATGTCACCCATCTTCAATGTACCGTTGGACACCAATACCGTAGCCACATAGCCACGACCTTTGTCCAATGAGGACTCAATGATAGAACCGGTGGCACGACGGTTGGGATTTGCTTTCAAATCCAACATTTCAGCCTCCAGCAATACTTTTTCCATCAAATCACTTACACCAATACCCTTCTTAGCGGAAATATCCTGAGACTGGTACTTGCCACCCCATTCCTCAACGAGGAAGTTCATGGCAGCCAGTTCTTCTTTAATCTTATCCGGATTGGCAGTCGGCTTATCAATCTTGTTGATGGCAAACACAATGGGCACACCGGCAGCCATGGCATGATTGATAGCTTCCTTAGTCTGCGGCATCACGTTGTCGTCGGCAGCCACAATGATGATAGCAATATCCGTAGCTTTGGCACCGCGAGCACGCATAGCGGTAAACGCTTCATGTCCCGGAGTATCAAGGAACGTAATCTTGCGGCCGTCTTCCAGCGTTACGTGGTAAGCACCGATGTGCTGTGTGATACCACCGGCTTCACCGGCAATCACATTTGCCTTACGGATATAGTCGAGCAACGAAGTCTTACCATGGTCTACGTGACCCATTACCGTTACGATCGGAGCGCGATGTTCCAAATCCTCCTCGGCATCTTCTTCCTCTACGATAGCCTGTGCCACTTCCGCACTTACATATTCTGTTTTGAAGCCGAATTCTTCCGCCACCAGATTGATTGTCTCGGCATCCAGACGCTGGTTAATGGAAACCATCATACCGATGCTCATACAAGTAGCGATGACCTGCGTAACAGAAACGTCCATCATGCTTGCCAACTCGTTGGCTGTCACGAATTCCGTCAGCTTCAATACTTTGCTTTCCGCCATTTCCTGGTCTTCCAACTCCTGCATACGGTTGGACACCATGTCACGTTTTTCCTTACGGTATTTCGCTCCCTTATTCTTACCTTTGGAGGTCAGGCGAGCCAAAGTTTCCTTTACCTGCTTTGCTACATCCTCTTCACTTACCTCCTGTTTGATAACAGGCTTTTTGAAGCGGTCTTTATTCTTATTCTTACCGGACTGCTGGTTATTGCCACCTTGCTGACTTCCGCCTTTCGAGCGGTCGTTTCCGCCACGCTGGAAATTGGACGCATTGTTGATGTCCACTTTTTCCTTGTTGATACGGACGCGTTTCTTCTTGGCATTGGCATCATTGCCGTCCTTCGAATCTTTTGTCTTATTATCATCACGACGGATCTCTTTGATAATGGCCTCTTTCATCAGCTTCTTCTGATCCTGACGCTGTTTCTCCTTTTCTTCACGTTCCTTCCGCTTTTCCTCTTTCGATTTCTTCTTCGGACGTGTAGACTGGTTCAGCGCAGCGAGGTCTATTTGTCCGATGACATTAATCTTCGATACAAACTCCGGCTGGTGTATTTTAAATATCTCTTCTTTGTCTTCCGAAACCACCTCCTCAGTCTCAACAGGAACCGGTTCTTCCTTAGGTGCTGATACAGGTTCGGCAATGACAGGCACAGGCTCTTCTTCCACAACAGGAGCCGGCTCCACAACCGGAGCAGGTGTTGGTTCGGGTTGAGGTTCGGGAGCGGAAACAGGTTCCGGCTTCGGGGCCTCCACAACCGGTGCAGGCTCTTCAGCCTTTATTTCCTCAACTACCGGTTTTTCCGGTTCTACTTCTTTCTCTTTTTCCACCGTATGTTTGCGATTCAGTTTATCCAAATCAATTTTGCCGACAGGCTTAAACTTCGGACGTACATCTTCGGGAACCACAGTCTTCACCACCTCTTCGGCTTTCGGTTTTTCCTGTGTTTCCTTGTCATAGCCGTCAATAGACACTGATGCCTTGTTACGATCCTTACTCTGGCGTTCCTGAATGAAACGCTCTGTTTTCAGTTTAAGATCCTTATCTGTACTAAACTCTTTCACGAGTAAGTCATACTGCTCATCGGTAATTTTCGTGTTGGGATTTGCTTCAATGGCATGTCCCTTCTTTTGCAAGAACTCAACTACCGTCGTGATTCCTACATTTAAATCTCTTGTTACTTTATTTAACCTTATCGTCATACTTTAATTTAATGAATAATGGAGAAAGAAGTGGTAGTTAGTGATTAGTGATTTTCTTCTTCTTCAAACTCCGATTTCAAAATGCGTAATACTTCGTCCACCGTTTCCTCTTCCAAATCAGTTTTTTCAATCAACATCTCGCGCGGAGCATTCAACACAGCCTTGGCAGTATCAATGCCGATAGCCTTAATAGCATCGATTACCCAGCCGTCAATCTCATCGCGGAATTCATCCAAGTAGATATCCTCATCTTCTACCGCCTCATCCAACTCGCGGAATACGTCAATAGTGTACTCAGTCAACATACTGGCCAGCTTGATGTTCAAGCCGCCTTTACCGATAGCCAGCGATACCTCCTCCGGTTTCAAGAAAACCTCTGCTTTGTGTTCCTCCTCGTTCAGACGAATAGAAGATATTTTAGCAGGGCTAAGTGCACGCTGTATAAACAACTGGATATTCGACGTATAGTTGATAACGTCAATATTTTCGTTGCGAAGTTCGCGGACAATACCATGAATACGGCTGCCTTTTACACCGACACAAGCACCCACCGGGTCAATACGATCATCATATGACTCTACGGCAATTTTAGCGCGTTCACCGGGAATACGGGCAATCTTCTTGATAGTAATCAGTCCGTCATTAATTTCAGGTACTTCCATTTCAAACAGACGTTGCAGGAAAACGGGCGACGTACGACTCAAGATAATCTTCGGATTATTGTTCTTGTTGTCAACACGAGCCACCACAGCGCGGGCTGTTTCTCCTTTACGGTAGAAGTCGCTCGGTATCTGTTCGGTTTTGGGCAACAGCAATTCATTGCCTTCATCATCGAGGAGCAACATCTCCTTTTTCCAAATCTGGTAAACCTCTGCATTGATAATGGTACCTACCTTATCAATATATTTATTATAAATACTGTCTTTTTCCAATTCCAAGATCTTGGAAGCCAAAGTCTGGCGCAGGTTCAGGATAGCACGACGGCCAAACTTCGCAAAGTTCACTTCGTCCGTCACTTCCTCTCCCACTTCATACGAAGCATCAATTTTTTGGGCTTCGCTCAAAGAAATCTGCAAGTTCGGATTTTCAAGGTCTTTATCTGCCACTACTTCACGATTACGCCATATTTCGAAGTCACCCTTATCCGGGTTCACGATTACGTCGTAATTCTCATCAGTACCGAACATCTTTGCAATCACACTGCGGAACGACTCTTCGAGTACGCTCACCATGGTGGTTCTATCAATATTCTTCAGTTCTTTAAATTCCGAAAAGGTATCTATCAAGCTGATAGTTTCTTCTTTCTTGGCCATAGTCTTATTTAAAACTAATTAAGTATTTAGTATATTTTATCTCTTCGTATGTAAAGGTCAGGTCTTCATCCACCATTTTAGGACGTTTGGCACCCTCTTCTTTCACTTTCTTTTGAACGGTGACGGTGAACTGCTGCTCGTCAGCGCCTTTCAAGATGCCGCAATGCTTACGGCCGTCTTTCGCCAGCACCTCCACCTCTTTGCCGATGTGGTTGACATACTGTTGCAACACTTTAAACGGCTGTCCGATACCGGCAGAGCCGACTTCCAGTTCGTAATCCTCATCCTCACGATTCAGCCGGGACTCTATGTAGCGGCTCAGCTCTACACAATCCTCAATCCAAACACCTTCTTTGTGGTCTATCTCCACCACAATCTTGTCATCCGGGCTGATTATAACTTCCACCAGGAAGTAATCTTTATCTTCCAGCCACTCATCTACAATTTGACAAACAGTTTTTTTTTCTATCATAGATTAACCATTAAGAACAAAAAAGAGGAGCTCAATCGCCCCTCCACCTTTCATCCGTTTCGGGTGCAAAGATATAAATAATCTGTTCGACTACAAAATAATAGGAGAAAAAAAGAATATTTAGCACTACGGTCCGAAATGTTCCTTCATTTAAAATTAATCGCTACATTTGCATGGTTCTTTAAACTTGATCATCATGGCACATCACCTGAACACCAATAAACAGTTTATGATAGGCAACGGCATCCTTGCGTTTGCCGTAATATTCGTTGTCGTTATCTTTGTCTATATGAGCATGCGCCTGCAGCAACGCAAAGAAGGCGAACGCTACTTTGCCGAGACCTACAACATCACTTTAGTGAAAGGGTTTACCGGTGATTCCATATCCGTTCTTCTCAACGACAGTGTCCTAATCGACCAACGCATAAACAAAGAACCTTTTACCTTTGAGGTGAAACGGTTTGCCGAGCAAAGCGCTTTGATGATAGTGGACCAAGCAACCGACAAACTTTCCTTATTCGAATTGAGCGAGAAAGGTGGAAATTACCGTTTTGAAAAAGAGGATGATGAAGTGAAACTATTGGCGCAAGAAGACTAAAGCCACGCATTAAAAGTCAGTTTTATACTTTCTCAATTCTTTACGAAAATCCTGTGCCTTATTGCCCGTCATGCTATCGAGCAATTCCCAGAAATGTTCACCATGATTCATTTCACGAGTATGCGCCAATTCGTGGAGCAGCACATAGTCAATCAAGTGTCCGGGCAATAAAACAAGAAAATAGGACAGGTTGATATTTCCACGAGCCGAGCAACTCCCCCAACGTCCGCTACTGGAATTTATTTTTACGCTCTTATAAGAAAGGTTGTGTTGAAGCGAGAGTGCATAAAGCCGGGGAGGAAGAATAATCTTGGCATTACGACGCAAGGCTTCTTCAATCACTTTCCGCAACCAGGCTTGCAACTCTTTATTCGAAAAGTCCGCATGCGGCGGGCAGATAATCTGCATCTCTCCCAATTCCGAACGTGAAAGGAAACGGTCGCGTTCTCCACTAACCAAACTCAGTTTAAAGAATTCCGTATCAATCCGATAGTTCAAATCAATCAACGGACGACTTTGCTTCTGTTGCGCCACCCTCAGCCGGGGACGCAATTGCTCTACGGCATTTCTTACTTCTGCAACCGTTGTACCCGGCGGAACAGTCACATAGACGGCATCCTCCCGCGTACGGAAAGTTAAACGCCGCGCACGTATATTTACCCGCACCAGTAAGCGCCCCAACTCTTCATCCTCCAAAATACATTCCGTCATCATCTGCTCTTTTCTAATAGAAATACAGGCAAAAGAACGAAGAATCGTCCGAAAAAGCAAACGGTTGTTTATCAAAAACGAACAAGATGTTCAAAAGCGGACACTTCGATTAGCCTATTACACACTAATAAACAAGGACTTACAACTATGGCACGAATTTTGGATAAAAGTCCGTAACCAAATGTTTCCGATAAAAAGCCATAAGAACTGCAACTTTCCGGAAAAAGATAGCGTCTAACAAACAAAAGAACTTAAAATAAATGAGTATGAAAAATTTAACAACATTCGTTTCAGCCATCCTCTTGGTATTCAGCACTACCGCTTGTTCTCAGTACCGCCACACAGAGCACACAGGAGCTTTCGGCGGTAAGACTGTCAAAGCAAGCAAGAACTATGTAACCAAAAACATCAAAGTAGATAACTTCACCGGGCTGAATCTGGCAGGCAGTCCCGATGTCATTTACACCCAAAAGGCAGGCAAACCCGAAGTAGAGGTATACACATCCGACAATATCGTAGACCTATTAGACATCAATGTAGCCAACAACACCCTGAACATCCGGTTCAAGAAAGGTGTCAATGTATCTTTCAACAAACTGGAAATCCGCATCTCCTCCGAAACGCTCAATAGCATCTCCATTGCCGGAGCCGGAAACATAGAATTGGCAAACGGGCTGAAGACAGATCATCTTAAAGTATCCATTGCCGGATCCGGTGACATACAGGGCAGCAACATCACTTGCACCAAGCTCAAAACATCCATAGCAGGATCCGGAGATTTGAAACTCAACAACATATCAGCCACCAACACCGAAGTATCCATAGCAGGATCGGGTACGGCAATACTGACGGGAAAGACCCGGGAAGCCAGTTATCGTATAGCAGGTTCAGGCGACCTGTTTGCTTCCGACCTGCAGGCTGAGCGCGTATCGGCAAGCGTGTCAGGGTCGGGTGACATCAAATGCCATGCTACCGACTTTCTGAAAGCACGCACCAGCGGAAGCGGCGACATCGGTTACAAAGGCAATCCGGAATTGGACGTTCCTAAAAAAGGCTTATACAAACTCTGATTAGACCATTCACTACATAGGGCACAGCAACCGGAAGGGCAAAAACATAATGGGACGCTGCATCACGCGGCGTCCCATTTATTTTAGTTAGTTTTTATAAAATTTTGAGAGAATTGAAACTTCACAGCTTCTGTTTTTTTGTTTTAATAAAAGCACACTAACTATATTATATTTAAAGCAAATGAAAATGTTATTTTAAAAAGCAAATGAAAAATCTATTCCTTGATCTCCTTCTCCTTATTAACGCGATGCAGGCTATCCATAATCTGCTTCTCGTGCGTTACGACCATATCTCCCGAAAGAGCTACCGACGGAGCTGAAATCTGCTTACCGATAGTATCGGCTGCGGCCACTTCCTTTACATCGGAAAAGAATGAATGTTGCATTGCATTACCCAATGAAAGCACCACCGCCACTGCTGCTGCGGCTTTGAACAACGGCATGAAGCGTGCGGTCAGTGTCATGCGCCTGGCTTTCACAACCGGAGCTTCAATCTCAGCAAGCACCCGTACATCGAAATCCGCGCCCAGATGCTCTTCCTGCTGAAGTTGCTGATACACAAACAAATCTTTGTAACGGAGCAAATGTCCGGGAACATCCCCTTCCATAAAGAAAGTACGCAACTGCGCTTCTTCTTCAAGAGAAGTCTCACACTGCCAATAGCGTTCCAAAAGTTGTTCTATATATTTAGAGTCCATAGCCTTCTATATCAATAAACCGTTGCTTAACCTTCTGCCGCGCCCTGAAAAGATTCACTTTAACCTGCTCTTCTGTCAAATTCAGGACAACCGCAATCTCTTTATAACTCTTACCTTCAACATCCCTCAACTGCATAATCAGCCGTTGTTTTTCGGGAAGCTCATTCATCAGGCGGTGTATCAGAGCCATCCGTTCTTTACTCACCAGCCTTTCGTAAGGGCTCGACGCATCGGAAGCATCTTCCATATCGGGTGTCAGTTCCACCGCCCGGGCATCTTTCCTTTCACTGCGGTCTATTGCCAGGTTCCTTGCCACTGTCAGGCAATAAGCCTCAATAGATCCGAACTGCGGCCACTCGTCACGTTTGTTCCACACCCTAATCAATGTTTCCTGCACAACATCTTCCGCTTCCGCCCTGTTAAATGTAATTCTCAGGGCCAGCCGAAAGAGTTTGTCTTTCAGCGGGAGAATGTCATTTCGAAAACTGATTTCTTGCATCTCTGATTAATTGACGGTTCAGCAGACCGAAAGTTACAGTCTGCCGCCACTTTTTTTGAATTATTTTATGATACGGGTTCCTCCGGCACTGTTTATGGCTGAAGCTAACGTGATTACGACTTCCATCACTCCGGCGTTCAAAGCCTCGAAAGAATTCTCCAGCTTGGGAATCATGCCGCCTTGTATCACTCCTTCGGCAACATATTGCTTAAATTCTTCCGGAGTAATCTGAGGGATCACGCTCTCATCGTCGTTTTCATCACGCAACACGCCCTTCTTCTCAAAGCAGTAAACCAGCGTCACGTCAAACTGTCCGGACAATGCCTTAGCCGTTTCCCCGGCAATCGTATCAGCATTCGTATTCAGCATATGCCCCTCACCGTCATGTGTCAGCGGAGCCATCACCGGAACAACGCCTTTACGGATGAGACTGCCCAAGAAATCCCCGTTCACCTGCTTCACATCGCCTACAAAGCCATAGTCAATCTCTTTCACCGGGCGTTTCACAGAACGGATCACATCCATATCCGCACCCGTCAGGCCAAGCGCATTCACGCCACGCGCCTGCAGACCGGCAACGATGTTTTTATTTACCAATCCGCCATACACCATTGTCACCACCTTCAAGGTTTCGGCATCGGTGATGCGGCGTCCATTTACCATTTTGCTTTCAATACCTAACAGGGCCGCAACCTTCGTTGCCGAGCGTCCACCGCCATGCACCAGCACTTTATAGCCCTTGATAGCGGCAAAATCATCCAACAGTTTACAGAGCGTTTCCTCCTCTTCCACGATTTTGCCACCCACCTTAATTACTGTCAGTTTCTCTCTCATTATTCCAAATATGTATATCCGTACAAGCCGGAGCGATAGTTAGACAAAAATTCCTTTCCTTCTTCCAAAGATATGCGTCCTTCTTTTACCGACTGGGTTACCCATGTCTCCAGAGTGCGCACCAGCTTCTTCGGGCTGTATTGTACATAGTCCAGCACCTCTGCCACCGTTTCACCGTCAATCACCTGTTCTATCGTATAGCCCTTGTCGCTTACGGACACATGCACCGCGTTCGTGTCGCCAAACAGATTATGCATGTCGCCGAGAATCTCCTGATAGGCACCCACGAGGAACACTCCCACATAATAGGGTTCCTTGTTCTTCAGAGAATGTACCGGCAAGTAATGAGACACGTTCTTGGTAGAGATGAAGTTCGCAACCTTACCGTCCGAGTCACAGGTGATATCCTGCAACGTAGCCGTCCGGTCCGGCTTTTCGTCCAGACGCTGAATGGGCATAATGGGGAATATCTGGTCTATCGCCCACGAGTCCGGCAAGGACTGGAAAAGCGAGAAGTTGCAGAAGTATTTATCCGCCAGCAATTTGGGAAGTCCGCGGAATTCGTCGGGCGCATGCTTCAGGCCGCTGGCAATCTGATTCACTTCGCGCATGATAGACCAATACAGGCGCTCTATCTTAGCGCGGGTCTGCAAGTCCACAATACCATGGCTGAACAAGTCGAGCGCCTCTTCGCGTATCTGCTGCGCATCGTGCCAAGCCTCCAGCATTTTGTTCTGGTTCAATGTATCCCATATGCCGTAAAGTTCCCTCAGCAGTTCATGGTCGTTTTCGGTCACCTCCTCCTCATCGTCCCATTCAGGAAGGTTGGTTGTCTCCAACACTTCAAAAATGAGTACGGAATGATGCGCAGTCAGGGCGCGTCCGCTCTCCGTTATTATGTTGGGATGCGGAATACCGTTCTTATCGCTGGCATCCACCAAAGTAGATATAGAGTCGTTCACATATTCCTGAATGGAGTAGTTCACGCTACCCTCGCTATTGGAAGAGCGCGTTCCATCATAGTCCACTCCCAAGCCGCCGCCTATATCCACAAATTCCACTTTGAAGCCCATGCTATGCAGTTGCACATAGAACTGCGACGCTTCACGCAAGGCAGTTTTGATACGGCGTATCTTCGTCACTTGGCTTCCGATATGGAAATGTATCAATTTCAGACAATCCTGCATGCCTTTGTCAGCCATGAAGTCCAGTGCTTCGAGCAACTCACTGGAAGACAGTCCGAACTTACTTGCATCGCCGCCGGAGTCTTCCCATTTGCCGCTTCCCGACGAAGCCAGCTTGATACGAATACCGATATTGGGTTTTACGTTCAGTTGCTTCGCCATCTTGGCTATCAGCTTCAGCTCGTTCAGTTTTTCTACCACGAGGAAGATGCGTTTTCCCATCTTCTGCGCCAACAAAGCAAGTTCAATGTAGCTTTCATCCTTATATCCGTTGCAGATAATCAGCGAATCGGAGTTCATATTGATAGCAATCACTGCATGCAATTCCGGTTTGGAGCCCGCTTCCAGTCCAAGATTGAACTTCTTGCCATGGCTGATAATCTCCTCAACCACCGGACGCATCTGATTCACTTTAATAGGATAGATGATAAAGTTTTCCGCTTTATAACCATACTCCTCTGCCGCCTGCCTGAAACAACAGGAAATCTTTTCGATCCTGTTGTCAAGGATGTCGGGAAAGCGGACCAGCATGGGAGCCATCACATCACGCAGCTGCAATTCGTCGACCAGCTCTTTCAAATCAACGCCAACTCCGTCTTTACGCGGTGTTACTACAACATGACCTTTGTCATTGATACCAAAGTACGAAGTGCCCCAACCTGTAATGTTGTACAGCTCTTCTGAATCTTCAATACGCCATTTTCTCATTTCTTGTTACTCTGCTGTTTTAAGTAATTTGTATTTATAAAAAGGGGTACAAAAATACATATAAATCCGGAACATCCTGCCTTTTCGAGTGAAAAACACACGTTTACAAGGAATTAAACATTCAATAGAGCACGCAACTCCTGCACAGACCCGGCTATCTGGCGCCTGCTTTCCAGCCTTCCGGCATCAAAACGGTAACGGGCCTGCGAATAAAAAGGAGCCCGTTTGTCCAGCGCCTCCACAATGAAGGAACGCAATTCCTCATCGGTCTTTCCTTGCAGGATAGGGCGTTGCCGGGTTGCCACCCGCAGGCGGTTGAACAATATATCAGGGTGCACGTCAAGGAAAACGGTTTGCCCATGCCGGTTCATGTAATCCATATTGTCAAAAAAACAAGGAGTGCCGCCGCCTGTGGAAACAATGACATCCTCAAACTCGGACACCTCGTGCAGCATACTCCGTTCCAGTTCACGAAAAGAGGCCTCTCCCCGCTCTGCGAACAATTCACGAATAGATTTGTGAAAACGTTCTTCTATGTACCAGTCCAAATCGATAAAAGGTACATTCAGTTCGCGGGCAAAAGCCTTTCCCAAAGTAGTTTTACCGGCTCCCATGTAGCCGGTCAAAAAGATACGTATCATAATTGCTTACCGTTTGCAGGCAAAGATAAGCAAACTGAGAGCAGAATAAAATGAACTTGTTCATTTTTTATGCCAAAGTGCAGCTTATCTTCGCTTTTCAAGCAAAGATAAGCAATTCCATAGTGAGACTACCCCACTATCAGCGGAAAATTTTAATCCGTTCGCTCAATTCCCCGAATTCCTTTTCTCCGGGTTCGGCAGTCGGTGTGCCAAAAGGCATTTCGGCTATCAGCATCCAGCTTCCGGGCAAATTCCAAGTGCGGCGCACCTCCTCATCAATCAGCGGGTTATAGTGCTGCAACGAAGCTCCCAGGCCGGCATCTTCGAGCATCGTCCAAATGGCAAACTGATGCATGGCCGATGTGTGCTGCGACCAGGTTGGGAAGTTCTCGGCGTAAGAGGGAAAAGCCTCTTGCAAATTCTTTACAACCGCAGTGTCTTCAAAATAGAGCACAGTGCCATGCCCGGCGGCAAAGCATCCGTCAATTTTGGCTTCCGTCTTTGCAAAAGCATCGGACGGGATGCGCTGTTTCAGGGTACTTTTCACAATATCCCACAATTTCTTATGCTCATCGCCCAGCAACAACACAATTCTGGTTGACTGCGAATTAAAAGCCGACGGCACGTTCTTCACTGCCGTACGGACAATATGCACCACCTCCTCGTCCAAAACGGGAGAGTCACTGCCGATGGAGTAATAACTACGCCGGTGTTCCAGCGCTTCTGCAAAGGTTCTTTTCATATATTTCTCTTTCATTATTGTTTTTATCCTATTGTAGAAATAACAAGTGAAAGAAACAAGTTGTTCGATTTTGCGGAATATATTTGTACCTTTGCCGCAAGTTATGAAAAAAGAGAAATTCTACGTTGTATGGGCCGGCGGCACTCCGGGCATTTATACCTCCTGGACCGACTGCCAGCTGCAGACCAAAGGCTACGAAGGAGCGAAATACAAATCGTTCGACACGCGCGAAGAAGCGGAAAAAGCCTTTGCCTCATCACCGTACGACTACATCAAGCGTAACGCATCCACCGGCAACAAAAAACCCGGACAGTCTCACGACGCAGATGCTCCCTACCCGACCGCAGTCCTCGAAAACAGTCTTGCCGTAGATGCCGCATGCAGCGGAAATCCCGGTGCAATGGAATACCGGGGGGTGCACGTCGCCAGCCGCCAGCAGGTCTTCCACTTCGGCCCCATGTACGGCACCAATAACATCGGAGAGTTTCTTGCCATTGTCCATGGCCTTGCCCTGCTGAAGCAGAAAGGCTTTGATATGCCCATTTACAGCGACAGCGCCAATGCCATCAACTGGGTGAAACAGAAGAAATGTAAGACCAAACTGCCCCGCGACCCCAAGACCGAAGAACTTTTCCAACTGATAGAGCGTGCCGAGAAATGGCTGCGCGAAAACACCTATTCCACACCCATACTCAAATGGGAAACCCGGCAATGGGGAGAAATCCCCGCAGACTTCGGAAGAAAATAACATAGAAAGACTCTTCCCTCCCCCCTTCTTCTTACCCGATATTAATGTGCATGCGCAGGTAGGTTTCAGCACACTGATAATCAATGCGTTTGAAGTTTATTATTGTTTACTTGGAATAAACTGCCGGTTTAATACCAATAAACTGTCAATTTAATACTAATAAACTTCCGGTTTAATACTAATAAATCGGAAGTTTATTCCAAGTAAACCAACGGTGAACTACATGGTACCGGACACTGTCGTCACTGTTGTCAACACACCCTCTATCCCCTTCCGGCAAAGGGATAGGCATCATCGGTGACGAGTGACGAGAAAAACATAAAAAAACCGACAAGCGGCAGCCTTATCCCAAAGACTGCATGTCGTTCAGCTTCTTGTAGTAGCCATTCTTGGCGAGAAGTTCCTCGTGCTTGCCGCGTTCCACAATTTCTCCCTCATAGAGCACGCAGATCTCATCCGCATTCTTAATCGTGGAAAGACGGTGCGCAATGGCAATGGTAGTGCGGGTTTTCATCAAGCGCTCCAAAGCCTCTTGCACCAAGCGCTCCGACTCCGTATCCAGCGCAGAAGTGGCCTCATCCAGAATCAGTATAGGCGGGTTTTTGAGAATGGCGCGTGCAATGCTGATACGTTGGCGCTGTCCGCCGGAGAGCTTACCGCCGCGATCGCCGATATTGGTGTCGTACCCTTTCTCGGTGTCCATGATGAAATCGTGCGCATTGGCTATTTTGGCAGCTTCGACAACCTGCTCCATGGTGGCATTCTCCACGCCGAAAGCGATGTTGTTGAAGAACGTATCATTGAAGAGAATAGCCTCCTGATTGACGTTTCCAATCAGCCCGCGCAAATCAGAGATACGCATTTCCTTGATGTTCAGCCCGTCTATCCTTATTTCGCCTGACTGCACATCATGGTAACGGGGCAGCAAATCGACCAACGTCGATTTGCCGGAACCGGATTGCCCCACCAGTGCAATGGTCTTGCCCTTGGGCACAGTCAGATTGATATGCTTCAACACCTGGCGCGAACCGTCGTAGCTAAAACTGATGTCCTTGAATTCCACTTTGTCTTTCAGTGAAGAAAGCGGCTTCGGCCGGGCAGGCTCCTTAATGGGATTCTCCGCGAAAAGTATCTTGTCGATGCGTTCCATAGACGCAAGCCCTTTGGGTATGTTGTATCCGGCTTTGGAGAATTCCTTCAACGGGTTGATAACGCTGTACAGTATCACCAAATAATAGATGAACGAAGGAGCGTCAATCGTCGAACTGTTGCTGAGGATCAGCGTACCGCCGAACCACAGCACGATAACGATGACACATGTACCCAGAAATTCGCTCATGGGATGCGCCAATGCCTGACGGGTAGCCACCCGGTTGATGGCGTCGCGGTACTCGTTGCTGCACTTATTGAAACGCTCCATCATTTTGTTTTCGGCAATAAAGGCTTTGATGATGCGCAGCCCGCCCAACGTCTCTTCCAGTTGCGACATGGTGTCACTCCACTTTGCCTGCGCATCCAGCGACTGCCGTTTCAGTTTCTTGCCCACCGTCCCCATTATCCAGCCCATGCCCGGAAGCACCAGCAATGTGAACAATGTCAACTGCCAACTGATGGCTATCAACGTTCCAAAATAAGCTATAATCAGTATCGGGTTCTTTATCAGCATGTCCAGCGAACTGGTTACGGACGTTTCCACCTCGGTCACATCACCGCTCATGCGGGCAATGATGTCGCCCTTCCGCTCTTCGGAGAAGAAACTCAAAGGAAGATGCAACACCTTGTTATATACCTGCGCGCGGATATCACGAACCACCCCCGTACGGAGGGGAATCATCACCGCCGAAGAAGCAAAATAGGAAAAGGCTTTCAGCAGAGTCATCACCGCCAGAAAGACACCCAGAATCAGCAACGTCAGCGAACCGCCCTGCGAGGCTATCAGCTCGGTGACGTAGTAGTAGAAGTTATTGACCGCTATATCTTTCAGGTTAACGCCTACCGCATCCCAAGGAATGAACTCGTAGGTCTTGGTATCCATCTTGAAAAGTATCTGGAGAATAGGAATAATCAACGCAAAAGAAAATATATTCAGAATTGCCGATAACAGGTTCAGGAACAGTGCTCCTATCAGATATTTCTTATAAGGCGGAACAAAACGCCGCAAAAGTCGGAGGAATTCTTTCATTCGGTCAAGCAGTTAATTCATTACGTTTGTACTGGGGGCAAAGATAGGGATAAAAAATTATCTATAAACGTGTTTTAACCAATATTCAAGAACATATAGCCATAACAGCTTCAGAATCGCGAAAAATGAAAACCTGACTATATTATAACTTCTTACCTTTTTTATTATAACTTTGTGGCCTATACCAAACTAATTCAAAGAAGGATGAAACCATACGATTACCTGATTGTCGGCAGCGGCCTGTTCGGAGCCGTATTCGCTCACGAAGCCCATAAAGCCGGTAGAAAATGCCTTGTGATAGAAAAGCGTACTCACACCGGTGGTAATATCTACTGTGAAGAAGTAGACGGAATCAATGTGCACAAATACGGTGCCCACATTTTCCATACAGACAATAAAGAAGTGTGGAACTATGTCAACCGCCTTGTTGAATTCAACAGATATACCAACTCACCGATTGCCAATTATAAGGGGAAACTGTATAATCTTCCTTTCAACATGAACACTTTCTATCAGCTGTGGGGAGTGCGCACCCCGGCAGAAGCCAAAGCAAAGATACAAGAACAGTGCAAGGAATATGCCCACATCACCTGTCCGCAGAATTTGGAAGAACAAGCATTGAAACTTTGCGGAGAGGATATTTACCGGCAACTGATAAAAGGATATACGGAGAAGCAATGGGGACGTTCTGCCACAGAGTTACCGGCATTTATCATCAAACGCATCCCTTTCCGCTTCATCTTTGATAATAATTACTTTAACGATCCGTATCAGGGTATTCCTGTCGGTGGTTACAACCGCTTAATCGATGCCTTGCTGGAAGGTATCGAAGTCCGCACCGGCATCGACTATATGGAACACCGTAAGGAACTGGACCCTTTGGCAGAGAAGGTGCTCTACACCGGTTGCATTGACGAGTATTTCAATTATGCGTGCGGTCATCTGGAGTACCGCAGTCTACGATTTGAACACAAGCGCCTGGCAGATGTAGAAGACTTTCAGGGCAATGCTGTCGTAAACTATACCGATCGTGAAACTCCTTACACCCGTATTATCGAACACAAGCATTTTGAGTTCGGCAAACAGCCCTCCACCGTAATCACTTATGAATATCCTGATGATTTCGAGCCGGGAAAAGAGCCTTATTATCCGGTAAACGATGAGAATAATACCCGGATTTTCAACCAATATCAAAGGCTGTCCCAGCAACAGGAGAAAGTTTTATTCGGCGGCAGATTGGCACAATATACGTATGCGGATATGGATGATACGGTGGCAGCGGCGCTAAAGTTGTGGAAGGAGGAGTAATATTTCCCCAAACTACTTCCTTCCTCCAAAAATGTAATGAAAGAAATCCACAGGAATCACCTTTAAAAGATTACGCAGCATTTTAAGGTCACGTTTCCATTTTTTCTCTTTCGTCAAAGCATACAGTATACGCTGTTCAAATTTGGAAGCACCAAGCAACGCATCTACAACGAGTGGAGTAAACAAAGCATGCAACACCTGGGAACGTTCTTTATTTTGCAATTCTTGATATCCTGCATTGGATGATACCCCTTCTGTGTTGAAGTCAGACACAATAAAATCCAATTGTTTATAAGTACGATTTCTCAATAGTAATTCATAGACCATTTCTTCCCAATCAGCAACAATCTTAAGTTCTTCATTATAGGGTCTTTCTTTCAACAACTGAGTACGAATAAATGTAGAAGGATGATAGAGTGCTTTTTGGGCCAAAAAATAGGCTGTCACGCGTTTTGGTGAATAATTTATCCAACACTTTCTTTTATTAAATCTTTGTAGGTGCCCTGAATAAAAATCAGCACCGGACAAATTATCACAGACTCGCCCCAAAACATCTGCATCATGAAACGTATCTCCGGAATTAAGAAAAAGACAGTACTTCCCAGAGGCACACTTGATGCCTTTATTCATTGCATGATAAATACCACGATCTTTTTCACTAATCAAATGAGAAATATACGAAGAAAAACTCTGAATAATCTCCAAACTTCCATCCGTAGATCCCCCATCTACAACAATAAGCTCATAATCTTTACAAGTTTGTTTAATGATAGAGGATAAAGTCATCCTATATCCATACTCATTATTAAGCCCAATAGTAATAATACTAACTGTCATAAGGTATATTATGTTCTAATTTGATTGTCGCAAATACATATATTGTACACTAAGCATACAATGTTCTTATCCCCATTTCTATTTTTCAACTAAATTTACAATTATTCCGAATTTAATAGATTTCATTACCGGGAAGTCTATATATAGAATATGTTACATTTCTCCAACATTATAAAGAACAAAATGTCCCGGATAGATTAGAACATGATCTTTTTTACCTCACACTCATAAGAAATAGCCAAAGCTTCCAATAAGGATAATGTAAAGGAGAGTAATGAATCTTTCGAATATCCTTTAGCAAATCCTCTACAAACAAAGAGGCTTGCAGTTCTTTAACCATACCATTTTCTTGTGCCCGACGCAACAAACGGCGCAACATCCTTAACCTCCGATAAATCATTACAGGCATATAAAATAAATGTTCCGCTTCAGGAATAGCCCGTAATCGTTCCTGATGGAAAAAATATTCATAATCAGCGCTAGGTTCGAAAATATGCGTAATATTGGTACCATGCTGCATATAATTGTAGATGCTATCTCCACCTACCAAAATTACAGGTTTGGCAGATGCAAAAGACAAACGTATATTCATAAGCATATCTTCCCCCATGACAATCTCCGGTGGACTCTGTAATGTATGTTCATCAAACAAAATACGCCGGAATAACTTTCCGCATGCTGCCGAAATATTATGCCGTCCTTCAATCAACAGTTTCCTATAATGGACAGGAGAAAGTTTTTTTCGCCCCCAAAGTCTTTTTTTCCGAAAGAAGCCGATTACTATATCTGTATTTTGAGAAGTAGCTTGAAACAAACGCCGCAAAGCATCTGCCGGCATCGTATCATCAGAGTCAACAAAGAGTATCCACTCCCCAGAAGCTTGTTCCACCCCCCTCCGACGTGCATAAGCAGCTCCGCCGTTTTTCACATGTAACACTCGTATACGTGAATCTTCCTTTTGCAATTCATCACAAAGAATTTCAGTGCCATCCGTACTTCCATCATCAACTATACATAATTCAAAATCTCTATACGTCTGTTCCAACAAACTCTTCACACAAGCAGCCAACAGTTCTTTTCTATTATAAACAGGAACGATCACAGATATTTTATTCTTCATATTCATCGCTCATCTGTTAATAACATATATTTAGGCTTTCTAAATCTAAAAGCATAAGGTAACCGTTTCATACACCATTGAACACGTTTCTTCAAAGAAGATAGAGGCCGCTGCCCTTGCCATGGTGTCATATCCAAATATTTATAATATTCACTTCGCAGCGGATGCATACTATCATAATTCCAAGGTTTCTTATTAGTATAGTGCAAAATCACCGGATGCAACAGTTCCTCTCTAAAGTTGTTCCAATCAGCTACTTTTTTGTCTATACCATAACGATAGAACCCATCTTGCATATTCCACTTCAAAGGAACAAATACTTTATCTTTATGCAAAACGACATTCAACAAATCCTGATCATTGAAAAGAATACGTTCCGGATATGTCTGAAAATATTCAACACACTGTTTGTCCACCTTATGTTCCCGCCAATAATCTAAGTTGATAAGGAGCACACCGGCATTAAAATAAGAATACGATCGGTCGTAATGAAGCCGTTCATAACGTTCGTCTTCGTCCTTACCAATATCTTCAATACAAGCTGCACCACAGCCGGACAAATCTGTATTCCAAAATTCCGAAATATCCCCCAAAACCACAATATCACAATCCAAATAGAGAACCTTTTCCACATCATCAGGCAGAATGGCCGAAAACATACAACGATAGTAAGTTGCCATAGAAATACGTTTGCCGAATTTCTTTATAGCAAAGCAACTCAATAAATCTTCAGGAGGGAAATAGAAACGGATGTCATTTCCGTAAGAAGCCACTAAGTTCCGCAAAATCTGTTGATTTTCCTCGGAAAGAGATGGGGCTACAATGTGTACACAGATATCAGCACTTTTATTATTCTCAAACAAAGAAACTAATGTAACAGCACAATGCTGCATAAAGTTAGCATCTATATTACAAGCTATATGAATCATAAAGATTTGATTTATTATTGTTTTTGACCTGTCATCTGAAAATATTTATCCATCACCAGCAATGAAATCAGACGCTCGCGTTCAGTATCGAAAAATTGTGCTACATATTCATGAGCATGCCGGATAATCAGTTCTGCTTCTGCCGGATGATTAATATAATAAGTCAGTTTTTCTTCTAAGTTGGAAAGATCGTCCTTAATCTCTATATAATGATAATCAGGTATTAATTTCCCTTCCATAAACCAAGTCTCACAGGTGGGACGAGTCATTACAGCAATAGAGTTGGATGACATTACCCACTTTAAATTAGAAGCGACATCATTACCCTCAAGTGCCATAATAAACTTGTAGTCAAGATGCTCACGAATTGTTTTTTTTGGAGTCATCCAAGCGTCGGGATAACCTTCATTCCTACCCACTACACCACAATCGCAAAGAGAAGATCCGAAGTACATATGAAGAAATTTCTCACGAATACGGCTCAACCGAATCTTGCCGCGAAATATAGCTTGGTCACGTTTTTGTGAAAAAGGAACAGGATCGTTTAGAAATATAAAATGCCGTAATTTATCCAACTTCAACACTACGGAATAGGCATTATCCTCCTTCAACAAACGACTTTTTACTATTGAAGGGTATTGGGGGGTAAAATATACGTCTCCCGGAATATAACTTATACGTAAATTCTGATTAAACCAACAGGTTACATCCTTCAAATCAAAATAATATGCTTTGTGAAAAGTAGAAGGGCGAAAGTTTCTTATCTTATCCAAATATACATAATAGCTATGCTTATGCTCATGCAAAACCTGTTCCGGCAATACTACCGGATGTTGCAACTTGTTGTAATAGTTCACCCGTTCATGAATGTAATCTTTGTCAGACCGCATTTCTACTTGCTCCAAACAGCTCTTTCTCCGCATACTGAAAAAACAATCGGGTATACACCGCTTCAGATACCCCTTTAGGAAAAAGAATGCCTTTGATGGTTTACCGCTACGAAGCTTATACAACAGACTATCACTCATTTAATATTGTTTTATAGGCAATAAATAGTGTTTTTTAAACGTTCGTTTAAAAAACACAAAGATAGGAGTAATTTCTTATCTAAAAAATATTGTTACTCGTTTTTTTCATATTCATCGCCAAAAACGTATTAACCTGATAATATCATTTTTTTGAATAGTCATAAATATAGACAAACGATCTTCCTGTGAAAAAGTTCTGAGAGGTGTTTTTTAAACGAACGTTTAAAAAACACTATTCCTTAAAAACAGACATATGAGACTGATTAAAATGACAGGCGGCCTGGGCAACCAAATGTTTATCTACGCTTTCTATCTACGAATGAAAAAACGTCATACAAATACTCGGATCGATTTGTCCGACATGATGCATTACAACGTCCACCATGGTTATGAAATGCACCGCGTGTTCAATCTTCCCAAAACAGAATTCTGTATCAACCAACCTTTGAAAAAGGTTATAGAATTTCTTTTCTTCAAGAAAATCTATGAACGCAAACAAGACCCATCAAGTCTCCTCCCATTCGATAAAAAATACTTATGGCCTTTGCTATACTTTAAAGGATTCTATCAGTCGGAAAGGTTCTTTGCCGATATGGAAAATGACATACGTATAGCCTTTACATTCAACTCAGACCTGTTCAATGAGAAGACCCAAGCAATGCTAACGCAAATAAAGCATAACGAGCATGCCGTTTCACTACATATCCGCCGGGGAGATTATTTAGAACCCAAACATTGGAAAACAACAGGCAGTGTGTGCCAACTGCCCTATTACCTCAATGCTATTACCGAAATGAACAAACGGATAGAGCAGCCTTCCTATTATGTTTTTTCGGATGACATAGCCTGGGTAAAGGAAAACCTACCGTTGCCACAGGCCGTCTTCATTGATTGGAATAAAGGTGCAGAAAGCTGGCAGGACATGATGCTGATGAGCCATTGCCGCCACCACATCATTTGCAACAGTACGTTTAGCTGGTGGGGGGCATGGTTGAACCCCAGAGAGAATAAGACGGTAATTATGCCCGAACGTTGGTTTCAACATTGTGATACGCCCAACATCTATCCTGACGGTTGGATAAAAGTACCCGTTAACTGATTACATACATCGCGATGATAAATACTTACCTTATAAAGAAAATAAGTTTAGCCCTTGTGGAATGTTTCAAAACATTCCGCAAAGCCCCTCCTTCACAATTAATAATGACCCTATTGGTGAAAAACGAAGAAAGCATGCTGGAGGAAAACCTATTGTTCCACAAAGCAATGGGTGTGGACAGCTTTATCATTACAGACAATAATTCCACCGACTCTACTCCCGAGATTATCCGAAAATATAAACAGAAAGGATGGATAAAGGAAGTCATTGAGGAGAAAGCAACCGACTATGAACAAAAAGAATGGGTAGACCGGATGATATGGAAAGCCAAAACCATCTACAAAGCCGACTGGATCATCAATGCCGATGCCGATGAGTTGTGGTACTCTCCCTCCGGCAATCTCAAAACAGACCTGTCGGCCACCCATGCCAACGTATTGAATTGCGAAATGAGAAGCGTTTATCCGGAAGAGAACCGACCTTTCTGGCAGTGGGATAAAGTTGTGAAACCTGTCAGTGAACCGGAACGCTACGATTTGTCTACCTATTCCATATTCGAACGGCAGAACAAAAAAGTCATCCATCGAAGCGCCGGCTATCTGCAAATCTCTATGGGAAACCATAAAGTGACCATGCTTCCCCAACTATCCACAGACAGTGGCATACGCATATATCATTACAACATACGCGGGAAACAACAATTCCTGGAAAAGATGATAAATGGAGGCAGGCAGCTGGAGCAGCATAAAGGCAGACATGGAGGTCGCCATTGGAGATACTTCTACAAATTATACAAAGAAGGGAAACTCGAAGCGGAGTATGACCGGGTTATCGGGACATCCTTTTATAAAGCATTGTGTGAGAAGCAGTTTATTATTCCGGACACAACCATTCCGGATGTCTTTAAAGAACTAAACATACACCAATGATGAAACATGCCTTTCTGATTATCGCCCACAACGAATATCCGATACTCGAAGTATTGCTTTCTATGTTAGACGACGAACGCAATGACATCTATCTGCATATCGACAAACGAGCAGTGGGCCTATATCAAAAAATTAAAGGATTCAAGATAAAGAAAGCCGGTTTCTATCTCATTGAAAAAACATGAAAGTGTATTGGGGAGACATCAGCTTAGTAAAGGTGGAATATCTCCTGTTCGAGACTGCTCTGAAAAACGGACCTTATGCCTATTATCACTTACTGTCAGGAGCAGACCTTCCTATCAAGAGCCAAGACTACATTCATGAATTCTTTCATAAAAATTCAGGAAAGGAGTTCGTCGGCTTCTGGCAAGATGCAGCCCACCAACGGGATTTGGAACGCAAAGTATCCCGATATTATTTTTTCACACAAAGACTGAAAGACAAAGGAAACATGCTGCATGGAATCACCGCATTTCTCCGGAACACAGTTTTAGCCCTTCATAAAATAAGCAACTACCGCAGAAAGACAACATTTGAGTTTAAAAAAGGAGGACAATGGGTGAGTGTCACTGAAAATGCCGTCAGCTATCTGCTGCAGTACAAGGACATTATATTGAAGCGGATGAGATACACGCTTTGCCCGGACGAAATATTTATTCAAACCCTCCTGTGGAACTCTCCTTTCCGAGAAAAGATGTACTGCATACATGATGCCAGCACAGGCTGCATGCGTGACATTGACTGGGAACATGGAAATCCCTACGTATGGCAGAATGCCGATTATAAAAGACTTGCCGACTCCAACAAGATTTTCGCCCGGAAGTTTCACTCCAAACAAATGAAGGTGGTCCACGAAATACAGAAATCATATTCAAAATAACGAACGTAATGAATATTTTATTTTACACAGTCAATGAAGTAGCTCCACAATATGGGGGAGTTGAAAGAATAACAGCAAATATAGCAACTGCATTAACCACATTTTATAACGCAAATTGTTATTCAGCTTATAAATACGACATTGACAGTTCATTTGAGAAACAACAATTCGTCGATACAATCAAGATCACATCTTACAATAAGCTCACTCGGTTAATTCAGTTCATAGAACAAAACAAAATTGATGTCATTATCAACCAGGGAGAACATAAACTAACCAAACATCTGAAGACAGCCTTAAGCCAGTCGCAAAGAAAAGAGTGCAAACTGATATTCGCACTTCACACCAAACCTGCCGCTGAGGTCAACTTTATAACTCTGGACAACCCCAAGAAAGAGCTCAAAGAGGGGAAGCACATATGGAAAAACCTCAGAAAATGCTTATCATTCCCATACCAAAAAATGAGAAAGATCATAAAGCTGCCTGTCCTGTATAAAGAGTCATATACTTTTTCAGACAAAGTAGTCCTCTTATCCGGACACTTCAAAAACGACTTCCTAAAATATGCCCGCCTAAAAGAGGATAGCAAAATCAGAATAATTCACAATGCCCTCTCATTCCAATCTTTTTATGACATGGCAAACTACGGATACAAAAAGAAAGAAGTGCTCATCGTATCCAGGTTGGAGGAAGAACCCAAAAGGGTATCCATCGCTTTAAAAATATGGAAAGAGATTGAAGCCGACAACAGCTTATCCGATTGGAAATTAAGAATTGTTGGTCATGGGAAAATGGAAAGCCAATATAAAGACTTTGTCAGACATCACAACCTGAGTCGTGTCTTCTTTGAGGGCGCAAGAAATTCGGAGCCTTATTACACTGAGGCTTCCATATTCATGATGACCTCCTCCTTTGAAGGGTGGCCGCTGACGTTAATTGAAGCGCAACAATGCGGCTGTGTTCCTCTGGCCTTCGACAGCTTTGCATCATTGAAGGATATAATAACAAGTGAGGACAACGGGTTCATCATCCCCAATAATGATATTCCGGCGTATATCCAACAAATCAAACGACTAATGACAGATGATAAATTGCGCAAATCCATGGCGGCCAATGCCATTGAAAGCAGCAAACGGTTTACCATTGACACCATAATAAAGGAATGGATAAATTTAATGGAGGAGTAGTATGATTTTTATCAATCACTGCTATTTCATAATGCCCAGCCGTTCGTGTATCCCGTCACAATATGCTTTCCACAGTTTGGCAATATCACTCCATTGGTAAGCATCGGTGAACGGACAAGTAAGAAGGGCCGTTAAAATATAGCCTGCCACTCCATTAAAGCCCCGAAGATACCTTACTGCCCAATTACGTCCATAATGGTGGCTCAAGTAAGTGGAATTGCGCACCTGATAGAAACGTTTCCACTTTTTCTTTTTATTCCGTTCGCTCCAACTGTCGTTCGAGAAAAACTTCTCCTTGTCCATCAGTGCCGTAGGAACATATAGTATTTTAAACCCGGCCTGCACCGTACGAAGACAATAATCCGTATCATCACAAAAGATAAACAGCTCCTTATTGGGGTAACCTATCTTCTCAACAACCTCACGCCGGATAAACGGTCCCTCAAAAGCTGCTCCCTGTATCTCCACAGGTTCTGTTACGGTCTGTTTCGACAGTTTACCGGTGTACATGGAAGCAAAAGGGTTTATTAAGTTATAACCTTGAAACTCATGCGTGAAAAGCTTCCCTTCCTGCAAGCGTCGTGGAGCAAGTATTCCTATGTCTTCCCGATCGGCATGGAGCAATAGCTGCTCCAGACAATCGGCACGCGGAAACACATCATCATCCATGCACCAAATCCAGTCGGCACCCGCCTGATATGCATACTGCATACCTGTATAAAAGCCCCCCGAACCGCCGACATTCGCTTGACTGATAACAATAAGTCCCGGCTGCGTCTTCAACCATTCGGCAGTAGCATCCGTACTTCCGTTATTGACAACTACAATGGAAGAGACCGGCTTGTTCTGCTGCAAACAGCGAACAGTCCTTTTCAGCAGTTCTATTCGGTTATAGGTAACGACTACGGCTACAATATTCATGGCTATCTTCAATAAAGGTTATCAATCTTTCCCGGTTGGGTACTTCTGTAAGCAACCATCAGTTCAAAACATTTTTCAACATCAAAACCTCGGGCCTTTGCATACTCCTCGGCCATCCAACGATGCATCTGCGGAGTGGCAGGCAGGCGCTCAAAGTTCTTACAGCCCGCTTTCATGCCGATAGTACCGATAAACATCCGGTTCAAATCCACAATTTCCAATTTAATGCCTTCCGGCGTTTTCTGAAACAGAATATTTTCGCGCCCATAATCTTTATGAGCGTACCCATGTTCATGAAGCACAGCAGTTACCCTCCCTATCTCGCGCAGAACGTCTTCTTCATATTCAAACTTCTGCTTGAACAAGTCATTATAGACATAAGGACATGCCGACAAGCAGCTCACATAGTAACTTCTGTCGAACAACAGGCCGCTACGCACATTGAGATACCCTACCGGTTGAGGGGTCCCCACACCTATATTTCGATATAATTCGGCATGGTCATAGGAACGTTTGGCTTTAGAAGGCCGAAAAATACCGTACACAAAACGGTTGATAAAATTGGGACGGTGGAAAGATTTAACGACATATTCCCGGCCTTTATACTCCATTTTCCTCAATTCATTGCGCCCTTTATGGATTACAATACCCTCATTCTTTTCAAAACGCTCAGGTAAAGAGAGTACAAACCCTCTCAACGCCTCAAAATCCGGATGGATAACTAAGGTATGAGGATGAAAAATATCGGCTTTCCGGCTCATTTCAGATTTCATAAATACATCAAATTTTATCCAACCCTTTCGTATACTTCAACCAATAATACTTCAACGGATTCTTATATTTCAGTTGTTTCCATGGACGGCTGCCATGAGGCTGATGCAACACTGGCAATGTAGTAAATAAATAATTCTTAAACCCTTCCTTCAGGGATTGGTGTGAGATAGTTACATCGTGCCAGTTCTTCTCAGGATCCAACCGGTGGAAGTCGAAAGCTTTCAGGAAATTCAAAGTCAACAGGGAGCAGCAAAAGCTGCAATGTTTCTTCTCCGGAAACACCTGATTCTCTTTCCCTTTGGCATAAAGATAAGGATAGTTGATATTCCCTTTGGCATCCACTGTCACAGCAGCTGCAATCCCACAGTCCTCTCTTTTCATTGCTCCGTCAAACAAAGCCTGTAATGTATTCTTCTTTACCACCACATCCGACTCTACAATAATCAAACCGGCATCAGCCTCAATGGCACGCTGTTGCGCCATTTGCAGCACCAGCAGATAGTTCGGGGAGGGATGTTCTGTAATCTCGGCAAGGTTCACCAACTCAAATCCCAGTCTCCCGGACGCCTCCTGCAATTTTGCCGTATTTTCTTCCGTACTGAAATCATTGTATACAGTATAAGTAAACGGTATTTGAAAACCGGATGCCATAACGGCCTCCACAGTTTGTAGCGTCAACTCAATAGAGTCCTTTACAGGAGTAATGATATGAATACACTTCATTGGATATAAATAATTAGTCTTTGTTCAACAAGCTGCAAAATTCCCACAAGTTGACAAAACTATACAATATTTTGCACACAGCCAAACAGTTTGCCGCATTTATTCCTTGTCCGCTTTCCGTTTTACCGTATGCTTTACTTTCAATACGGCAAGATTTAATTCGATCGTTGTCTCCGAATCCGTTGCCTGAAGATTATTGTCCAATAAATCGGTGAACAAATCACCGCTTTTCTCCAATAAGGATTTCTGCTGCTCTTCGGAAGCATCCGGCAAGTTGTTCAAGGTACGGGAGAGTTCGCGCAACTTGGCAAAAGTCTCAATAATGGAAATCGTAGCCTCGGTTGCACGAGCACTTTTCAGAATGGTGGCAATCATATACAATCCCTTCTCCGTAAAGGCTTTGGGCAAAACTCTTGACTTAGAAAGATTTGTGGTGGAATTTTTCCACCGCAAACCTTTCAATTCACTATCATTCAGTTCAATAACATACCCTTTGGGGAATTTATCCGGATTATTTCTGACGGACTTATTAATATCCCGTGTTTCCACCCCGTACAAAGCAGCAACATCCCTGTCCAAAAGTACTTTTTGTCCGCGAAGGGTAATTATCTTATCTTCTATTTCTTCAAAACCAATCAGTGTTTTCATCAGTATATAAATTTATGTTTTAAACAATCTGTCAAAGGTATGTATTATTGTACCAACATTCCTCATTCTCACGAATTATTTTTAACTTTGCCTACATAAACAAAAGTGCCATGAAAGTAATTGTCGACAACAAAATACCTTTTATAAAAGAAGCTATTGAAAAGATAGCGGATGAAGTGGTTTACGCACCGGGGAAAGACTTTACCCCCTCCTTGGTAAAAGATGCGGATGCGCTCATTATCCGTACACGCACCCGATGCAACCGGGAATTACTGGCAGGCAGCCAAGTGAAGTTTATTGCTACGGCAACAATCGGATTCGACCATATTGATACGGAATACTGCCACGAAGCAGGCATCACCTGGACCAATGCTCCCGGATGCAACTCCGCATCCGTAGCCCAATACCTGCACTCATCATTGATCCTGCTGCAAAAGCAGAAAGGCATTAACCTGTCGGAAGCCACTATCGGCATTATAGGTGTGGGCAATGTGGGCAGCAAGGTGGCTGAAGTTGCACAAGAGCTGGGCATGCATATCTTGCTCAACGACCTTCCGCGCGAAGAAAAAGAAGGAAAACAGCAGTTCTCTTCCCTCCAGTCGCTTGCGGAGGAGTGCGATATACTCACCTTTCACGTACCTTTATATAAAAAAGGGAAGTATAAGACCTACCACATGGCTGATGCTGCATTTTTCAGATCATTAAAGCGGCGGCCTGTCATCATCAACACCTCACGCGGAGAAGTTATCGAAACAAATGCACTACTGAACGCCTTAGAGACAGGAGCCATTTCAGATGCTGTCATTGATGTTTGGGAAAACGAGCCTGCCATAAATATAGATTTATTAGACAAAGTGTTCCTCGGAACCCCCCATATTGCCGGCTACTCGGCAGACGGTAAAGCCAACGCCACCCGCATGTCGCTGGATGCCCTATGCCGTTATTTCAATATACAAACGGACTACCAAATTATTCCGCCCGCTCCAAAACAGCTGCAAATCACAGCAGATGACCTATCGGATGCCTATTTGCAAATGTATGACCCCCGCCGGGACAGCAACGCATTAAAAACACATCCGGAGTTATTCGAAAAGCTACGGGGAGATTATCCTTTAAGAAGAGAGAAAGAAGCATACACAATTTTGAATCATCCGGAATAATATGCCGCTTCTGTCCGCAAAAAACAATATTCCGAAAGATTGTCAGCACATCTCCGATAACAAACGCTCTATGACCTGCGGGTAATACTCATACTCCAGCGCATGCACTTTCTTTGCCACATCTTCCGCCGTATCCTGCGGCAAAACAGGGCATCTGTACTGCACAATGACTTCCCCCTCATCAAAATGCTCATTTAAATAATGTATAGTAATGCCGGTTTCCGTTTCGCCGGCAGCCACCACCGCTTCATGTACACGATCTCCGTACATGCCTTTACCTCCGAATTTGGGTAATAAAGAAGGATGAATATTTATAATCTTATTGGGATAAGCATGCAAGATACAATCCGGTATACGTGCAAGAAAACCGGCAAGGACGATGAAGTCAATGCCCCTCTCCTCCAGCAGAGCCAACACAGCCGTTCCATCCACCCACTCGGTTTTACCCATACAGGCAAACGGAACATTCAGACTGCGTGCACGTTCCAAAACCAAAGCTGTCTCCCTATTAGCTAAAACCAGCCCTATATTCACCGATTCGCTATTTTGAAAATAACGGATGATGTTTTCTGCATTCGTCCCGTTACCGGAAGCCAAAATAGCAATGTTTTTACTCATAAGCCCTCCAATCCCTGCACAAAACCGTGAAAAATGTGCAAAAAGGTACATTTAATTCATCAAATATTTGCGAGGAACAATAAATATTTATTCCTTTGCACCGCAAATTTAAAGAAATAAAACTAATTATTAATTAAAAACTTAAAGTTATGTCTGAAATTGCATCAAGAGTGAAAGCGATTATCGTCGACAAATTAGGCGTTGAAGAATCAGAAGTTACTAACGAAGCTAGCTTCACTAACGATTTAGGAGCGGATTCTCTTGACACTGTAGAACTTATCATGGAATTCGAAAAAGAATTCGGTATCTCTATTCCTGATGACCAAGCTGAGAAGATTGGTACTGTAGGTGATGCTGTATCTTACATCGAAGAACACGCTAAGTAATCTTAATCCATTCATTTCTTAGTATGGAATTAAAAAGAGTTGTAGTAACAGGTCTTGGCGCCATTACTCCCATTGGCAACACAGTACCCGAATTCTGGGAAAATCTCGTGAATGGGGTTAGTGGAGCAGGACCTATTACTCATTTCGACGCATCACTTTTCAAGACCCAATTCGCATGCGAAGTGAAGAACTTTGATGCCAATCAATATATCGACCGCAAAGAGGCTCGCAAGATGGACTTGTATACTCAATACGCTATCGGCGTAGCCAAGCAGGCGGTAGAAGATTCCGGTCTTGATGTCGAAAATGAGGATTTGAACAAAATCGGTGTCATCTTTGGTGCCGGTATTGGTGGAATCCGTACATTTGAAGAAGAAGCAGGTAACTATGCCCTCCATAAAGAAAACGGTCCTAAGTTCAATCCGTTCTTCATCCCTAAGATGATTTCGGACATTGCTGCCGGACAAATTTCTATCCTGTACGGTTTTCATGGTCCTAACTATGCGACTTGTTCTGCATGCGCCACTTCTACCAATGCTATTGCTGATGCATTCAACCTCATCCGTTTGGGTAAGGCCAATGCCATTGTCAGCGGTGGTTCGGAAGCAGCTATCGCCGCTTGTGGTGTAGGTGGTTTCAACGCTATGCACGCTTTATCTACCCGCAACGACTCTCCGGAGACTGCATCCCGTCCGTTCAGCGCAAGCCGCGACGGCTTCATCATGGGTGAAGGCGGTGGATGTCTGGTTCTTGAAGAACTGGAACACGCCAAAGCACGTGGCGCCAAGATTTATGCAGAGGTTGCCGGTGTAGGTATGTCTGCCGATGCTCATCACCTGACAGCTTCCCACCCGGAAGGCTTGGGAGCCAAGTTGGTAATGAGAAATGCGTTGGAAGACGCAGAGATGAAGCCTGAGGAAGTAGATTACATCAATGTTCATGGTACATCTACTCCGGTTGGTGATATTTCGGAAGTAAAAGCTATCCAGGAAGTATTCGGAAAGCATGCTTATGAACTGAACATCAGTTCAACCAAATCCATGACAGGCCACTTATTGGGTGCTGCCGGTGCGGTAGAAGCTATTGCAAGTATCCTTGCTATCCAGAATGGCATTGTTCCTCCGACTATCAACCACGAAGAGGGTGACAACGACGAAAACATCGACTATGACCTGAACTTTACGTTCAACAAAGCCCAAAAGCGTGAAGTGAACGTAGCCTTGTCCAATACTTTTGGATTCGGTGGTCATAACGCATGTGTTATTTTCAAGAAATACGCAGAATAATACGGTCGTGTTACGTAACCAAATAGACAAAATAAGGCTCTTATTCCGTAAGGACAGAGAGTCTTATTTTTGTTTTTACAAGATACTTGGTTTTTTTCCCCGCAATATCCGTTTCTACCAGCAGGCCCTGCTACACAAGTCCACCTCTGTCCGTTCCGAGAAAGGGCGGCCATTGAACAACGAGCGACTGGAATTCTTGGGCGACGCCATTCTGGACGCCATCGTGGGAGATATTGTGTATAAGCACTTTGAAGGCCGCCGAGAGGGCTTTCTTACCAATACCCGTTCAAAAATCGTGCAACGGGAAACCTTGAACAAACTGGCCGTAGAAATAGGGCTGGACAAACTTGTCAAATACTCCACCCGTTCTTCCTCACACAACAGCTACATGTACGGCAATGCTTTCGAAGCACTTATCGGAGCCATCTATCTGGACCAGGGCTACGAACGTTGCAAACAGTTCATGGAAGAGAAAATCCTCAAGAACTACATTGACCTTGACAAGATGTCGCGCAAGGAAGTCAACTTCAAGTCCAAGCTCATCGAATGGAGCCAGAAGAACAAAATGGAAGTCTCCTTTGAGCTGATAGAACAGTCCCTCGACCGGGACTATAACCCAATGTTCCACACAGAAGTCCTCATTGAGAATCTTCCAGCCGGTACAGGCACAGGCTATTCCAAGAAAGAGTCACAACAGAATGCCGCACAAATGGCCTTGAAAAAGATAAAGAATGACGGCAACTTCAAAACGGCCATTGAAACAGCCAAAGTGCAAAACCACATGATAGAAGAAAATACGGCAGCGGAAGAAAACGCAACAGACGCAACAGAGAAGCTATCCGAAGCAGATTCCCATACGCTTGCCTTGAACAACTAAATCATGTTCCTCGGTCACTAACTTAAGTTTTCCGGCTATCTCTTCCAAAGGCGCCGAGGATATTTCATTTCCTTTCAGAGTCACCATACGCCCGAACCGCGCTCCTGCAATCAGCTCCGTAGCATGACCTCCCATGCGGGTCGACAGATTACGGTCAAAAGGCGTAGGCGAACCTCCACGCTGAATATACCCCAGAACGGTTTCACGCGTCTCAATACCCGTTTCGTATTCAATCTCCTGCGCGATATACTCAGCAGCACGCTTCCTGCCGTCAGTCTGGATGCCCTCCGCCACCACTACGATAGAATAGGGTTTCCCTCTTTTCAAGCGGTTCAGGATTGTATCTCCGATATTGTGGATATTATAGGAAAGTTCGGGAATCAGGATCACATCGCCTCCTCCCGCCATGCCGGAATACAATGCAATCCACCCGGCTTTGTGTCCCATTACCTCTATCACCATCACCCGTTTGTGCGAACTGGCAGTGGAGTGAAGCCGGTCTATGGCATCCGTAGCGATGCTGACGGCAGAGTCAAAGCCGAAGGAGAAATCAGTCCCCCAAATATCATTATCGATGGTCTTGGGAACGGAAACGATGTTCAGTCCTCTGGCAGCCAGTTTAGCGGCGGTTTTCTGCGTACCGTTGCCGCCAATGCACACAATACAGTCCAGCCCCAGTTCTTTGACGTTCTTCTCTATCAAAGCAGGTTTATCCACATCGGACACCACTCCATGCTTCTTGAACGGCTTTTCGCGGGAGGTTCCCAGCATTGTACCGCCCAGGTTCAGCAATCCCGACAAGGACTTATCCGTAAACGACTCCACATCTTTTGTCAATAATCCTTGAAAGCCGCTATGAATACCTATCACCTCCATTCCATAGTGGTTGATAGCGGTTTTGCATACGCCACGAATAGTCGCATTGATACCGGGACAGTCCCCTCCTGAAGTCAAAATACCGATTCTCATAATGTTTTAGTTTAAATTACGGTTCTTTTCTCCTATACGGACGTAAAGATAGAAAAAAAAGAGAAAAAAGATAGAGATGCCGATAAATAAGATTACTTTTGCGCATTAAATACAGATTTCAATAAGAACGATGAATATTACAAAATTTCTGAACAAAGTATACTTCGCCCCCCGCCTGAAAGAAATCGAACGATACACCGACCATGCAAGCGAACTGCAGGCAGGCGTCATGCACCGCCTGATACGTATGGCCGCCAATACGGAATGGGGCAAG
This sequence comes from Bacteroides eggerthii, assembly GCF_025146565.1. Lineage (NCBI taxonomy): Bacteria > Pseudomonadati > Bacteroidota > Bacteroidia > Bacteroidales > Bacteroidaceae > Bacteroides > Bacteroides eggerthii. The sequence continues at coordinate 812,408 of NZ_CP102258.1, read as the reverse complement.
AAATACGATTACGCTTCCATCCGTACTTATGAAGATTTCAAGAAACGTCTTCCCATACAAACCTACGAAGAGATCAAGCCTTACGTAGCCCGTCTGCGGGCCGGCGAGCAGAACCTGCTATGGCCCTCGGAAATACGCTGGTTTGCCAAGTCTTCGGGAACAACCAATGATAAAAGCAAATTCCTGCCGGTCAGCAAAGAGTCCCTGCAGGACACCCACTATCAGGGCGGCAAAGACGCCGTCGCCATCTATCTGGGGCAGAACCCGGAAAGCCGCTTCTTCTCAGGGAAAGGCCTCATTCTCGGCGGCAGCCACAGCCCGAACCTGAATTCCAACCACAGTCTGGTGGGCGATTTATCCGCCATACTGATACAGAATGTACACCCGCTGGTGAATTACATCCGCGTGCCGAGCAAGAAGATCGCCCTGATGAGTGATTTTGAGTCCAAGATGGAAGCAATAGCCAACAGCACGCTCCACACCAATGTCACCAACCTCTCGGGAGTGCCCTCCTGGATGCTGGTGCTCATCAAACACATACTGGAGAAAACCGGCAAGCAGTCGCTGGAAGAAGTATGGCCCAATCTGGAAGTATTCTTCCATGGCGGAGTAGCTTTCACTCCTTACCGGGAGCAATATAAGCAAATCATCAAAAGTTCCAAGATGCATTATGTGGAAACGTACAATGCATCCGAAGGCTATTTCGGCACGCAAAACGACCCGAACGACCCTGCCATGCTGCTGATGATTGACTACGGCATCTTCTATGAATTCATTCCCCTGGAAGATGTCGGCAAGGAGAATCCGCGCATCTGTTGTCTGGAAGAGGTAGAGCTGAACAAAAACTACGCAATGGTCATCTCCACTTCCGCCGGACTATGGCGTTATATGATCGGGGACACAGTGAAGTTCACCGGCAACCGCCCCTACAAATTTGTCATTACCGGCCGCACGAAGCACTTCATCAACGCTTTTGGCGAAGAGCTGATTGTGGAGAATGCCGAGAAAGGCCTGAACAAAGCCTGTGCAGCCACCGGAGCGCAGATCATAGACTATTCCGCGGCTCCTGTCTTTATGGACGAGCACGCCAAATGCCGCCACCAGTGGCTGGTTGAGTTCGCCCGGATGCCGGATAGCCTGGAGAAGTTTGCCAAGATACTGGACGACACCCTCAAAGAAGTAAATTCCGACTATGAGGCCAAACGGCAAAACGACCTGGCCTTACAGCCGTTGGAGATAATCGTGGCCCGCAAGAACCTGTTCCACGACTGGCTGGACAGCAAAGGCAAACTCGGCGGACAGCACAAGGTTCCCCGCCTCAGCAATACAAGAGAGTACATCGAGGAAATGCTGAAACTGAATTTCAAAGAATGATACCACCGCCCAACAGCAAGCCGTCCGCATCATAGAAAGCGGCGGCCTGCCCCGGAGCGATAGCCTCCAAAGGCTCCAGCAACGACACCCTCAGGCATCCGTCCGCCATCAGAGCCACCCTGCAACGGTTCGCCTGCTTGCGATAGCGTATCTTCACGATGACCGTTTCCATGCCCAACACCCGTTGCTCACTGACGAGGTTCCAATCTTTCAGCAGCATTTCGTCCTTATACAGGGAAGCGAGCGGTGCAAGTACCACCTCGTTCGTCGCTGTCCTGACTTCCTTCACAAATACGGCACGATTGAGATGAATCCCCAGCCCGCGCCGTTGGCCTATCGTATAAAAGGGATACCCCTCGTGCCTGCCCAATATTTCCCCCTTTTCACCGATAAAAAGACCCTTTCCCGGCAACCGCTCCGCAGGGACTTCACGCTTCAGGAAAGAACGGTAATCCAACGGGCAGAAGCATACCCCTATACTGTCCTTCTTGGAGGCGACACGCGCAAACCCACGCCCGGCAGCATAGGCGCGCGCTTCCTCTTTCGTCACATCCCCCATCGGGAGCAACATGCGTTGCAAGATGTCCTGCTTCAATCCCCACAAAAAGAAAGTCTGGTCCTTGTCCCTGTCCGATGCCGGAGCGATATAACATTGTTCTCCCAAGAGGGCTTTACGCGCATAATGCCCGGTGGAAATCCAATAAATCCCCTTTTCATCGGCTATTCTTGCCAGAAGCGCCCATTTCAGTTCATTGTTGCAGAGCGTGCAGGGGACAGGAGTATGCCCCGCCAGGTATTCATCGATAAAGTAGCGGATGATGCGTTCGCGGAAAAGCTCCTGCGCATCGTATGTGACATGCTCAATGCCCAGCCTCGCAGCCAATGCACGCGCATCGTCCAAATACTCCGTCCTGCCGTCCACCTCGTAAAAACGGAAAGTAACTCCCGTCACCTCATAACCGGCATCCAGCAGTCTCATGGCAGCCACAGAGCTGTCCGTACCGCCGCTCATTCCCAATAACACACGTTCTTTTGACTTCATGCCGCAAAAATAGTATTTCATCCTGAGAAAACCCTATCTTTGCCACCACCAAAAGAAAACATCATGGAAAACTTCAACTACCAATCCGTCCCCTTCCACTACCTGCACTGTCTCAATACCTCCTGCGCCCGGAGCGCAAACTGCCTGCGCCATCTCGCCGCACAGCATGTCCCTGCCGAAGTGACACACATCATGGCGGTGAATCCCGCCAACTATCCCGCAGAAGCCGGCCGGTGCGCCTACTTCCGCAGCACCGAGAAACAGCGTTATGCCTGGGGCATCAGCAGTCTTTTCGACAACATCCCCTACAAAAAAGCGGTGTATCTGAAGCGGAAGATGCACGACCTTTATCCCCGCACCACCTACTACCGTATTCTGCATCAGGAACGCGCACTCTCGCCCGGGGAGCAAGAAGAGATCGCCGCACTGTTTCTTCAGACAGGCATCGACGAAGTCCCCGTTTTCGACAGGTACACCGATGAGTACAACTGGGACGAGCAGCACACACCCAAAGGCAACGCCGCTCCGTAACTTGCTGAGTGGATGAATGGTTGATGTCCCACCGCCGACGGTCATAGTGGGACATCCTTTCAGTCGTATTGGGAACACGTTTCAGTCGTAATGAGAGCCCCGTTCAGTCGTATTGGGAACATGCCTCTCCCGCGGTGGGAACATATCTCTGCACATCGGCCTATTATAATATTTCGCACACAGGGCTGTTATATTCATAGAAATTCCGTAACTTTGTGCTTCGTAATGAACTAAAAGACAAACGTTATGGAACAACAACTGACCATTTACAACACCTTAGATAGAAAAAAGGAGTTATTCGTACCCCTGCACGCCCCTCATGTGGGCATGTACGTCTGCGGACCGACCGTCTATGGCGACCCGCACTTGGGACACGCACGTCCGGCCATAACTTTCGACCTGCTTTTCCGCTATCTCACGCATATCGGCTACAAAGTACGCTACGTGCGCAATATCACCGATGTGGGGCATTTGGAACATGATGCCGACGACGGCGAAGACAAGATAGCCAAGAAAGCCCGTCTGGAACAACTCGAACCTATGGAGGTGGCACAGTACTACATCAACCGTTACCACCAGGCAATGGACGCGCTGAACGTCCTTTCGCCCAGCATCGAGCCGCATGCCAGCGGCCATATCATTGAGCAGATAGCACTCGTGAAGGAAATCATGAAGAACGGATATGCCTACGAGAGTGAAGGTTCCGTCTACTTCGACGTGGCCAAATACAATAAAGACCACCATTACGGCAAACTCTCCGGCCGCAATCTGGACGATGTGCTCAACACCTCCCGCGAGCTGGACGGACAGAGCGAAAAGCATAACCCCGCCGACTTCGCCCTCTGGAAATGTGCGCAGCCCGAACATATCATGCGCTGGCCCAGCCCATGGAGCAACGGTTTCCCCGGCTGGCACGCAGAATGTACGGCCATGGGCAAAAAATACCTCGGCGAGAACTTCGACATACATGGCGGCGGCATGGACCTTATCTTCCCGCACCACGAATGTGAGATTGCACAATCCGTAGCCTCACAAGGTCACGACATGGTGCACTACTGGATGCACAACAACATGCTGACTGTGAACGGACAGAAAATGGGCAAGAGCTACGGCAACTTCATCACCCTGGAAGAGCTGTTCACCGGCACGCACCCCATGCTGGAACAAGCATACAGCCCGATGACCATCCGCTTCTTCACCTTGCAGGCGCACTACCGCAGCACGGTGGACTTCAGCAACGAAGCCCTGCAAGCCGCCGAAAAGGGTCTGGCCAGACTGATGGATGCCGTACATGGACTGGACAAGATTACACCGGCAGCAACCTCTACGGTAGATGCGAAAGCCCTGCGTGCCAAGTGCTACGAAGCCATGAACGACGACCTGAACTCTCCGATCGTCATCGCCCACCTCTTTGAAGGCGCCAAAATGGTGAACAACATCCTCGCCGGAAACGACACCATTACCGCCGAAGACCTGAAAGAGCTGAAAGAGACATTCCACCTCTTCTGCTTCGATATTCTGGGACTGAAGGAAGACAACGCCTCCAATGCCGAACGCGAAGCCGCCTTCGGAAAAGTGGTGGACATGCTGCTGGAAGAACGCATGAAGGCCAAAGCCAACAAAGACTGGGCCACCAGCGACAAGATACGCAACGAACTGACTGCCCTGGGATTTGAAATCAAGGACGGCAAGGACGGATGCGAATGGAAGCTGAACAAATAAGCGCCCCGAAAGCGGAAAGCATATAATAAGGGTGTGTCACAGAGCACTCCGGTGCAACAGTCATCATCCTTATTCACCGTACGGTATCATATCGGACAGGATGCGTTCCCTATACCAAGGGTCGTCAATCTCCTTCAGCACCTTCCCCATTTCGGCACACAATCCGTCCACAACATCCTTATTCTCCTCCAACGGGAGGTTATTCATCTGGTACGGATCGTTCCTGTCATCAAACAGCAGGCTCTTCACGAGCTTCCGGCTGTCGCGGTCTATATAGAGCGCCAGCGTATAATGGGACGACTTGAATCCGCGCGATGCGGGAAAATAAGAACGGATTTTGCCGTCCGCATCCTTCTCTCCGTCCAGGTTCTGGATATAAAGAGCACCCGTAGGGCGTACCACATCGGCCTTTTCGTCCAAGAACAGCGGGGCATAGTTATGTCCCTGCACAGTCGCAGGTATGGAACCGGACAGTCCCGCCAATCCCAGCAAGGTGGGCATGATGTCCGGCGAGGAAAGCATCAGGTCGTCCAAACGTGGCTTGATCTTACCGGGGAAGCGGACGATGAAAGGTACATTCATGGACTCGGAGAACGGAGAGTTCTTCGGATCATCCGTATGCTGGCTGCACATCGTTTCACCATGATCGGAAGAGAAAACAACGATTGTATTCTCATCCAGCCCCAGTTCCTCCAAAGCATCGAGTATCTGCCCGAAAGCGCGGTCAACACCCGTAACCGAAGCAAAGTAGTAACGCGCACTCTCCGCCTTTGCCATTTCCGGATCGGCGTTGGGACGGATCAGCAGACTGTCCAATGGCCGGTCTTTGTAGAGGTTGAAGTCCTGCTCCATACAGTCGTCCAACGAACGGTACGGACTATGCGGCGGGTTCATACCTACCATGATGAAAAACGGCTTTTTCGGGTTGCGCACATTACCCTCATTCCTCAGATAGGAGACAACTTTGCCCGCCTCGTGCAGCGGAGACCATTCGTGCGGGTCGTGACGTTTGCCGTCCGTATCCCAGTAATGGGGGTTCTTATGCTCATCGAATGTACCGTAGGAGTACCAGTAATTAAATCCATGACGGCGCTCTTTCGGTGTGTAAGCGTCCCATGCCGGTATGCGGTCTTCCACATATTTCCCCGGCCGCTGGGGGTCGTTGGGAGTAGGAAAGTCGGTGTGCAGCTTGCCGAAGTAGGCACAATCGTAACCCGCACCGCTGAACACGTCGCTCACGCAATCCACATCCGCACGCAATGAACTGATAGGACGGTTGGAGTTGCAGTTCAAAGGGACGCCGCTTTTGTTGGGATACATTCCGGTCAACAACGAGCCCCGGTGCGGGCTACTCAGCGGACAGTTGCTCATGGCGGAAGTCAGCACCATGGACTCCCTCGCAAAATCATTCAGACGAGGGGTATGCACCGGGTCATTCCGGAAGTTCACCCGCTCACGAAAACCTTCCTGACCCCAAAATTCCATTGCCTGGTTACGATACTGGTCGGGAAAGACATAAATCACATTGGGTTGTCGGGCTTGTCCGCCCTGTGGAGCCTTGCAACCCTGCAAGGCGAACAACCCTAAACCACCTAACAATATATTCAACCGGTTTTTCATTTTTCCAAGTCTCTTTTACGCATTAAAGCCTCCAGAAAGTAATAGTCGGCATAGTTCAGAGGCACATCAATTTCCGCACCATGAGGAATACTGCCTACCGAATGCATCAGGATGAAGTTGCCGTTAGTCCCCACCTCGGCACGATAGGCCGGAGAAGCAAGGCTCTCCATAATCTTGTCCGCCTTTTCTTTATATCCCTTGCCCGGAATATAGGTGCTCAACTCATAGAGGGCAGAAGCCGTACATGCAGCGGCGGAAGCATCACGAGGTTCGTCAGGAATCTTGGGAGCATCGAAGTCCCAGTAGGGAACCAGATCTTCCGGAAGATTCTTGTTATTAAAGATAAAGCCGTATATTTTTTCAGCCTGCTCCAAGTACTTGACATCGTGCGTATAGCGGTAACACATCGTGTAGCCGTACAGAGCCCATGCCTGCCCGCGAGCCCAAGCCGACTCATCGGCATAGCCCTGCGCCGTCTGCTTCTTGCGGACTTCACCTGTTTCCGGATCGTAATCCACTACGTGGTAACAACTGTTATCCGCCCGGAAATGATTCGCCATCGTAGTGTCGGCGTGTTTTCTGGCTATATCATAGAAAGTAGAGTCGCCCGATAGTCTGGTGGCCTCAAACATCAGTTCAAGATTCATCATATTATCAATGATGACCGGGCATTTCCAGCCGCGTTTCGCCTGCCAGCCCTTATCGGCATCCCAAGACTGAATGACTCCCGGATTCGGACGGAAACGGGTGGACAATGACCGGGCCGTCTGGATTATTACGGGCTTGTACTCCTCCTTATTGGCAAAACGGTATCCGTTCAGATAACTGGAACCGATCATAAAACCTACGTCGTGATGCCAAGTCAGGTATTGCACAGAGTCCAGCGCTTCCGTATATTTCTCTGCCAGCGGCAACCACTTCTTGTCACCGGTCAGTTCATACGTATACCATATATTACCGGGAAAGAAACCCGAACACCAGTCATCAATGGGAATATAATGAATATTTCCCTCCTCATCAATAGTACGCGGGTTGAGGATTTCACCGGATTTCTCAATAATATCGGTCTGAAGCGTTTCCTGCGCCACCGCATTATCAATATTCTCCTGTATAAAGTCGTTTGCAGACTGCTTTTGTCCTGCACAACCTGCCAAAACAAAAAGGGAAATGCCCAATGTAGTAAGAGCTGTTTTCATAAGTAAGGGATTTATTTATTAATATTGTCGATTTTTCGACTGCAAATGTAGCGCGGCCCTTAGAAAATAACCCGCCTAAATTATCCAATTAAAGGCTAAAATATTACATTTGCGTCCAAAACAACCGGTTTTCCTTTGATAACAATCATAAATTGTAACCATTAATCATCAAAGCAATATGACTCCACAGGAATTTTTCAAGAAAGACCGCTTCGCCGACAATGTTGGCGTGGAATTGATAGAAATAAAAGAAGGGTATGGCAAAGCACGTCTGGTCATTACGGAAGAGCACCTCAATGCCGGCAACCGCACCCAGGGCGGGGCCCTCTTTACGCTGGCCGACCTTGCTTTGGCAGCCGCCGCCAACTCCCATGGCACACTCGCCTTCTCGCTCTCTTCCAACATCACATTCCTGCGCAGCAGCGGTCCCGGAGACACGCTGTATGCCGAAGCCCGCGAACGGTATGCCGGACGCAGCACCGGATATTACCAGATTGACATCACCAACCAAAAAGGAGAGCTGGTAGCCACATTCGAGTCCAGCGTTTTCAGAAAAGGGGATGCACTGCCGTTTGCCGTTCCCCTTTAGGAAGGCCGGGGTTACTTTTCCACTACGGATGTCATCGGGTAGCGGTTTCCCCTCACGCTCTTGAGAAAGGCTTTCGCAGAGCCAAAGTTCAGATACATATCCAAACGTATGGGGAGGTGGTTCTTGTCATCGGAAACAAAGAAAGTGATCACCTCTTTCTCTTTCCCTTTCTTGTATTCCACAAAAGAGAATACAAGACAGCGATAGATGGTGTCGTTATTCGCCTCTATCTCCTCCTTGCCGCGATAAATCAGGGTCTGCTCTTCCACTCTGCGCCCCGTTGCCATGGGAAAAAGTATCTTCTCCCCGACTTTGTAATCGCGGGGATCGTAGGAACGCGCCTGTGCCAAGATGCTCAACATGTCGAAAATGCAACGGCTGTCGCTATATTCCATTTCCTGCGGCTCGCGCACTGGATTGTGCCACGTTCGTTTCTGCTTTACGGTAGCCACACCGTCATTATAGGAAAACCACGCCTCATCCACCGTATAACGCTTCCCCTCCTCGGCAGCCTTACGGAAATAGAGCGGTTCAAGCTTGTCACTGACATAGCAGGTCAACGTATCGCGCATCTTAAAGAAAAAATCAGTTTTCTTGCTGCCCACAGAGAGAAGGTTGAAACGATATGCAGGCTTGGAATGATAGGTAGTGCCATTCGTGGTCAAACTTGCCAGTCCCACTTTCTTCCAGATAAATTTCCAGTTAAAATATAAATCATACATGACATGCTCACCCGACTGGAATGCTTCATTCTTTGCCACACACTGGGCCTGCACAGGCATCGTGCCGCCCAGCCATAAAAGCCCCGCCAGCAAAAGCAGGCCCAATGCCCGCTTCTTTTTAGTAACTGTATCCCCTGCCGCTGTTGCGGTTGCTGTCATTGTTGCGATTATTCCGGCTATTTTTCTTTTTCTTGTCTTCATCTGGTTTTTGTTTTTTTAGTTCATCCGGCTTCTGCTTATCCAGTGGCCTTTCTTTCACATTCCAATCCTGAATCAAATCAAAATTGGCCTTGAACTCCAGCACCTGCGGATAATAATAAACCATTTCCGGCTGGCGTTTGGCAGCATAATCACCGGTATCCCACACGCCGTTTCCGTTTGTATCGTTAATGAGCCGGGCTCCGTATTTTCCCGGATTCAGATAATAAAAGTCAGCCTTGCCCTCTACCACCGGCACTGTCCGTACCACCTTATCCTGAGTATCCAGCAATTCTACAAACGCCAAAGAATCGGCTCCGGTTATATTGAAGAATATCTGTCCGTACTCTTCCAGCTTCTTCACCGTAAACTCTTTCTTCACTTTATCGGTAAACAGGCCATAAAGCCCATGAAAAGCGGTGGAGTCCACTTCAAAGGCGTAGCTTTCACCCGGTTTCCAGTCGGCATACAGATTATACTGTTTCAAATCCAGCGAATCGCGCATAATGTCGAACGGGACATCCTGCCACAACGTATCCACCTTCTGCCTTACGTGCAAAGCAGTATCATTAAAGCTCGCTATCGGCTCTGTAAAACTCAGTGTGATATAGTCGTACACATCCATGGCCGAAGGCGCATACACATCCATCGACAGAAAAGTAGTCGGCTCCGGTTCTTCCTCACCCTTCTTCCTTTTTTTCTTCTTTTCCTTTTCGGCCTTCTCTTTCTCCTCCTGCTTCTTTTCCTGCAGCTTCTTCCAACTTACCTTCGACACGATTCTCAACGTATCCGTCCTGGGAACTAACTGTTCCAACGTATCTGTGTACAAATAAGTCAGGCTCATCCTCAATGTATCCTGCTGATAGAGTAAGGAATCTTTTATCCAATAATGAATCGTATCGTTCCGTCCGGTTGTTTGCTCTATGACAAAAGCATCCTTTTCATCGAAATTCAGTCCCTTCATCAGAGGCAGGCTGTCAGCCGGAGCTGTAAAATAGAAAGAAAACTTCTCCGGTATAAGGCGTTCCGTCTTCATAAGGCGCTGCGAGAAAGACTTCTGCTTGAAACTGCGCAACAGCACATCATCCGGCAAAAAGTGAGTATACCGCCTCTCCATAACCGTATCTATGGTCAGAGAGTCTTTCCACAAAGTATCCTGACGTGTACGCTCCTCCATGGAAGGAATAACGAGAGAGTCATTGAAAGCTATGATCTCCGTAGGTTGGGAGAACTTAAAATTCTGGTCGGCATCCATGAGGGCATACATGCGGTACTTGCCCGGGGCCACCCCGCGTATGGAGAACCGTCCCCGGCTGTCCGTACGTCCTACGCGGTCGAAAGGCTGTGTGGTAAAGGCCGAATCGGCCAGATTGGCATGCAAGCCAACCAACAACCCTTTCACCGGTTCCAGGTTCGATGCATCGAGCAGCGTGCCGGCAATGGCCATTGAGTCAAGCTCCGCCCCGGTGGAAAACGTGTAAGTAAAGCTTTCCATAGGATTGCCTTCATTATTATCTTGGATAGCGTCGGAGAAATCTATGGTATACGTGGTGTTGGCCTTCAGCGTATCTTGCAAATTAACCACCACTCTCTTGCCATTTGCCTTTATCTCCGGTTGTTGCACCTGAGGCGGTGAGATAACAACCTTCTCATTCGCCTTCTCCAACTTGATAAATTCATCGAATTCGATTGATATTTTTTTCTTCTTGTTATGGAGAGTGCCCGGCAATGGAGAACTCGTGACGAAACGCGGCGGTTCCTCGTCTATCGAGCCACCCTCCAGACGCCCCACACTGGCACAAGAATACAAGACAGCCATTCCTGCGACTGCCCCCAACAACCTACGTATAAACGGTCTCTTTTTATTATGACGCTTACAATCTAACATGATGCAAAAATAAAGGTTATCCGGCAATTAGCAGTATGCTTTACAGTATTTTAATCAAAAAACAAAGATTTCTCCCGACTATATATAAAACATAGTTAAAAAACAAGGATGTTCACACCTTATATACCGAGAAAAGAATAATTTTGCGACCGAAAACTAAATAGATACATTCAGTTTTCACGTCTACCTTTTTTCTTCTATGATTGACACACAAAAGCTTCCGATTAACTAGAATAAAATTATACAGAGAATTATAAAAAGTATGAAGAGTAGATTAGTATTATTGGCATGTTGCTTGGCACTGCTCAGCAGTTGTGGACAAGGTGACAAAAGTACGGGTAAAGCACCCGAATTCGCAGTGATTACGGTAGAGACCACCACTGCCAACCTGACAAACAGTTATCCGGCTACTATCAAAGGTAAACAAGATGTGGAAATCCGCCCTATGGTGAGTGGTTTTATCACTAAACTACACGTAGACGAAGGTTCTGTTGTGCGTAAAGGACAAGTTTTGTTCAGTATCGATCCTGTGCAGTACCAGGCTGCCGTAAATTCAGCCAAAGCAGCGGTTGAAACAGCAAAGGCCGCCGTAAATACGCAAGAGCTTACAGTCAGCAACAAGCGTACGCTGAATCAAAAGAACATCATCAGTGACTATGACCTGCAAATGGCCGAAAACCAATTGGCGCAGACCAAAGCGCAATTGGCACAGGCGGAAGCACAACTGGTCAATGCCAAGAACAACTTGTCGTACACCAGCGTAACAAGTCCCAGCGACGGTATTGTTGGCACTATCCCCTATCGTGTGGGTAGCTTGGTAAGCCCCTCTATGAGCACTCCGCTGACTACGGTTGCCGATATCTCCGAGATGTTCGCTTATTTCTCCATGACCGAAAGACAGCTCCTTTCACTGATACGTGAAGGCGGCAGCATCAAAGAAATCCTTGCAAAGATGCCTCAGGTGCAACTGCAACTGATTGACGGAACCATGTATGCCGACAGCGGACGTGTAGAAACCATCAGCGGCGTCATCGACCAGACAACAGGCGCTGTGAACATGCGCGCGCTCTTCCCCAACAAGCACAACATCCTGCGTAGCGGCGGTACAGGAAACGTAGTATTCCCCAACCCGATGGAAAACGTGATTATGATTCCGCAATCGGCCACTACGGAGATACAGGATAAGAAGTTTGTGTTCGTTGCCCAACCGGACAACACGCTGAAAAACACCGAAATCCAGGTATTCAGCCTGAACGACGGTAAATACTTCTATGTTACCGACGGCTTGAAATCCGGCGACAAGATTGTGATAGAAGGTGTGCAGAACCTGAAAGACGGACAAGTCATCACTCCTATCACTCCCGAAGAGAAAGAGGCCGAATATCAGAAAGCCATTAAAGACCAGAAGGAAGGTAATATCCAAACTGCGTTTAACTAACGTTTAACGATTAGTGATAAACAGCCTGCGGTATACCAACGCAAACTGCCAATCGCCAGTCGTTAACTCCTAATCAGTAAAAAGAACATGAAATTAGATAGATTTATTAATCGTCCGGTACTGTCAACGGTAATCTCCATCCTGATAGTGATCTTGGGACTTATTGGTCTGGCCACACTGCCTATCACCCAATATCCGGACATTGCACCTCCGACAGTGTCGGTACGTGCCACCTACCAGGGCGCCAATGCCCAAACGGTGCTGAATTCTGTCATCGCACCGCTGGAAGACCAAATCAACGGTGTGGAGAACATGATGTACATGACCTCCAATGCAGCCAATAACGGTTCTGCCGAAATCTCCATTTACTTCAAACAAGGCACCGACCCTGATATGGCAGCCGTCAACGTGCAGAATCGCGTGTCCATGGCTCAAGGTTTGCTGCCCGCCGAAGTAACCCAAGTGGGCGTTACCACGCAGAAACGGCAGACTTCCATGCTGATGGTATTCTCCATCTATGATGAGAAAGACCAATATGACATTGAATTCCTTGAGAACTATGCCAACATCAACCTCATTCCGGAAATCAAACGTGTGAACGGAGTGGGTGACGCCACCGTCCTCGGTCAGGATTATTCCATGCGCATCTGGCTGAAACCGGACGTAATGGCACAGTATAAACTGATACCCAGCGACGTAGCCGGCGCACTGGCCGAACAAAACATTGAAGCAGCCCCCGGCCAGTTTGGTGAACGCGGTAACCAAAGTTTCCAATACACCATCCGCTACAAAGGCCGTCTCCAACAGCCGGAGGAGTTTGAGAACATCGTTATCAAGGCTCTTGAGAACGGCGAAGTGCTTCGCATGAAAGACATTGCCGACATAGAGCTCGGACGTTTGTCCTATAACTTCAACAATACGGTAAACGGCCATAAGGCTGTGTCCTGTATCGTATACCAGATGGCCGGAACCAATGCAACGCAAACAATCAGCGACTTGGAACAAGTGCTCAGCAAAGCATCCGAAACGCTGCCTTCCGGTTTGAAGATAAATATTGCACAAAGTGCCAATGACTTCCTGTTCGCTTCTATCCACGAGGTTGTCAAGACCTTGATCGAAGCATTTATTCTCGTGTTCATCGTGGTGTATATCTTCCTGCAGGATATGCGTTCTACGTTGATTCCCGCTATTGCCATTCCGGTGGCCCTGATTGCCACCTTCTTCGTACTGAAGCTGATCGGGTTCAGTATCAACCTGCTGACCCTCTCGGCCATGGTGCTTGCCATCGCGATTGTGGTGGACGACGCCATAGTCGTCGTCGAGGGTGTTCACGCCAAGCTCGACCAGGGATATAAATCGGCAAGAACCGCCTCTATCGACGCCATGAGTGAACTGGGCGGCGCCATCGTCTCCATTACACTGGTAATGATGTCTGTGTTCGTGCCGGTAAGTTTTATGGGTGGTACAGCCGGTACGTTCTACCGGCAATTCGGTCTTACAATGGCCATCGCCATCGGTTTCTCCGCGCTGAACGCCTTGACACTGAGTCCGGCTTTGTGCGCCATCTTCTTGAAGCCGCACAACAGTGACGCCGGCATGAAAGAACGGATAGGCGTTGCCACCAAAGAAGCGCGTAAGATTATGATAGCCCGCTATGCCGATTCTATCGGTAAAATGATGCGCCCCGGTCTGACACTGCTCTTCACCACGATTGCCATTTTGGGTATGATCTTCGGTTTATTCAACTTTGAGAATCATCCTGTGCTCTGTCTGGTTATGATTGTAATCAGCGTACTGGCATTGGCCGGTATGACTACCGACAAGTTCAAGCACTCTTTCAACGCCTCCTACGACTCCATTCTGGGCAAATACAAGAAACAGGTGCTCCGCTTCATCCAGAAGAAATGGCTGTCGGGCGGTATTGTTGTGGGTTCCATTGTACTGCTGGTAGTATTTATGAACATCACACCGACGGGTATGGTCCCCAATGAAGACACCGGTACTATCATGGGTGTAGTGACGCTGCCTCCGGGCACTTCACAAGAACGCGCCATGGAGGTGCTGACTCGTGTGGACAGCCTTGTTGCAGCCGATCCGGCAGTAGAATCGCGTACGGTAATCTCCGGTTTCAGCTTCATCGGCGGGCAGGGACCTTCTTACGGCTCGCTCATCATCAAGCTGAAGGATTGGGAAGACCGTTCCACCATGCAGAATTCAACGGTTGTTTATGCCACGCTCTTCATGCGTGCCCAGAAGATCATCAAGGAAGCACAGGTATTGTTCTTTGCGCCGCCTATGATTCCGGGTTACTCGGCATCCAGCGATATCGAATTGAACATGCAGGACAAGACCGGTGGTGACCTCAACCACTTCTTCGAGGTAGTGAACCAATATACCGCCGCTTTGGAGGCACGCCCGGAAATCAACTCCGCAAAGACCAGCTTCAACCCGAACTTCCCGCAATATATGCTGGATATCGACGCGGCTGCCTGTAAGAAAGCAGGCCTCAGCCCAAGCGCCATCCTCAGCACCATGCAGGGATACTTCGGAGGTCTCTACGCCTCCAACTTCAACAGTTTCGGTAAGATGTATCGTGTCATGATCCAGGCCGAGCCGAATGCAACCAAGAATTTGGAATCACTCTCCAGCATCAAGGTGCGCAACGGTAACGAAATGGCTCCCATCACTCAATTCGTGTCAATCAAGAAAGTATATGGCCCGGACATCATCAGCCGTTTCAACCTTTACACATCCATGAAGGTAATGGTGGCTCCCGCCAGCGGTTACACTTCCGGTCAGGCATTGGCTGCCATTGCAGAGGTTGCCAAAGAAAGCCTTCCGACAGGTTTCGCCTACGAACTTGGAGGTATGGCCCGCGAAGAGGCTGAAACCAGCGGCAGCACTACCGGTCTGATTTTTGTGCTCTGCTTCGTATTCGTTTATCTGTTGCTGAGTGCGCAATATGAAAGTTATATCCTTCCGCTTTCCGTATTGCTCTCCGTACCGTTCGGTTTGCTGGGCAGCTTCCTGTTCGTCAGCGGTATAGGCTCATTGGGCAACATTCCTGCACTGAAAATGATTTTGGGTACTATGTCCAACGACATCTATATGCAGATTGCCCTCATCATGCTTATGGGTCTGTTGGCCAAGAACGCTATCTTGATTGTAGAGTTCGCCCTTGACCGCCGCAAAATGGGTATGAGCATCACTTGGGCTGCCGTACTGGGTGCAGGAGCCCGTCTGCGTCCTATCCTGATGACCTCATTGGCCATGATTGTGGGTCTGCTCCCGCTGATGTTCGCCTCCGGTGCAGGAGCCAACGGTAACCGTACACTGGGTACATCGGCCATCGGCGGTATGTTAATCGGTATGATATTGCAGATATTCATTGTGCCTGCCCTGTTCGTAGCCTTCCAATACCTGCAAGAGAAGGTTAAGCCGATGGAGTGGGAAGATGTAGATAACTCGGATGCAGAACCTGAGATTGAACAATATACAAAATAGTGATTACTAATCATTCATCACTAAACACTAATCACTAAAATATAGCTTATCATGAAGAAAATAATCACTCTGATGTGCGCAACTGCCTTACTGAGCAGTTGCCATATCTACAAATCATACGACAGGCCCGAAGATATCACAGTGGAAGGCCTGTATCGCGACACCGTTGCCGGTGGCGATACACTTGCCGCCGACACTGCCAATTTCGGTAATCTGCCTTGGAAGGAAGTGTTTACAGACGCCCGGTTGCAGACGCTTATCGAACAGGCACTGGCCAACAATGCCGACCTGCGCAGCGCAGCACTGACCGTAAAACAAGCTCAGGCAGCATTGATGTCCGCACGTTTGGCCTATGCCCCGATGCTGGCTCTCTCCCCTCAGGGAACAGTGAGCAGTTGGGATAAAGGGAAAGCCACACAGACCTATTCACTCCCAGTGACGGCAAGTTGGCAGATCGACCTGTTCGGCCAGTTGCTGAACCCCAAGCGCAAGGCACAGGTTTCCCTGAAGCAGACACAGTTCTACGAGCAGGCCGTACAGACGCAGGTAATCGCCAACGTAGCCAATATGTACTACACCCTGCTGATGCTCGACCGCCAGTTGCAGATCAGCGAAGCCACCTGCGATATTCTGAAACGCAACCTCGAAACCGTAGAAGCCATGAAAGAAGCTGCTATGGCGAACAGTGCAGCCGTAGAGCAAAGCCGTACTGCTTATGCGCAAGTAATGGCTTCCCTGCCCGACATACGCCAAAGCATCCGCGAAACGGAAAACGCATTATGCCTGATGCTGAACCAGCCGGCGCAAAGCATTGCACGCGGCACGTTGGAAAGCCAGGAGCTGCCTGCCGAATTCTCCACCGGAATTCCTTTGCAGCTATTGTCTAACCGTCCCGACGTGAAAGCCGCCGAGATGTCATTAGCCGCAAGCTACTACGATACCAACAGCGCACGCGCCGCTTTCTATCCTCAGATTACATTAAGCGGTTCTGCCGGCTGGACCAACAGCGCCGGATCCGCCATCGTCAATCCCGGCAAATTGCTGGCCTCCGCTATCGGTTCACTGACGCAGCCTCTGTTCTATCGCGGCGCCAACATAGCCCGTCTGAAACAGGCAAAAGCACAAGAGGAGCAGGCCAAGATCCAGTTCCAGACCACATTGCTCAAAGCCGGAAATGAGGTGAGCAATGCCCTGTATCAATATCAAATGACCTCGGATAAAGCCGTTTCACGCGAAATTCAGGTGAATTCTGCCCGTAAAGCTGCGGAAGATACAAAAGAATTGTTTAACTTAGGCACGTCAACCTATCTGGAAGTCTTGTCGGCCGAGCAATCTTACCTCAGCGCACAACTTTCAGAAGTGGCTGATACCTTCGACCGCATGCAGTCTGTAATCAGTCTGTATCAAGCATTGGGCGGAGGGAGAGAGAAATAATTATAAATGATGAATTCTGAATCATGAATTATGGACAGCCCTATGCTGCCGGTTCATGATTCGAAATTCATAATTCAAAATTAGAAAACATGATTAGTCCATTAGCATCTGTAGATTCAACCGCTAAAATCGGTAAGAATGTGACCATTCAGCCTTTCGCTTACATCGAAAGAGATGTGGAAATCGGTGATGACTGCGTGATTATGTCAAATGCAAGTATCCTCAAGGGTACTCGCTTAGGTAAAGGAAACAAGGTACATCATGGTGCCGTACTGGGTAGTGAGCCACAGGATTTTCATTACACAGGCGAAGAAAGCCGATTGATTATCGGCGACAACAACGACATTCGTGAAAATGTGGTTATCAGTCGTGCGACACACGAAAGCGGCTGCACGCGCATCGGTGACAACAACTATCTAATGGACGGCGTACACCTCTGCCACGACGTACAAATTGGCAATCACTGCGTATTGGGCATCAAGAGCACAGTGGCAGGCGACTGCCGCATAGACGACTGCACGATCCTGAGCAGCAATGTCATCCTGCATCAGAACTGCCACATCGGTAGTTGGGTGCTGATTCAGGCAGGTTGCCGCATTGCAAAAGATGTGCCGCCTTATATCATTATGAATGGCAACCCGGCAGAATACCATGGCATCAATGCAATGGTGCTCCAACACAAGCATCAGGTCACCGACCGTATTCTGCGCCATATCGTAAATGCTTACCGCCTGGTGTATCAAGGAAACTTCAGTGTGCAGGATGCCCTGCAAAAGATTGAAGACCAGGTCCCGATGAGTGACGAGATACACAACATCATCAACTTTATCCGTAACTCCAAAGGTATAGCGAAGTAGTTCCCCGTACGTATAGCATGTCTCCACATTCCAAACTCTCCGTAGCCGCTACGGAGAGTTAGAATGATAGCTTCATTCATAAAAACCAAAGTTTTATTCTTATAAATCAAACCTTCATTTATAAGAATAAAACTTTTATTTTAAGACTGAATGGCAACGGAAGCAACTATCCCCTACGAAGCCGGCAGGTTGCCATAGGATAGTGGTTCCCTCTTACTCGAAATGCAATTCTCCGAAGAATTCCGGACAATGAAAATTCGGTTTTTCCAAATCAATGGGACTCCACGACAAGAAATGGGGAGTCTGCAACTTATCACCGCATTTATAGAAGTTGGCACGAATCGTCTTACCACCCAGTGAGGTGATGTTATGCATGAAGAAAGCCGAATAAGGTATCACCAAAGCTACTTCCCAGCTACACTCTCCTACCCGCTCCTCAAAATCCTCACGCCCTAAAGAAGACCAGCGCTGCACCTTATCGAGCACCTCCTGCGGCGCATGCCTGCGACCGTTCCGCCCTGCTCCCGCACCGATAAGCAAGCGTCCCGCACAGTTACATTCCATATTATAATACACCCCGTCTTCCGCAGGAACGGAGAAGAACTCCACACACGAATCTTCCCAGACAGGCCCGTTGTCCCTGCCCGCTACGGCACGTATGCTGTTTTCTTTCACTTTATAATGAATCAGGATAGCATTATCCGCATAAGCCATGCGGAATTTGACATCCGGACAATACGGATATGCCGCCCAGTTCACTGTATTAACCGGCTGAAAAGCCACTTTTTCTTCATCCAAAAGAGCAGGAACCGATTCCACCGGTATGTTTGCCATGCTCACTTTCTTGACATCCAGTTCTTTCATCATCTTATTTTTGGGGGTTAACGCGAATAAGGGGAAAACACAGCACCCCATTACCGCTGCTATCATATATCTTATCGAATACATGAGGCAATGAACTCTTGCATTTCCGGAGTATGCTCTTCCACGCTTTGCAGCAATTTGAACTGCGCTTTGGTGCGCACCAGGTTGTGTTCCGGATATTGAATCTTATAGTATGTATCACCGTTAATGTAATCGGCAAGGAAACGCACACATTGCATATAGGGGAACAATGCGGCCGCATAAGGCAAATTCTCTATCTCCACCGGCAGCAGGAAAGATTTGGCCGACTCCAGATAGCCCTTTGTGAAAGCCTTGAATATCTCCATATTGAAATTCACGTTGGAGAGGTCTTTGTCATCTTCCAGCCCCGTATTGGCTCCCGAACGCAGAAAATCGCCAAAGTCGGAAAATACAAAACTGGGCATCACCGTATCGAGATCAATGACGCAGAGCACATTGCCGTTTTCATCGAACATCATATTGTTGACTTTCGTATCGCAATGGCAAACACGCTTGGGCAACTTGTTTTCACGATGCAAGCGTTCCGCCTTGCACATTTCATCGGCGCGACGCTCAATTTCATCCAGAAAATACCGCACTTCCCCCACACGTCCGGCAGCATCGGCCGCCACAGCGTCACGAAGCTGTTTCAAACGGAATTCCATATTGTGGAAATTGGGGATTGTCTCACCCAGACGGTCGGGAATATCGGCAAGCATGGCCTGGAAGTTGCCGAAAGCCGCACCGGCATAGTATGAATATTCGGGATTGACCGTTTCGTATGTCCTCGCATTGGGAATAAACGCCATGACACGCCAGTAATTCCCGCCGTCGAACCAATAAGTCTTTCCATTGCCGGCAGGAAGGAAATGGAGCACCTTACGCTCGATATCGCCTTCACCTTTTTCTTCCAGTTTCCTGCGGATATGAGTGGTTACGGCATTGATATTTGCCTGCAACATCTCTACATCTTGGAAAATGGCATGATTGATGCGCTGCAATACGTAATCGGGCGCATCGACTTCGAGTGTGGTTACTTTATACGTGTCATTGATAAGCCCGGCTCCTAAGGGCTTGATTTCTTGCACTGTACCTGTTAATTGGAAATGAGATACGATAGATAAAAGGTCTTTCATGATAATTAAGAGATTAATTTATGGTACAAATATACCTTCTTTATTAGGTATAATCAGTTTATAATTGTTCGATGAAGTTCCAAATTTATACATTTAAGCAGACATAACCTCAAAATCCAAATAATAAATGAGATTCTTTGCCTAAAATATTCATATATTTGTAACTGAAACCTTAAAAATGACTCAACGTGCAGAAGCTTATCATCAGACTACTCTTCATTTTAGCGGGCATGGCTTTCGCAAATGTATATGGCCAGAACATTACTTTCAACCACCTTACCACTGACAACGGGCTATCGCAATTCTCCGTAAACAGTCTGTACATCGACGAAAGCGGTATTCTATGGATTGGCACGCGCGAAGGGCTGAACCGCTACAACGGGGAAGACATAAAGACCTATAAATTACAAAAGAACGATCCTAACAGCCTTTTCTGCAATACAGTACTGCGTATTGTGGGCAACCGCAACGGAAGCATCTATCTGCTCTGCACCGACGGAGTAGCCGAGTTCAACCTTATCACCCAAAAATTCACAACCTTACTGCAAGGGAGCATCAACAGCATCTACTACAATAACGGCCTTTTCATCGGTAAAAAGAACGAAGTCTACCGGTACAATGAAGAGACCGCCAACTTCGATCTCTACTATCAGTTGCCCAACGGCAGTCTGGATATCTTTTGCATGCACATTGACAAAGGTTATTTATGGATAGGCACTACCACCAACGGTGTATACCGCCTGAATATAGACAAAAAAGAACTGGAACACCCCATTCGGAAAGGGAATATCATCAGTTTCTATCGGGACAGCGGAGGAGAATTATGGATTGGTAGCTGGGAAGAGGGACTGTTCCATGTAAAGACAGACGGAAAGATCGAAAACTTCAAGTACGATGCCAAGAACCCGCACAGCCTTTCTTCTAATTTCGTCAGGGCCTGTTGCGAGGACAATCTGGGAAATATATGGATAGGCACCTTCAACGGACTGAACCGTTACAACAAAAGTACCGGTTTGTTCCAAAACCATACCGCCAACGACATACAGAGCGACGGCCTTACACACTCTTCCATCTGGTGCATTGTAAAAGACAATCAAGGCACGCTCTGGCTGGGAACTTACTTTGGCGGTGTCAACTACTTCAATCCGGAATATGAAATCTATACCCGCTACTCTTATTCTTCCAACGAAAAGCAAGGACTGAGCAACCCCGTCGTAGGGCGTACCATCGAAGATAAAAACGGCAACCTATGGATAGGAACCGAAGGCGGCGGCCTGAACTATTTCAACCGCCGTACACGCGAATTCAAATGGTACCGCCCTCAAGAAGGACGCAACAGTATATCGCACAATAATGTGAAAGCACTTTATTACGATGCCGACAAAGAAATTATATGGATAGGCACTCACTTGGGCGGTCTGAACAGACTGGACATACGCTCCGGGCACTTTACCCATTACCGCATGGAAGATAACAACCGGCAAACTCTCCCTTCGGATATTGTCCGCGACATCATTCCTTACAAGGACCTCTTGATTGTAGCGACTCAAAACGGAGTGTGTCTCTTTGAGCCAGACAGCGGAAAGTGCCGGCAACTGTTTAAAGACAGCAAAGAGGGGAAATCCATAAAAATGGTGGCGGATATACTACTCGATTCGGAAAGTACCCTGTGGATTGCCGCCACCGGAGAAGGCGTGTTCAGCTATCGTTTCGACACCCGGAAACTGACCAACTACCGCCATGACTCCGCCAATCCGAACAGCCTTAGTAACAACAACGTAAACAATATAATGCAGGACAGTCAAGGCCACCTGTGGTTCTCCACTTCGGGCAGCGGCCTGGATCTATATCATCCTGCAAACAATGACTTCGAAAACTTCGACAAAGAGAAAAACGGCCTTGCCAGCGACTGCGTCTACGAGACGCAAGAGTCTGCCGCCAGTGGCAAATTACTGCTTATCACCAACCAAGGCTTCTCCATTTTTGACTATCAGAACATGCATATTAAGAATTACAGCGCCGAAAATGGGTTTCCGCTGACAGCCGTCAACGAGAATTCGCTCTGCATCACCCGCGATGGCGAAATTTTCCTGGGTGGCGTACAGGGCATGATTTCTTTTCATGAAATGGAGCTGAACTTTACACCAAAACCCTATAACATCATCCTTTCACGCCTCATCGTCAACGGACAGGAAATACACGCAGGGGACAAAACCGGTATCCTGCAACACTCCTTGTGCCACACCCGGGAGATAACGCTCAATGCAGACCAAAGCATGTTCAGCATAGAGTTTGCCACATCCAACTACATACCTGCCAACAAAGACGATATCATTTATAAACTGGAGGGCTTCTCCGACGAATGGACCAATACGCGTGGACTGCACTCCATAACTTATACCAATCTGAATGCGGGCACTTACACCCTGCTCATCAAACCGGAAGAAAAGGATGAAAGCCTTTGCCCACAAGCGAGGCTCATCATCCATATACTACCTCCGTATTACAGAACAACCTTTGCCTACTTCATCTACCTCATCCTAACGACGGCAGTGTTATGGTACCTGATACGTACCTACAAATCCAGAATCAAACTGCAAGAGTCCCTGAAATATGAGCAAAAACACATTCAGGATGTAGAAGCATTAAACCAGTCCAAACTGCGCTTCTTCACCAACATCTCGCACGAGTTCCGCACTCCGCTGACGCTGATCGTGGGCCAGGTGGAAACCCTTCTGCAATTACAGAACTTCACACCCGCCATTTATAACAAGATATTAGGCATTTATAAGAACAGCATCCAGCTACGCGAACTGATCACCGAATTGCTCGACTTCCGCAAGCAAGAGCAAGGACATATGAAGATAAAGGTCAGCCCGCACAATATCGTGAATTTTCTATATGAAAACTATCTGCTGTTCCTCGAATATGCCAGCGCAAAACGCATCAACTTCAACTTCGAGAAAGAAACCGACGAACTTGAAGTGTGGTACGACCAAAAGCAGATGCAGAAAGTCATCAACAACCTTTTATCCAATGCCATTAAGCATACGGAGGAGGAAGATACCATTACGCTCAGCGTGAAAAAAGAGGAAGACAACGTTGTGATCCGCGTAAAAGATACAGGAAGCGGCATCGATGCAAAAGAAATCGACAAGATATTCGACCGTTTCTATCAGATAGATCCGGTTAACTCCACCGATGCCGGGAAAAGCGGTACGGGCATCGGACTGGCGTTGACCAAGGGCATCATAGAGCTGCATCATGGCACTATCCGCGTAGAAAGCGAACTCGGCAAGGGAACCAGCTTTATTGTCACCCTGCGTTTAGGCAACGGAGTTTTTGACGCAGAGCAAATCAACCCCAACCCGGATTGTGTGCAACAAATAGAAATACCTAAACCGGAAACAGATGCTTTCCTGAAAACGGAACTTGAGGAAAATGCACCCATCAAGCGTATTCCGGATGCTAAAATGCTAATCGTAGAAGACAACGATTCCATCCGGGAAATGCTCGCCAATATCTTCAAACCATTCTACCAGATACTGACAGCTACCAACGGAGAAGAAGGCTGGGAACTGGTGCGCAACGAGATGCCCTGCATTGTGGTAAGCGACGTGGTGATGCCCAAAATGTCGGGAACAGAGTTGTGCAAACTTATAAAAAACGATTTCAACACCTGCCATATTCCCGTAGTATTGTTGACCGCACGTACCGCTATCGAGCAGAATATCGAAGGCTTGCGCATCGGTGCGGACGACTACATTACCAAACCATTCAACACAAGCCTACTGATTTCCCGCTGCAACAACTTGGTGAACTCCCGTATCCTCTTACAGGAGAAATTCAGCAAACAGCCGCAGGCAGCCGCCCAAATGCTCGCTACAAACCCGATTGACAAAGATATTCTGGACCGCGCCATGGCTATCATCGAACAACATCTGGATGATACGGAATTCAACGTCAATGTCTTTGCCAGGGAAATGGCAATGGCACGCACCAACCTGTTCACCAAGTTAAAAGCAATCACCGGACAGACTCCCAATGACTTTATTCTGACTATCCGCTTAAAAAAGGGCGCCCTGATGCTACGCAATAACCCGGAACTAAACATCACAGAGATCTCCGACAGGATAGGATTCAGCTCTTCACGCTATTTCAGCAAGTGCTTCAAAGATGTCTATCATGTCAGTCCGCTGGCGTACCGCAAGGGAGAGGAAGACGACAAGGAAAAGGAAGAGGAAGGGAGCGAAGAATAGGTTTTACATGTTTTGGACTTTTCATGCCTCTGTGTGTACTATTCTATACACAGAGGTTGGAAAAGAGCACATACCTTTGGAGCGGAAATCAAACTTTAAAGCCCAAAGACTATGAAACATTTATCTAACCTCCTACCATATCTCCCAAGCGCAATCCTCTTGGCGGGATGTGGCAATCATTCCAAACAGACAGCTCCAAGCAGCCAATTGCAAAAGCCAAATGTCATCTATCTTATTTCGGATGATCTGGGCATTGGCGACCTTAGCTGCTATGGCGCCACAAAAGTAAGCACTCCGAATATCGACCGCCTTGCCGGTCAAGGTATGCAGTTTACCAACGCTTATGCCACTTCCTCCACAAGCACTCCCTCCCGTTTCGGCCTGTTGACAGGTATGTACCCCTGGAGACAAGAAAATACCGGCATCGCTCCGGGTAACTCCGAACTGATCATCGACACAGCCTGCGTTACAATGGCTGATATGTTCAAAGAAGAAGGCTATTGCACAGGAGCTGTTGGCAAATGGCACCTGGGATTGGGGCCTAAGGGCGGAACGGACTTCAACCATGAAATCAAGCCGAATACGCAAGACATCGGTTTCGACTACGAATTTATAATTCCTGCTACTGTGGACCGCGTACCCTGTGTTTTCGTAGAAAACGCCCATGTTGTAGGACTCGATCCCAAAGATCCTATCACCGTCAATTATAATCACAAAGTAGGCGACTGGCCCACCGGGCTTGAAAATCCAGAATCAGTAAAAATGAAGCCCAGTCAGGGACACAATAATACCATTATTAACGGTATTCCCCGCATTGGCTGGATGACCGGCGGCAAATCGGCCCTCTGGGTAGATGAGGACATTGCAGACATTATTACCGGCAAAGCTAAAGATTTCATCATTTCACATAAGAATGAACCTTTCTTCCTGTATATGGGCACACAAGACGTACATGTTCCCCGCGTTCCTCACCCACGCTTTGCAGGGAAAAGCGGTTTAGGACCGCGCGGTGACGTCATTCTGCAATTGGACTGGACAGTTGGTGAAATTATGCGTACCCTCGACAGCTTGAACATTGCCGACAATACAATCTTCGTATTTTGCAGCGACAACGGGCCTGTCATTGACGACGGTTATCAGGACCAAGCTCTCGAATTGCTGAACGGACACACGCCCATGAAACATTATCGTGGCGGCAAGTACAGCTCGTTCGATGCCGGCACCCGTATTCCATTCATTGTCCGCTGGCCCAATGGGATCAAACCGGGCAAACAACAGGCCCTATTCTCCATGATTGATGTATATGCTTCATTCGCAGCCCTGCTGGATCATCAGCTTCCCACAGGTGTCGCCCCCGACAGCCGCGACCAGCTTGATAGCTTCCTCGGTACGGATACCGCCGGGTGCAACTACATAGTGCAACAAAACCTGAACAATACCCTATCCATCATCCAGCATAACTGGAAGTATATCGAGCCAAGCAACAAACCGGCCTTGGAATACTGGACAAAAATAGAAATGGGAAACAATCCCGAACCCCAACTTTATAACCTGTCCATTGATCCTTCCGAGAAAAACAACGTGGCTAAGGACCATCCGGATAAAGTAAAAACACTCTCCGCCCTATTGGAAGAAGTGAAAAGCGCAAAGAACCAACAATATCGACAGACACAAAACTTCTAACCTAATCTCTATGTCGATAATCAATTAAAAGACTTTAATTGATTACACTTGAATGAGAGAGAAGGATCGTGAGATTCTTCTCTCTTTTTAGAATATCGCCCTCTTCATAAAAGATACGGAATAAAAACGTATCTTTGCAGCCATGAACAATAATTTATTACCTATACATTTCGCTCCGCTCCAAGGCTATACAGACGCGGTATATAGGCTGGCACACGCCCGTATATTCGGTGGCATCGACACTTACTATTCCCCTTTTGTACGTGTGGAACATGGTGAGATCCGTCGTAAAGACGCACGCGATATAAGTTCGAAGAATAACCGGGAAGGAATACACCTGATTCCCCAGCTGATTGCATCACAGCCCGACAAGCTGGAACAGATAATCACTCTTTTCATCGAGAACAATTATCAGGAAGCAGATATCAACTTGGGATGCCCTTTCCCAATGTTGGCCAAACGTCACAATGGCGCCGGAATGTTGCCGTATCCGGACGAGGTAAAAGATCTGCTGACCGCCGCAATAGAAAAATACCCTCAAATCCATTTCTCCGTCAAACTCCGGCTGGGTTGGGAAAATGCAGAAGAATGCCTCGCACTGCTGCCATTGTTCAATGCCCTTCCTTTGACACATATCATCCTACATCCGCGTTTAGGGAAACAACAATACAAGGGAGAGGTGGATTTAAGTGGATTTGAGGCTTTTTATAACGGGTGCGAAAAGCCTTTATTATACAATGGAGACCTGCATACAGTGGAAGATATACAAACGATTACAGAACGCTTTCCAAAATTGGCAGGAGTAGTCATAGGACGTGGCCTGCTCGCCAATCCTGCCCTGGCATGGGAATACCGACAAGGGAAAAAGCTCTCTCCCGATGAGATAATTGAGAAAGTAGGACAGTTGCATGCAGAAGTTTACAGCACCTATGAAGAGTTACTGCAAGGCGGAGAAACACAGTTGCTAATGAAAATGAAAAGTTTTTGGGAGTACCTGATGCCCGACGGAAACCGTAAAGCAAAAAAAGCCATACACAAAACCAGTAAATTAGCCAATTACCGGATAGCAGTAAATAATTTACTTTCTTCATATAAATGAAACGGGAACTACAATCCTAAAAGCACCGGTTTTCTCACATGAAAATGAAAAACAATCTATGAATAACCTTCTATCCACAGATTGTTTTTTTATTATACTGTAATTATAGGCCAAACCTCCTCCCAGAGCCCCTATAACACTACTATCATGTACAAAATTAGACTATTTCCGAACGATTACCTTATATATCTGCCCTATCATATTAATATTTTTGCACTGTGATTTTGTACTCACAGAAATGGAATTATAACCTTATTAATCAATTAAACCAATATTTATGAAAAAGAAGCTGATCTTTTTGAGGGCATTAAGTACAGTATTGCTTTTTGTCTTTTTCGTAACACAAACCAATGCACAGGCATTGACCGTTACAGGTACTGTAAATGATAACTTCGGTCCTGTCATCGGCGCATCTGTCTTTGTAAAAGGAACCAACAACGGTTGTATAACCGACCTTGATGGCAACTTCACCCTATCCAATGTACCTTCCAAAGCGGTATTGGTAGTTTCATTTATCGGCTATCAGACACAGGAAATCCCCGTAAACAACCAAAAGAAATTCACTGTCAATTTAACAGAAGACGCCCAACAACTGCAAGAAGTCGTTGTCGTTGCTGTGGGATATGGCGATGTCCGCCGCAAGGACCTGACAGGTTCCATCGCCAAAGCAGACATCAAAGAATTGACTAAAACCCCTGTCAACAACGTCGCCGAATCCTTAGGCGGACGTATTGCCGGTGTACAGGTTTCATCGACAGACGGCGGTCTGGGGGATAACTTCAATATTGTTATCCGCGGTGCCGGTTCATTGACCCAAAGTACGGCTCCTTTATACGTCATTGACGGTTTTCCACAGGAAACATCCAACATGGGCTCTTTGAACCCCAACGA
Source organism: Bacteroides eggerthii (assembly GCF_025146565.1). Lineage (NCBI taxonomy): Bacteria > Pseudomonadati > Bacteroidota > Bacteroidia > Bacteroidales > Bacteroidaceae > Bacteroides > Bacteroides eggerthii. Next base: position 784,340 of record NZ_CP102258.1, on the reverse strand, counting down.
CATTGAATCGATTGATGTTTTAAAGGACGCTTCAGCTACTGCCATTTACGGTTCGCGCGGTGCCAATGGTGTGGTCATCATCACAACGAAGAAGGGAAAAGCAGGCAAACCGACTATCTCCTACAATGGAAGTTTCACAGTAGGTTTGGTAAACAATACCCCCGAAATGATGAATGGATATGAATTCGTCAAGCTCCAACAAGAAATCATGGGTACAGAAGATTTCACCAACATGTATCTGAAAGACGGGCTTACATTGGAAGATTACCGTAATTTCAAATCCTACGATTGGCAGAAAGAAATCTATCGTACCGCTTTAAGCCACAACCACCACGTACTCCTGAATGGCAATGCTGGAGATTTGAAATATTCCACATCAGTCTCTTACAACAACCAGCAGGGTGTTATTATCAATTCAGACCTGAGCAGATACCAGGCACGTGTCAATTTGAGCCAACAATTCAATAAAAGATTGAAGGTAGACGCTAACGCAAACTTTGCCAGCACAGTGCAAAACGGTCCCAATCCTTCTACCAATACTTCATCCATGTCTACAGCCTTCATGTACAGTGTATGGGCATATCGTCCCGTATCACCCTCAGGAGCCGATTTAATGGAGGAGATCTATGACACAGACATTGATATGGCGGAGGATTATCGTTTTAATCCCGTATTATCAGCAAAAAATGAATACCGGAAAAATACCACTAATACATTGCAGGCAAACCTCAGTGCAGAGTATGAAATCATTAAAAACTTAAAGTTCAAGGTTTCGGCAGGCTATTCAAGCCGCGACCTCAAGAAAGAAGAATTCAACGGTCCCAATACCCGTACGGGAAACTCCCATCCCTCCAATACGCAAAGTAAAGGCATCAATGCCAAATTGTACCAGTATGAATTCAGAAGCTATCTAAACGAGAACACCTTGACCTATCAGTTCAATAAGAACCGTCACAGCATGAACGCATTGGCAGGTTTGAGTTTACAAAAGAACAGTGACTACGCCCATTCTGTGGCAACCGAACACATCAGTAATGAATCTTTTGGAATGGCAGGCCTGGACAAAGGAACTAACCAGACAATCGAAAGCAATCAGGGAGAAAACAAGATGATGTCCTATTTTGGCCGTATCAATTACAATTTTGACTCAAGATACTACATCACTGCTTCCATGCGTGCTGACGGTTCTTCCAAATTCCCGAAAAACAACCGTTGGGGATATTTCCCTTCCGGATCCGTAGCATGGGCGTTTGGTCGTGAAGCCTTTATTTCGGAAAACGCCTCTTGGCTATCCAACGGAAAATTACGTATCAGCTACGGCCAGACCGGTAATAATCGTGTAGGCGACTTTGATTATATGGCTAAACTGATAACCAGCGATGATGTCTACAAATATCCATGGAACAGTTCCTTTACCCCTGGTTTCCATATTTCCAATAAGGCCAACTCACAACTCAAATGGGAAACAACCGAACAGTTCGACTTCGGTTTGGATTTAGGCTTCCTCAACGGACGCATCAATCTGACTGCCGATTATTATATAAAGACAACCAAAGACTTGCTCCTTCAGGCCGACGTTCCGGGAAGCTCCGGGTTCACAAGCGCGACACTCAACGTAGGAAAACTCGAAAATAAAGGTCTTGAAGTTACTTTAGAAACCATTAATATGAAGAACAAGAAATTCTCTTGGACTTCCAACTTCAATATAGCATTCAACTCCAATAAGATCACCGCACTGACAGAAGGCAAAGGCGAAATTACCAGCTATGTGAGTTGGGATAACAAATATAAAACCATGCCCGCATATGTCAGCCGTATAGGAGAATCGGCAGGCAAAATGTATGGTTTCATCTATGAAGGTACGTATAAAGAATCCGACTTCAATGTTACCACAGGAGCAAACGGAAAGACAGTATACACCCTTAAAGAAGGAATCCCGGCTTATGTGAAGGACTGCCAGCCCGGCGATCCTAAATACAAAGACATGCCGACCATAGATACCAATGGTGACGGTATTCCCGACACAGGCGACGGTGTTATTACAGATGACGACCGTACAACCATCGGTGACGGCCTTCCCAAATGTACAGGCGGTTTCACAAACAGTTTTACGTATAAGAATTGGGACCTCAGCATCTTTTTGCAATGGAGCTTAGGAAACGATATCTTGAATGCCAACCGTATGGTTTTCGAGAACCCTGCCAAAAAGAAGAACACCAACATGTTTGCATCTTATGCCGGACGTTGGACTCCTGAAAACTCCGGCAGCGACATGCCGCGTGCAAACGCCCTCGGTTCCAATGAATACAGTTCCCTTTATGTGGAAGACGGTTCATTCCTAAAACTGAAAACAATCTCCTTAGGTTATAATTTCTCCGCAGCCATGTTGAAGAAAGCGCATATCAGTTCTGCCAGAGTATTCGTTTCTGCAGAAAACATTGCGACTATTACAGGATATTCAGGTTCCGACCCGGAAGTTTCTACACGTAACTCCGTTTTGACCCCGGGCTTTGACTGGTCGGCATACCCTCGTTCATTCAACGCTTCTATCGGAGTAAACCTTACTTTCTAATTACAAACGTATAAAACAAAAGCAATTATGGAAAAATTCTATAATATCCTCAGAAAAGCCCTTGTCATCATTGGAGTATTCTCTATGACTTCATGCGACTTCCTCGAAACCGAACCTTTCGACTTTGTTTCTCCCACTACATTCTACAGAAACGAGTCTGAATGTACAATGGCACTTGCTGCCGTATACTATCCAATGGCCACCAATATCCTTTATGGAAATTTCTATTCAACAGAAATGACGAATATTGATGACCTAAGCTACTACACCCGTAACTCCAATTTTTCCGGAAAACTATGGGCAAATGACTATACCAGCAGCACCAAAGAGATCTGGGATATCTGGGCGCAATTATATACCGGAATTAAAAATGCCAACGGCCTGCTTGAAAATATCGATAAAGCAGAGATGGATGAACCTATAAAAAACAGGATTAAAGGTGAAGCAAAATTCCTCCGAGCCTATTATCATTTCCTGCTGGTACAAGCTTTCTATGAAGTTCCTATCCGCAAGCAGTCTTTAGACGACATTAATGCTGCCAGCATACCGGCCACCCCCCACGCTGAAGCCTTAGACTGGATTATTGAGGAAATGGAAGACTGCCTTTCTTTAGTTGACAATAAAGAATATGATAAAAGTCCTTCTCACGTAAAAGAGAACACCGTATATGGTATTCTGGCACGTGTGTGCTTATGGCGGGCAGGAGCACCGTCCAATGGCGGAGAGGCTTTCTACAAAAAAGCAGCCCAATATGCCAACGAAGTCTATAAATCCAAAAAACATGATTTGAATCCCGATGTATATGCCATGTGGAAATGTATGGCTACGGATAAGTATGACACCCAGTATAACGAATCCATCTGGGAAGTGGAATTTATAGGAACCCGTCTGGACAATAACTATACAGAAAGCCGTATTGGCAATACCATCGGTAACGCGCAAAGAAACGGTGAAGCGTCAGGTAAAGGTTATACCTACGCTTTCTACGCAGGCACACTGGTACTTTGGGACTTATTCGAGAAAAATAGCACAGATAAACGTCGTGACCTTTCCATGGCACCTTATTACCTGAATGCAAAAGATGCACAAGTGAAATGGAAAAAACATGAAATTACCATGCGCCGTTGCGGAAAGTTCCGCCGCGAATGGGAAACAGCCGAAGCCAAAAATAAAAACTGGACTCCCGAAAACTATCCGATTCTACGCTATGCTGACGTCTTGCTGATGCTGGCAGAGGCTGAGAACGAAGTAAACAAACAACCCACAGACTTGGCTTATACAGCCCTAAATCTTGTACGCAAACGTGCAGGCATCCCCGAAGTGAAAAACCTCTCTTATGATCAGTTCCAACAGGAGGTGCGCGATGAACGTGCACGCGAACTCTGTTTTGAGTCTATCCGCAAGTTCGATTTGGTGCGCTGGGGCATATACACTGACAGAATGCAGAACGTATTAGGAGCAGCAGCGGCCGACAAACGCTGGAACTCACAGTCTCAAAGTGATGTCAAAGCAGATAAGACCGGTGGTAAATACAACTTTGCCGGTACTGTTGCGGCCAAAACAGAAGAAAAACATCAGTTCTATCCTATCCCCAATAAGGAACTGTCTGTAAACACCAAACTGGAACAAAACAAATGGTGGAAATAAAGCCGCAAGACTTCTAACCTTACCGTCTCTTATCAATAGTAAAATAGACCTTAATCAATTTTATTTTAAAGAGGAGAGTAACCCGCAAGGTTCCTCTCCTCTTTTTCTGCCCGAATGAATGATTTATCTACCTGTTTTGTACAATCTGCACACATAATAAGAGCAATATTCCGTAGTTTTGCAATATATAAATTAATCACCTTAAATTATTTTGATAGCTATGACGCAGAAAAACGTTCTACTATTTCTAATCTTACTCTACTTCAGTTCGCCTGCTGTTGCACAACTTACAGGCTTTGAAAAAGAAGTTCCCCAAAACTTCAAGAGTTCCAATGGACAAGAGTTAGCTTTATCTTCATTATACTATAAGGAGGGTAATAAAAGCCTGGAATGGAACTTCTCCCCAAACAGTATATTAAACATTCCGTCCGAATCTGTCTTTACCTTGAATGACGACAATGGAATTACTTTATGGATTTACAATGAAGAGCCTCAGCAAGACACCTTGCGTTTTGAGTTTTATTCTCCTACGGGACACGTTTCCTACCATTTTGGCTTCCGGCTGTATTCTGCCGGATGGCGTGCCTGCTGGATAAGCTTCAAATACATGCAGGGAGATAAAAAAGAAAAAGAAATAGCCGGATATCGCATCGTTGCTCCCAACCGCACAGGACGTATCTTTTTAGACCGTCTGACCTTCCCGGTACAGAAAATTAATGACCGCACTACTCCGGATTTACAAATGCCGACCAACAACTCGCTTACTTATCGCGATCTATGGCATTGGTGTCGTGTCTGGCAGTGGGAACAATACCGATACGACCTACCTTTGAGCAAAGCACTGACCACAACCGAAAAACAAGAGCTGGCTACCATAGAAGCGCGACTTACCGAGGCGCTTGACATTAAAAAAGCGCCTCGAAAAGATGTGTCAAAAGCCTATAATACATTCAAAACAGCTGCTATCCGCCCATCCGGAAATGGTTTCACCGGCGCTCCTATTGTCGCCCCCGATGAGCTAAACCGCCAAAAAGGAGAAATCTCCTTAAATGATCTGGAAGATATGCTATCAGGATTTGCATACGACGCCTGCTACAATCACTCCGCCCAATCCATGAAGAATTACTTCCTTGTCTGGGATTATGCCATCAATCAAGGTTTTGCCTTTGGCAGCGGCATGGGGACCAACCATCACTATGGTTATCAGATCAGGAAAATATATACCACAGCATGGCTGATGCGTGATGCCATTTGGAAAGCTCCCAATAGGGACAACATTCTTTCTGCACTCATTTTCTGGTCTGCACTGCAAGAAACAAGAATACCTTATCAATATGGTCGGGACGAGCTTTTAGACAGCTGGCATACTTTGCTAATGCCCAAAACCATATCTGCTCTTATGTTTGTGGACGAAAGAGAAAGGGCACGCGCCCTAACAGGACTTTCAAGATGGTTGAGCGGCTCTTTGCAATACAGCCCGGGCACAATAGGAGGAATCAAAGTGGACGGAACAACTTTCCATCATGGAGGATTCTACCCGGCCTATACTACCGGAGTGCTTGCCATGGTGGGACAGTTCATCGCACTCACCAGCCACACCCAATACGTTCCTACTCAGGAAGCACGCCAAGTCTTAAAATCCGCTTTTATATCTATGCGCAACTACTCCAACAGTCGCGAATGGGGCATCGGCATCAGTGGAAGACACCCTTTCGGAGGTGGCATGAAAGATGATGACGTAAAAGCATTTGCCTACCTTGCCCTTTCCGGCGATTTATCGGGAGAAGGCAATACATTCGACCACCATTTGGCAGCCGACTATCTGAGACTTTGCGACAAGGATACTCCGGAAGCAGAATATTTTAAAAAGAAAGGTATTACCCCTGCAAAAGCTCCACAAGGCTTTTTTGTATACAATTACGGTTCGACAGGAATCTTCCGTCGTAACGACTGGATGGTGACCTTAAAAGGATATACTACCGACGTATGGGGAGCCGAGATCTATAAAAAAGACAACCGGTACGGACGTTACCAAAGTTATGGTTCCGTCCAAATCATGGGATATCCCTCGCGCATAGCCAGCGGCTATGATGAAAACGGGTGGGATTGGAATCGTCTGCCTGGAACAACCACCATACATTTACCATTCGAACTATTGGACAGCCCGCTACCCGGAACCACAATGGCCCACTCCAAAGAAAACTTCTCCGGCAGCAGTGCATTGGAAGGGAAAAACGGTATGTTCGCCATGAAGCTAATGGAACGCAACCTGAAAAACTTTACTCCGGATTTCGTTGCCCGCAAATCAGTCTTTTGCTTTGATAACCGTATGATATGCCTAGGCACAGGTATCAGTAACAGCAATGCATCTTTTCCAACCGAAACAACTCTTTTTCAAAGTACATTCCAAAAAGGGAAAACCGACATTCATGTGGACGGAAAGCTGAGAAACGAGGCCTTTCACCAGACATTAGATGACAAAAAACGCCATTATATTCAGGACGGATATAATAATTATTATTTTATCAACGGCAACGACGTGCAGATACAAATTGCTCACCAAGTATCGCGACACGAAAAAAACCGCACTGAAACACAGGGAACCTTTGCCTCTGCCTATATCAATCATGGAGTATCACCGCAAAATGCCCAATACGAATACATGGTACTGGTACAGCCCACACCTAAAGAGTTGAAAGCAGTCCGTCGGAAAGCACCCTACCGGATCCTCCATAAAGATGATACTGCCCACGTGGTCGCCGACAATCAAACCGGTATTACCGCCTATGCAGCTTTTGAGGCTTACTCTCCTGCAAAAGATGAGATATTCCTCTCCATCCCGGCAGAAACAATGGTAATGCAAAAGCAGGCAGGCTCCAAACTTTTACTCAGTGTATGCGATCCGAACTTGAATATATCCGAGAAAACCTACACGACCAAAGAGCCCAGCCGTCCGATTGAAAAGAAATTAATTCTTAAAGGGAAATGGAGAAGTACAGCTCCCAATAACAAAATAACCGTACATTCCAATCAGACAGAAACTGTTCTCATTGTAACTTGCCAACATGGGCAACCCGTAGAATTCACATTATCACGTGAATAAATCTTTAATGGATGAATTTACATACCTGGAATCAGGTGCACCTCAGGACGTATCTGAACTACATGATGTAATTTCATCCATTCACTCAGATAAGCACGATGCTGTGCAAGTATCTCCTGATACTTCTTCTCTATGGCCAAATTCCGCATCTCGCCACGATCCTTTTCCATGTCATAAAGCTGTTCACGATAAAGCCCCTTATCATATAATACATACTTATAATGCGGGGTACGCAAAGCCCAGCCACGTGTAACACCTTTGTCAAATGTCGTTTCAGTAACGACATAAGGCTGGTGCATCTGTTCCGGATCCGCATTTTCCACCAAAGCCTTAAAAGAAACGCCATGCAAGCCTCCGGGAAGGGGAATACCTGCCCAGTCACATACGGAAGCGAAAAAATCAACACCTGCGTTAATGAGCTGAGGCATTTCCTTACCGGCATTCTTCTTTCTGGGAAGGGTTACTATCAGAGGAACATTCACTACTTCTTCGTATAGGGCCGATTTCTGATTCCAATGGTGCGCTCCTACTCCGTCACCATGGTCGCTCGTAAAGATAACAACTGTATTCCTCCATAAATTCCGCCTGTCAATGGCATCGACAATCTTACCGATTTCGGCATCCACCTTCTCTACTAACCGAAAATAAAGACTACGGTAACGACGCCAGTCATCAGGTGAATAATGGCGGGTGGGATAAGCCGAGTAATTCAAAGCCTGCTCATAGTCTATCACATCGGCATCATAAGGATTACGGGCAAAGTTGGAAGGCAGTCCGGGCCACTCATCTTGAGAGAGTTCGGGCAGATTGCCAAACGGCAGATTCTGGCTACGGGCATATTCGCATATATTGTGAGGATTGTCAAAGCCCACCACAAGAAAGAAAGGTTTGGAATGTTTCCGGTCAAGGAAAGCGACAGAAACCTCCGCCAGTCCGTTGTCATTATGCGGATAAATGGCAGAAAATCCAAATTCCTTATCAGGCATGGACGGCGTATGCACATGCCACTTCCCGGCGTAGGCACATTCATAGCCAGCATTTTGCACCAACCAGCCCAAACTAGCAGTGCGCAACGAATCGGCCATAGGCACATTATTGCGTGCAAGGCCAACCTCGTGGGAGGTATATCCCGTAAACATGGACGCCCTGGAAGGTCCGCTCAAAGGAGCAGAACAATAGGCATTCCTAAACAAGACACCCGACTGTGCCAGACGGTCCATATTGGGTGTATGCAAATCCGCATTCCCCATGCAACTCATGGCAGAAGCAGTCTGCTGGTCGGTTACGATATAAATGATATTCGGCAACTCCTTTGCCCCCGTCAATGAAGGGGCAAAAGCTGTTGCAAACAACATGATATTCTTTAATTCTATCATAGTAAAAATCTCCTATAAAAGTTTATTTACGTAATTCCACATCAAAACTAGCCGCATCCCTGCATGTAAAACGCAGTACGGTCTGTTTCTTATCTGCTGAAACAAGCTTGCAATAGGGAGTCTCCGCCACTTGCCACAAGCCTTTCAAAGTAACGGTTACGGGTATTTCCCCACTATCATTATCAATCCATGGCCGAGAATAGATACTCCGTTCAATCCGCTTGCCATCCTTGTCAAAAGCCTCATCGCTCGAACCGCGGTACAATGCCAGATCCGGTTGGGAAACTGTCAGCAACAGCTTGCCGTTATTTTCACGCACCATTACCAAACAGGAAGTGTCCGCCTTCTGCAACAAACCATCTGCCGGAAGCGACCGGGGAGTTTCAAACAATACGTAAGAAGTGATATTATCCGTCAGAGAATGGACAATATGGGCGTTACGATCCTGCTGGAGAACTCTATAAGCGGGGTTCTTTGCAAATGTTTTCAAGGAAGCCGCATCGGTATGAGGCAATACGGCATATTCATAAGAAGCAGCTTCCGGAGCCTTTCCATGTTGCAGTGTCAAGGAGACCCAATCACCCGAGGTGGGCTTCGCACTCCGCTCGCCTACTGTGACTTGCGGGAAATTCCTTTCATATTTCGCATCCGCCATAGAGTGCTTGGAAAGGTAATACCCCACCCCGTTCGGATCAATATAAGTCTGTCCGCCGCCTTTGCAGGCATTCCAATATTGACGGGCTTCAGGAGTTACGGCTGCCAACTGAAAAACGGTTGTCTCCGTAGGAAATTCCGAATTCGTATTTTCAATGTCTGTGCCCAGACATACTATCATGTCGCCAAAGAAGTGAAAAGACTTGCGGGCCCGATGCGAACCGTTGTACTTGTCATGTTCATGCAGCTTCATGCCGAAGTTGCCATTCAGACGCGCCTGTGACAACCCGCCGGCAAAAGCCTCGTCGGAATAAAGCATTTCCTCCATGCCGGAGAAAGTATCCACGTTCAGCACTTTGGCACGCAACTGTTCAAAAGGCAGATGAATACTGGTCACGCCCGGAATACGGTTCCAGTCAAAACCATTCTCCTGCCAACCGCTTGTAGTAAAAGTCACCATTTCACCGGGTTTTCCTGTCAGAATCTGCATACTGCCATGTGCCAGATAACGACCGTAGAAATTGGCGGGCAGATAATGTTCGGCAGCCCACAAATAGCGGGAATGTCCACGTACTACCGCCATCCAATTATCCCGGCGCTGCACAGAAACACAGCCGTAACCCAATGCAAGATTACCTTGCGGATCGGGCTCAGGACGGAAACCCTGCGCTTCAAGCAGCTCCTTCATCTTCAACTCCTGCCGGGCAGAAGCCTTCGGCAGATAATCAGGGGCATCCTTATCGGGCATTCCGGTATAAGCCGCTAAACGCAGGTAGGCGGCTGCCATATCGGCATCATATGCCTGCTTGCCATCCGGAGTGCCGGCAACAGCCATAGTGGCATATTGGATAGGAACCAACTCCCCCTTGCCATTGGGATGACGACCTGACATGGAAAGCGGCCACTGTTTCAGGTTGCAATAGAAACGCATGGTGAGCAACACGTTCTTTACTGTCTCATGCGCCAGTTCGGATAGTTTAAATTCCGTTCCGCTCAACAAATAAATCATGCTCGTAGCTCCGTCCAGACCTCCCACCGCATAGGCGGGATAATTATTGCGGTGATGGAAACAAGCGCCGTCCGTCTTGAAAGACCCCGCCAATCCCGGCGCCGGACGACAGCCGTAATCCAGCCAGCGTGAGAAAGAGCGCAGGTATTGCAGCTTCTCCGGGCTGTTCTCCATAATCAGGATACTGGCAATACGGCCTTGCAATTTAGTATTGAAAGTATCTATATCAATACCGTTTTCCGTAGGCTTGGGATACACCTCGTTGGTAATGGCATACCAGTTCAGTGTACGTTCGGCATCCTTCAGCTTTCCTGCCTCACGCAGGACATCCTTCATCAGGAAGTAAGAAACGAAAAGCCCGCGCATGCTGTAACCGTAGTGGTGGATATTGCCCCAGCAGCTGCCATAGGCAACGCCCTGGTCGGTAATATGGTCGTACATGGCAAGAAACTTCTGTTTCAGTTCATCCCTCACGCCGGTATCCGAAGCATTGTTATAGGCTATGGCGATGCGCTTCATCAGGTTGAAGTATTCGTTCATCTCCATGCCCAACCGGGTAAACATATCTTTATTCCAATCAGGTATCATACGTTCATAAGCCTCCGCCTGCCTGACCATAAAAATAGGTAAGCCGGTAACCTTCCCATTTTTATACGTGATCTTATAGGTATCGTATTTCTTGCGGATGCCGCCCAGCTCTTTATCCGTAAATTTGGAAGGTGTATAGAGCATATCCCTGAAACGTTTCTCTATCTCCTGTACCTCCCGCTTCTGCTGCTCGCTGACAGGAGTCAAGGCCATATCGGGTTTCCACAAAGAATGTTCGTAAATGACAAGCCAGTGGTTGGTGGTTCCTTTGTTGACAAAAGGCACTTGCACATCGGCTGCTTGCTGGCGAGCATCCACCTTGCTGGCAAGTATGATATGATCCAAGTATAGCTTACCTTTGACATCGGGAGCAATCACACGCATCTCGTTCATTCCCTCTTCGGGCACGCCTTCCATATCGCGTTCATAGCATACCCATGCCGCACGCCAACCGGTAAAGTTGATACCAAACGGGAAAGAAGTACATTTCTTTCCGTCCTTCAGAAATTCAAATCGGATTTTTTTGTCTTGAGCCTCCTCATTATACACCCATACGATGAAAGCGGAAAGATACGTATCTTTTCCGGTAGGATCTTTCTTCTCGAATTTCAGGTCTTTCTTGACAGACAACACAGCACCCGGATCAAATGTCCAACTCAGACTATGCAAACCATCTTTATAATGTTCTCCACTGATACCTAGTCGGGAGCCTGTTCCCGAAATAAAGGCCGGCACTTGCGGTTCTTCAAAAGAAAGCAGTCTTTCACTCTTCACCACCTGCGCTTCCGCATTTACCGGCAGTAAAGTTCCGAGAAGCATTCCTGCTCCCATTGTCCATTTACTAAATTGCATCATGTTTATTTCTTTAAGGTTATCTATATCTTTTGCATTGTACAAAGGAAGCCCTCTTTCACCAAAAACAGGGGCATAAATCGTACAGAAGAGGTCTAAAAAATGTCATAACCCCTTCCTGCAAAGTACAGAACAGCGGTCACCATTCTGCAAGAAAGCAATTTTAAATCAAGGATGAAGTTCTTCGAAGGCCTTATTTTCTTCCTGCATCGTACGGACGGTTTCTTCCAGCTCGCTCACTGGCAAATCGGAGTTGTACCAATCGTTATAGCAATCGGTGACGTACCATTTACCGCCTATCAAGTCGAAAACGACACGCAAAGAAGGCTCCGACTCATCATATCCGGCCTCGAACTCTTTATGGGCAGGTCCATCCTGCGTAAAGCGGGATATGTAAGTTCCTCCCTCCTCCTCCGTAATACGTCCTTCCCGCAACGTCTCACTATCCAGCAACGCCCATTTATCGCGGGTAAAAGGGAACGTCTGCTCCGTCTCTCCGTCATCTTTCAGCAAGATAATGGGAGACTTCAAAGGGAACTTGATGCGTGAATACTGAAATGAAGCGCTGGATGTGAATTTCTGGAGAAATATCTTGAAATCCTCTTCGGCAGCCAGACTACTGAAGGTGGAGAGCACGACAGCCGTACACAGACAAAAAACAAAGTGAATTGCCTTCATAATAGATGCGAGTTATTTCGATTCAGACCACAAAGATACAACAAGCCAGTAATTTGCAATAAAAAAAAGCGAGAATTTACAGTATGCTGCCTCTATTCTTCTTCACCTAACAGCTAATGTCCTGTTTTTTTAATTTCACCCGTTCATTTTCTTTTCAGATATTCATATCCGAACCGGCAGCGCAAACAGTCCTTCCGGTCACAATATTCCTTTTGGAGCTGGAGCAACGCTTGCGAGTCCGCCGCCGTAGAAACAGGCAGCCCTGCCCCACTCCACATACGGATGATATGATTGTCCTCCGCCTTCAATGCTTCGAGAAAACATGTGGCGCGGTCGCAAAGTCGTTCATCCGCCTTGTGTATTCCATAAGCATAAAGAAAAGGAATGACGGTATTGATGAGAAGCAAGTTCAAGGTATTCTCGCCCATACGCTTTTTCCGGCGTGGCGAAGTCTTTGCAAAAGAAAAATGCTCTTCCCAATAGGGGGAGAGTTGCACAGTCAATATTTGCTTCACGTCTTCCGGTGTTTCCACCGCCATAATGCGGGAAAATAGTAGCTGCTCCTTATGATACAGATCGGCAAGCTGTGCCAGCCGCACATGAGGGAAGTTATCGGGACGCAGACGAAGAAAACGCCACTGTCCGGCAGCCATAGGCGCAGGAAGGTCGAACTTATGCTGCAAATAATAAAATTCCTTCCGGAGCTTTTGATAGTAGCTGTCTTGGATGGAATCTTCCTCCAGCAATCCTGCCTGTCCAAAAAAGAATGCTTCCACCTGAAACAAGCTGTCCCGATGCTTATCTACTGCACGCAAAGGCAGATGAACGGCCCATGCTTCAAAAGCGTCGCCGTTCAGTCCGAAACCGAAATTACGGGCAAGGGTGATAAAGAACACGTCTTCCCAATGGTTATTGCATCGTTCCAGACGTACGGCGATATCCTGAGCCTTTCGTTCAAAACGCTCCACCTGCAAGGCCGACAACCAGGAATGGACGGTCAGCTTCGGTAAGGAACTAAGGATGGAATGACAAGGAGGATACGCTTCCGCCTGCCGTAATTCGGCATAACGGCAGCGGACGCTTTCCGGACAACACAGTTGCAACTGAGCGATTACATCACCGTTGGTACGATGCACCTCACAGTCGGAAACACCCACAACATGCAGGATTACATTATCATAGGCCGTATTCCGGTCGTGTCCATGACGAAACCAGTCTGAAGCCTGTGCATGCAACTCCACGTTACCCACCCAAAGCATATTATCTATTTTCAGTTTTGCGTTAAAGAAGTCGGGGCCTGCATTGGGATTCGGCAAACCGGGATCTATCACTTCAACCGGCTGTCCGGAAGTCGTCCGGAGAGGCATCAGAGGGAATATCTTATGCTTCCAGACGTAATGCAGCAATTGTTCCATTGTTAACTTATCGTTAATGTTGTGCGCAAATGTAAGAAAAAGATTACCTTTGCGACATATAGTTGGTTGATAAACTGAATAAAAACTAAAGAAACAATGAAAATAGCATTAATCGGTTACGGAAAAATGGGCAAGGAAATTGAGAAGATTGCCTTGAACCGCGGACACGAGATTGTCAGCATCATCGACATTAATAATCAGGAGGATTTTGAATCGGATGCATTCAAAAGCGCCGACGTCGCCATAGAGTTTACGAACCCAATGGTAGCCTACAACAATTATATGAAAGCTTTCAAAGCCGGCGTGAAATTGGTTTCAGGCAGTACAGGCTGGCTGGAAGAACATGGTGAAGAGGTCAAGAGGCTCTGTACTGAAGGTGGCAAAACATTATTCTGGTCTTCCAACTTCAGTCTGGGAGTAGCCATATTCTCCGCCGTCAACAAATACCTGGCAAAGATTATGAACCGCTTCCCCGCTTACGACGTAACGATGAGCGAAACGCACCATATACATAAGCTGGACGCTCCAAGCGGCACTGCCATCACCCTTGCCGAAGGTATTCTGGACAACCTCGACCGAAAAGAGCGTTGGGTAAAAGGTACGCTGCAAGCACCGGACGGAACAATATCGGGTTCTACCGACTGTGCCACCAACGAACTGCCTGTCAGCTCCATCCGCGAAGGAGAAGTACCGGGTATCCACAGCATCCGCTACGACTCCGAAGCAGACAGCATCACCATCACCCACGACGCCAAAAACCGCCGCGGGTTTGCCTTGGGAGCCGTATTGGCCGCAGAGTACACCGCCGGCAAACAAGGATTCTTAGGCATGAGCGATTTATTTCCATTTTTAAAAGACTAAAACATTATGAGAAAAGCAACACGCGCCCAATGGATTAAGTTCGGTATAATTACCCTGCTCTACCTCATTTTCCTTGTTTGGGTAAGAAGCTGGCTGGGGCTGATTGTCGTTCCTTTCATATTCGACATCTATATCAGTAAGAAGATACCCTGGAGTTTTTGGAAAAACTCCAAAAATCCGGCAGTACGCAGCATCATGAGTTGGGTGGATGCCATTGTATTTGCTCTGGTAGCCGTTTATTTTGTGAATATCTACATATTCCAAAACTATCAGATACCTTCGTCTTCGCTGGAGAAATCATTGCTGGTGGGCGATTTCCTCTACGTCAGTAAAATGAGCTACGGCCCGCGTGTTCCGAATACACCGCTTTCCATGCCGTTGGCACAACACACCTTGCCGGTATTCAACACTAAATCATACATTGAATGGCCGCAGTGGAAATACAAACGCGTACCGGGTTTCGGAAAAGTGAAACTGAATGATATTGTCGTGTTCAACTTCCCTGCAGGGGATACAGTGGCGCTCAACAGGCAGCAGGAGGACTTTTACAGTCTGGCTTATAGGGAAGGACAACGTATATATCCCAATAAAATCAATATGGACAGTCTGACACACGACCAACAACGCACTGTTTATGACCTCTACTACAATGCCGGACGCAACCTAATCCGTACCAACCCGCAAATGTATGGCGATATTGTGGTACGTCCTGTGGACCGTCGCGAGAATTATGTAAAACGCTGTGTCGGTCTACCGGGAGATACGCTGGAAATCAAAGACACACAAGTCTATATCGACGGGAAAGCCATTGAGAATCCGGAAGACATGCAACTCAACTATTTCGTACAGACCACCGGACCGTACATCCCTGAAAATATGTTCCGCGAGCTCGGCATCAGCAATGACGACCAGATACTGATGACAGACGACTTCAACTATGAGGAGGGACTTATCCAAATGGGTTTGGACCGTCGTGATGCCCAAGGCAGGCTGACTCCTGTCTATCATCTGCCCCTCACCAAGAAAATGTACGATACGCTTACCGGCAATAAGAAATTAATCAGTCGCATCGTCATGGAACCGGAGGACCTTTCAGGACAAATGTACCCGCAAAACCTCTACACCAAATGGACGCGGGATAACTACGGCCCTATCTGGATACCGGAAAAAGGTGCCACCATTACTTTGACCAAAGACAACCTACCTATCTACGAACGTTGCATCGTAGCTTATGAAGGCAACACATTGGAACAAAAACCGGACGGCATCTACATCAACGGGCAAAAGACAGACACTTACACCTTCAATCTGGACTACTACTGGATGATGGGTGACAACCGTCACAACTCTCTCGATTCCCGCTATTGGGGCTTCGTTCCCGAGGACCATGTAGTAGGTAAGCCCATCGTTGTCTGGTTATCACTGGATAAAGACCGCAGCTGGTTTGACGGAAAAATCCGTTGGAACCGGATATTCAAATGGGTACATTAAGCAGCAGTTGGCTATTGATGTTCGATACACACTATGCAGAGAAGGAACCGGAAGATTGCAGCCACTATGACAGGAGTGATACTCGCGGTAGTATTACTTCGGGGTTGTGTTGCGACTTCCTATTCCATCCCTTCCTCAGGCATGGAAAACTCCTTGTACCGCGGCGAGCGTATTCTGGTAAATAAATGGAGCTATGGGTTGCGGCTTCCTTTCATGGGCTTATGGGGATATCACCGCTGGGCGGAAAGGCCCGTACACAAGGAAGATATTCTTGTATTCAACAACCCTGCCAATCTTCTCCAAGCTACAATCGACAGGAAGGAAGTATTTATCAGCCGTTGTTTAGGAGTACCGGGAGACACGCTGTTAGTCGATTCCCTTTTCTCCGTAATCCCCTCGGAGAAAAATGCCCCCGACCAAAAGTTCCTTTATACCTACCCTCAAAAAAAAGAAAAACAGTTGGATTCGTTGCTTACTATTCTTTCCATCCGTCCCAACGCATTGTTAGGACAAGATACGGTGAATAACGTACGCAGTTTCAGCAGGTATGAATATTATTTATTAGAACAGGCTTTAGGTAACAACAACTGGATAAAGCCAATCGACAAGGAAGACTCCGTAGAAGTGCTGAAACCGCTCATCATCCCCGGTAAGGGGAAAGCGGTACGCGTGTATCCCTGGAACATGACGTTGCTGCGCAACACATTGGTATTGCACGAAAAAAAACGGGCTGAAATCAAAAACGATACGTTGTACATAGAAGGGAAGCCCGCACAGCACTGCTATTTCACAAAAGACTACTACTGGGTGGGAGCCAACAACCCCATTAACCTGTCGGACTCACGCTTGTTCGGCCTTGTACCCAAAGACCACGTCATTGGAAAAGCAACCGTAATCTGGTTTTCCAAGGAGCAAGGGACAGGGCTTTTCGGCGGCTACCGCTGGAACAGGATGTGGAAAGAGGTCAAATAATGCCGTCTCCTCAAGTTTATGATTTTATAACCCATAATTTATAATTTAGAATGACCGTCTATCTTTCTTCTGCTTACTTGGCCCCGGTTGAATATTACACCAAACTATTGGCATACGACCGGGTATGTATCGAACAGCACGACCATTATATCAAACAAACCTACCGCAATCGCTGCACCATTGCCGCACCTGACGGAGAGCTTGCCCTTTCCATTCCGACAGTCAAACCCGCCTCCTTAAAATGTCCGATGTGCGACATCCGCATCTCCGATCATGGCAACTGGCGGCATTTGCACTGGAATGCCATTGAGTCCGCATACAACCACACTCCTTTCTTTGAATATTACAAGGATGACTTCCGCCCTTTCTATGAAAAGAAATATGAGTTTTTAGCCGATTTCAACGAAGAACTTTGCCACTTGGTTTGTTCCCTGATAGATATACAGCCTGTTATGGAACGCACCTCGGAATATAAAACCGGATTCGCCCCCGGCGAGGCGGATTTTCGGGAGCGTATTCATCCCAAGAAAGATTTCTCCCTGGAAGATCCCGATTTCTCTCCGCAACCTTACTACCAGGTTTTCCAAGAGAGGCTCGGCTTCCTACCCAACCTCAGCATTATCGACTTATTATTCAACATGGGACCGGAAAGCCTGCTGGTATTGCAACAAAGCAATAAGCCGGAACATCGGTAACTTGGCATAAATTATATAATTTTAGACATATCGCAAGGTAAAGAAGACATTTATTCCTATTTTTGCAATGCGAACCCGAAGAAATATATATTCATATCACTAAATAAAAAAATCATGAAGAACTTATTTGACATTAAAGGCAAAGTAATCGTCATCACAGGCGGTTGCGGCATTCTCGGAAAAAACATCGCTAACTACCTTGCAGAACAAGGCGCTAAAATTGTGGTTTTGGATCGTGCAGCAGAAATAGGTAAAGAACTGGAAGCCGAACTCAACCAGAAGTCTGAAGCCCTGTTCCTTGTAACCGACGTACTGAACAAGGAAGTACTGGAAGAAAATAAGAAAGCTATCCTCGAACGCTTCGGCACTATCGACGTGTTGCTGAATGCTGCAGGTGGCAATATGCCGGGCGCCACCATTGCTCCGGACAAGACTGTACTCGACTTGGATGTAGAGGCATTCCGCAAAGTGGTAGACCTGAACCTTTTCGGTACAGTACTTCCCACTATGGTCTTCGTGGATGTCATGGCAAAGAACAAGAAAGGTGCTATCGTCAACTTCTGTTCCGAGTCTGCCCTCCGTCCGTTGACACGCGTGGTAGGTTATGGTTCAGCCAAAGCCGCTATCGGCAATTATACCCGCTATATGGCAACCGAACTGGCTACCAAGTTCAGCCCCGAGCTCCGCGTAAACGCTATCGTTCCCGGTTTCCTGCTGACCAACCAGAATCGTGCGTTGCTGACTAATCCCGATGGCTCCTATACAGACCGCGCCAAAACCATCATAGCCCATACTCCCTGCGGACGCTTTGCCGAGCCGGAAGAACTGTTCGGAACCATTCACTACCTCATCAGTGACGCTTCCAGCTTCGTTACCGGAGCCCTTTCGGTAGTGGACGGCGGTTTCGATGCATTCTCCATTTAAACCATAAAAAAATAAATTGTAAATCGTAAAATAATAAATGCCATGATACTTTGTGAACAAACCTGGCGCTGGTACGGTCCTAACGATCCGGTCAGCCTGTGGGACATCAAACAAGCCGGAGCCACCGGCATCGTAAACGCTCTGCACCACATTCCCAACGGTGAAGTATGGACAGTGGAGGAAATCATGAAACGCAAGGAAATGATTGAAGCCGTCGGCCTACGTTGGTCCGTCGTAGAAAGCGTGCCCGTACACGAGCATATCAAGACCCAGACCGGAGATTTCCAGCGATATATAGACAACTACAAAGAAAGCCTGCGCAACCTCGGCAAATGCGGCGTGAACATCGTTACGTACAACTTCATGCCCGTATTGGACTGGACCCGTACCGACCTTGCCTACGAACTTCCCGACGGCAGCCGCGCCCTGCGCTTTGAACGTGCAGCTTTCATCGCTTTCGACCTCTTCCTGCTGAAACGCCCCGGTGCGGAAGCCGATTACACCGACGAAGAAAAGGCGAAAGCCAAAGCGCGTTTCGAGCAAATGACGGAAGATGACAAACAACTACTCGTACGCAACATGATTGCCGGTCTGCCCGGTTCGGAGGAGAGCTTCACACTGGAACAATTCCAAAAAGAGCTTGACCGCTACAAGGACATCACTCCTGAGAAACTACGCTCCAACCTGATTTATTTCCTCAGTGAAATCTGTCCTGTTGCCGATGAAGCCGGCGTAGAGCTGGTTATCCACCCGGACGATCCTCCTTGCTCAATCCTTGGCCTGCCGCGTATCATGAGTTGTGGAGCCGACTTCCAGACTCTGATCAATGCTGTTCCCAACAAGAGCAACGGCCTGTGTCTGTGCACCGGTTCCCTGGGTGTAAGCAGCGCAAACGACTGCGCCGCCTTGATGGAACAATTCGGCGACCGTATCAACTTCGTTCACCTCCGCAGCACACAACGCGATGCGGAAGGCAACTTCTACGAAGCCAACCACCTGGAAGGCAACGTCGACATGTATCACGTAATGAAAGCCTTCCTCGAATTGCAACAACGCCGCAAAGTCTCCATTCCGATGCGCCCCGACCATGGACATCAGATGGTGGATGATTTGAAGAAGAAAACCAATCCGGGATACTCCTGCATCGGCCGTTTGAGAGGACTGGCAGAACTGAGAGGCCTGGAAATGGGAATCGCCAAGTCATTGTTCGAGTAAGAAAGATCCTTTAGAAATACATACTGAAAAGAAGCCATTCAATTGCAATCATATTGCAGGCGAGTGGCTTTCTTTGAATACCCCAATCGATATGCTGAAAATTCAAACTCCCAACGGTGAGAACAGGGTTCTACTACATTCCTGCTGCGCTCCCTGTTCCTCTGCCATCATCGAATGTATGCTGGCAAACGGCATCCGCCCTACTGTGTTTTACTGTAATCCCAACATCTATCCGCAAGAAGAATATGAAATAAGAAAGCAGGAAGCCATTCGCTTTGTAACGTCTCAAAACCTCGATTTCATCGATGCTGATTATGATTATGACCATTGGCGAAATGCCATGTCGGGACTGGAAAACGAACCGGAACGAGGCAGCCGCTGCCTGAAATGCTTCACCTTACGGCTGACGGAAACAGCACGCTATGCTTCCGAACACGACTTCCAGGTCTTTACCACCACCCTTGCGTCTTCGCGCTGGAAAAACCTTGAGCAGATAAACGAAGCAGGCCGGAGGGCAGCTTCCTTTTATCCCGGTACAATCTTTTGGGAACAAAACTGGCGGAAAGGCGGGCTGCAAGACCGCCGCAACCAGCTTCTTAAAGAATATGATTTCTATAACCAGCTATACTGCGGTTGCGAATTCAGTATGAAACGACTGGAACAACAAAAAGAAAATAAGGCTGAATAAGGCATTCAAAGGAACCTTCCAAAGACAAGCAGCAAGGGAAACATCTGTCTGACGAATTAAACTCAATGAGAACCGGCACAATGTTCCTTATTCCAGCACTCAGTTCCAGCAGCAGGAAAAGCTGTCAATCGTAAATAAGCGTTGATAGGTAGTCCTCAGCAAACATCTCGTTTGCCACTTCCAATAAAATTTCAGGGGTAAGTTGCTCAATACGCCGGAATACAGCCTCGGACGCTTCATATTTATTGTAGTGCAGGAAAGTCTTCGCCATGCCGAGGGCATTGTTCTCGTTGTTGTCCGAAGCCACACCTATCTGCCCGATAAGCTGTTTTTTGGCCGCGGCAAGCTGAGATGAAGTCATTTTTGCATCACGCAGGCGTTTCAGTTCTTTATACACAAGGCGGGTGCACAGGTCAGCATCCTTAGGATCGCAACCGAAATAAATGCAGAAAGTTCCGGTATCGGTATAAGAAGTCAAGTTAGACTCCACATTATAGACCAAACCGCGGCGTTCGCGCAAAGCCACGTTCAACCGGCTGTTCATGCCCGGACCGCCGAGGATGTTGTTCAACAGATAGAGTGCCGTACGTTTGTCCTCATAAGCATTGTATCCCCGACTGCCGATCATGACGTGCGCCTGATGGGTGTCTTTATGCAAAATCTGGGTTTTCGGAACATACAAAAGCGGCGGCGTGCGACGGTTATCGACAGCCACAGCCGGGATACCGGCCAGCAGCTTCTCCGCCCAACGCACCACTTGCCTGAAATCCATGTTGCCTAAAACAAAGAATACCATATTGCCGGGATGATAAAAACGGGAAGTAAAAGCGGCGGCATCCTCACTGCGGAACTTTTTCAATTGTTCCGGATTACCGAGAATATTACGTCCTAAAGGGTGCTCCCGAAAGATCAAGTCTTCAAAATCATCGAAAATCAGCTCAGAAGGGTTGTCTTCATAAGACTGTATCTCGTCTATAATAACCTCTGTCTCCTTCTCGATCTCCCGCTGCGGAAAAGTAGAATGGAATACAATATCCGTCAGCAATTCGAAAGCACGCCCGAAGTGCTCAGTAAGGAATGCAGAATAAATCACCGTCTCTTCCTTATTGGTGTAAGCGTTCAAATCGCCACCTACATTCTCCATGCGGTTCAGAATATGCCACGCCTTGCGTTTCTTGGTACCCTTAAAAATAAGATGTTCCACAAAATGCGCCATACCCTGTTCATTTTCAAGTTCATCGCGCGTTCCGGCATCTACTGCAAAACCACAATAAGCCACCTTCGACAGGGAGGGCTCATGGATGATGCGCAAGCCGTTCGACAATGTGTGCAGACGGTAGCGAGGAGATATTTCTTCTGTTAAATTCTTCATTCTTACGTTCCAAACGATTTGTGGGCACAAAAATACAATAAAACTTATTGCCGTTTATGGAAAATTGCGGATATTTGCACATATAATCATATTAATCTAATCGCATCAGACAATGACAGCATCCATTCAAGAGCTTTTGCAGAAAGAGGCGCAAGCCGTATTGAATATTCCCGTAACAGACGCATACGAAAAAGCGGTAGAGCTTATCGTAGAACAGGTGCACCACAAAAAAGGGAAACTGGTAACTTCCGGTATGGGTAAAGCAGGGCAAATAGCTATGAATATTGCTACCACTTTTTGCTCAACGGGGATTCCGTCGGTATTTCTTCACCCCAGTGAAGCACAACATGGGGATTTAGGCATCCTGCAGGAAAACGACCTGCTGCTGCTCATTTCCAATTCTGGCAAAACGCGTGAAATTGTCGAGTTGACCCAATTAGCACACAACCTGAATCCCAATCTGAAATTCATCGTCATCACAGGCAATCCGGACAGTCCGCTGGCACAGGAATCCGATGTATGCCTCAGCACAGGAAGTCCCAAAGAGGTCTGCATATTAGGCATGACGCCCACCACCTCCACAACGGTCATGACCGTAATCGGTGATATTCTGGTTGTACAGACCATGCAGAGAACCGGGTTCACGATTGAAGACTACTCCAAACGTCATCATGGCGGCTATCTGGGAGAAAAATCAAGATCATTATGCGTAAAGTAATCGGTATTGGAGAGACGATATTGGATATCATCTTTCGTAATGAACAGCCTTCTGCCGCTGTACCGGGCGGTTCTGTATTCAACGGAATCGTCTCATTAAGCCGTACAGGCGTTCCTGTCTGTTTCATCAGTGAAACAGGCAACGACCATGTAGGCGACACCATCCTACGGTTCATGCGTGACAACCATATTTCGACAGAACACGTCAACGTGTTTCCCGACGGGAAATCTCCTGTATCACTCGCTTTCCTGAATGATAACAGCGATGCCGAATATATATTCTACAAAGACTACCCCAAACAACGCTTGGATATTATCTATCCCGAACTGAAAGAAGACGACATAGTCGTCATCGGTTCTTATTATGCATTAAATCCGGTGTTGCGCGAGAAAGTGCTGGAACTACTTGACCGGGCGCGTGAAAAGAAAGCCATCATCTATTACGACCCCAATTTCCGTTCTTCCCACAAGGAAGAAGCCATAAAACTGGCGCCAACCATCATTGAGAACCTGGAATATGCCGATATCGTACGCGGCTCGCAGGAAGACTTCTTCCACATGTATAACCTGCGTGACGCAGATAAAATATACAGGGATAAGATAAAATTCTATTGTCCTAACTTCTTGTGTACGGCAGGGGCGGAAAAGATTACACTCCGCACAGGTTCCGTCTCCAAAGAATATGACATACCGCCGTTAGAGGCAGTCAGCACCATTGGAGCCGGTGATAACTTCAATGCAGGCATTATCTACGGTTTACTGAAACATGACATTCGTTATGACGACCTGAATGGAATCAGTGAAGCCAAGTGGGACGAGATTATACGCTACGGCATGGAATTTGCCGCAGAGGTCTGCAAAAGTTACAGCAATTCGGTATCAAATGAGTTTGCAGAGAGATACAGGTATTAATGCGCCTCTCCAATCCGCACCTAAAAATAAATTATCATTTAAAAATTATAAAACCTTCATATCTGCTGCATAATCTGAAACGAAAAACTATATATTTGCTGTAAACGACATTTAGAGAGTTTACGAACCATGATGTATAAGAATCTGTTGAACCTGCTTGCTTTGGTAGTGCTATTTCCTTCCTGTAGCGGCACAGCTCCACACATATCTGTTGTATGCGAAGAAAACAACGTAGGGAACTGTATCGTCAAATGGGAAATGGCTCCCCTCATCAAGGGAAACGTAAAAGTATATGCTTCAACCGATCCTGATGCCATTCCGGAGGATGTTCCCGTTGCTATGGCCGATATCTCGGATCTGAAAATGACTATCATCACAAACGATCCCGCCAAGCGTTATTATTACACCCTGCTATTCGGAGACAAATATCGCGTGAAAATCGCTACGCGCAATGTCAATATCCCCGGCATACAAAACTTCCGCGATTTGGGCGGCTACCCCTCTTACTCTACTAAAAAACAGGTACGTTGGGGAATGATTTACCGCTCGGCGGAAATAGACAGCCTTGAATGTTACTCACGCAGGGAACTTAGAAACCTCGGCATCAAGACACTCATCGACCTGCGGGCTTCTTCGGAGACAGGCAGGCAATCTCCGCTGCAAAAAGAATTCAACGTTGTACATATTCCCCTTGCCACCGGAGATATGGAAAATATACTGAAAGGCATACGGGAAGAAAAAATAAAAAGTGATACCGTCTATCGCATGGTAGAGCAGATGAACCGCGATTTAATAGACAAATATACAACGGAATACCGGCAGATCTTCGATATTCTGTTGGATAAGAACAGCTATCCGGTAGTGATCCACTGCTCTTCCGGCAAAGGGCGTACAGGCATCGTTTCTGCTTTGGTGCTCGCCGCATTGGGCATAAATGAAGACATAATCATGGAAGATTACCGGCTGAGCAATGATTACTTCAACATCCCAAGCGCCTCTAAAGACGCCTATCAGTTGCCTGCCCGTTCACAAGAAGCTATTACCACCCTATTCTCGGCACGCGAGGATTTCCTAAACGCCGCCAAAGAGGAAGCGGAACGCAGATACGGCGACATTGACTCTTATTTGCAGAAAGGTATCGGGCTGAACAAAGACGAAATAAAAAGGTTGCGGAGTATCTTGCTCAGTGATTAATAAGTTATTTATCAGAAATATAACATGTAAACGTCAACAAATCACTAATTTCTAATCACTAATCACCAAAAAACTCTTATCTTTGCGGCCGAAATATAAAGATATACAAAGATTTAATGAAGACATTTGAAGAGCTCGGTGTGTCGCCGGAGATACGCCGCGCCATTGAAGAAATGGGATATGCGTGTCCCATGCCGGTACAAGAAGAAGTAATCCCTTACCTTTTGGGAGAAAATAATGATGTAGTAGCACTGGCACAAACAGGAACAGGAAAGACCGCAGCGTTTGGTCTGCCGCTTATACAGCAAATTAACGTTAACAACAGAATTCCCCAATCACTTATTCTTTGTCCTACCCGCGAACTCTGCTTGCAGATTGCAGGTGACTTGAATGACTATTCCAAATACATTGACGGCCTGCGGGTATTGCCCGTATATGGCGGTTCGTCCATTGAAAGCCAAATACGTGCCCTGAAACGCGGTGTGCATATCATAGTGGCCACTCCAGGACGCCTACTCGACCTCATGGAGCGCAAAACCGTTTCCCTCTCCACCATCCAGAATGTAGTGATGGACGAGGCGGATGAAATGCTGAACATGGGATTTACGGACAGCATCAACGCTATTCTTGCAGACGTTCCTCAAGAACGTAACACGCTTTTGTTCTCCGCTACCATGAGCCCCGAAATAGCGCGCATCTCCAAAAAATACCTGCACAACGCAAAGGAAATCACTATCGGGCGTAAGAATGAAAGCACAAGCAACGTGAAGCATGTGGTTTTCACCGTTCATGCCAAAGACAAATACGCTGCCCTGAAACGCATTGTTGACTATTATCCGCAGATATACGGCATCATTTTCTGCCGCACCCGCAAGGAAACACAGGAAATTGCCGACAAGTTGATGCAGGAAGGATATAATGCCGACTCTTTGCATGGCGAACTGAGCCAGGCGCAACGCGACACCGTCATGCAGAAATTCCGTATCCGCAACTTGCAACTACTGGTAGCCACTGACGTTGCCGCACGTGGACTGGACGTCGACGACCTCACCCATGTCATCAACTATGGTTTGCCCGATGATACGGAAAGCTATACCCATCGCAGCGGACGTACGGGACGTGCCGGAAAAACAGGTACATCCATTGCCATCATCAACCTGAGAGAAAAAGGAAAAATGCGTGAAATTGAACGTATTATCGGCAAGAAATTCATTCAGGGAGAAATGCCCACCGGGAAGCAAATTTGTGAGAAACAGCTGCTGAAAGTAATTGACGAGCTTGAGAAAGTAAAAGTAAATGAAGATGAAATCTGTGACTTCATGCCTGACATTTACCGTAAACTGGACTGGTTGAGCAAAGAGGATCTGATTAAACGTATGGTTTCCCATGAATTCAATCGATTCTTGGATTACTACCGCAATCGTGAAGAAATAGAGATAGCTACCGGCAGCGAACGCAACACCAAAGGCAGTGAACGGGGTGGAAGCACCCGTCAGGCAGCTCCGGGCTTCAAGCGTCTGTTCATCAATCTCGGTAAAATGGACAATTTCTTCCCCAATGAGTTGATCAGCCTCCTGAACAGCAATACCCGCGGACGCATTGAGTTAGGACGCATCGACCTAATGCAGAAATTCTCTTTCTTTGAAGTGGAGGAAAAGGAAGTCGGTAACGTCGTAAAAGCCCTGAACCGCGCCAATTGGAATGGCCGTAAGGTCTCCGTAGAAATCGCAGGAGAAGAAGGAAAAGATACGCCCAAAGGAAAACGCAGAAGTGAAGGCGGCAGCTATGGCAAAAAGGAATTTGACGGCAAAAAGCGCAGTAACAAGGACGATCGCCGCAGCGAATCCACCGGCAAGCGTAACAATAAATCCGAATACCCTGCCACCGACAAGAAAAAGAGCAAGCCCAGTCGTGAAGAGCGCGGTTACACCAAAGCACGTGGTAAAAAAGACGACTGGAAACAATTCTTCCAGGGGAACAACGAGTTTAAGGATTCAGAACCCGACTTCAGCGAAGAAGGCTGGGCAAGACGGACACCTAAAAAGAAATAAATAAAGGGACACGACAATTTGCCTATCCCATTTTTGTGGTACTCTCCATTCAATTGTGTAAATTGAATGGAGAGTGCCATTTTTAACACAACTTTTACTTCTTCTTGGTACTTTATTGAGAATCTACAACTTCATAAGACTTGATCTCTTCAAAATGAATAATTTCTTTTTTTCCGTTCTTACGTTTTATTAGCATATCAAAAGTGGTATTACCAGTATCGCTATTCCAAACTATATCTCCCACATACTTTACAAACTCATCTCCTATCCCTATTCCAACCTTTTCTGCAGGTGAGTCTTTCAGAACATGATAAATCCTCTTAGTTTTCTTCTTCTCAAAAAGAAGACCTATCGGGCATAAATATGTTTTCTTAAATATAAGCTTATCACCAGTATAATGGACAATTGGAAATTGGCAAAACATAAAATTAACTGCATCATCACAAAATGGCTTAAGTGCCGGTACAGATGACAAGCCGGAAGCTTCAAAGTCAGCATTCCAGATAATAGGAGTAACTTTACTACCGTTCCTCACCTTATCCGCGTCAAGCATTGTTATGGTAAACTTCAATAAATACTGGGCTTGAGTATAGCCACTTTTTGTTTGTGATTCTACATATTGACGAGTTCCCCATCCGGAACCTATTTCATAACCATACTTATAACGAGTTACAATCTCTTGCGTGGGTGGAGTATAGTTTTCTCGTTTATCCGAATAATAATTAATATAAATAAGGATATCGGGGGTTTCTCTATCCCGCTTTAGATTTTTCTTATTCAGTTCCTTTTCTATAATTCCCGAAATCTCTTTCTGCTGAATCACATTATTCTCTGTAAATTCAAAATCAAAAGTGGAATAATCATATAACGAAACATCAGGATCCGAATAAATCTGTGTATTATTGTGAAAAGAAAGAGGCCACTCTAATGTGGAAATGCTTCCATATTTTCCTAAATCCATTGTTTCTAACTCCGTTAGGTATCTTCCCTTTTCAAGTTTGATAAAATCACCTATTGCCACATGTTTTTTATTACCCCCGACGTAATATAGATTATTAACCGTATCTGAAGGAACTACCAATGTTCCGACGCTAATCCCTGCCAAATCAATCTGAGAGTAAGGTTCTACTTTTGTAGTATACCAACACCTTTCTTTCTCCCCATTCACAACATTAGTGACCATATAGCCATAACTTCTTTCAAAGTCCTCCATTTCCTGTGCCCCCACATTCAAGGACATAAGCATCACAATCATTAACAACACCTGCTTTTTCATACTATTAAATTGTTAATGCACCCCGTCCCCTACTGATGCGATTATAAACAAGTAGCGTGGGAACTATTGAATATTACTGTATTGGGGCCCTGAACTGCCTTCATCGAATAATAAACAATAACCCACGCCAAACGATATATAAATCACCTCATAAAATGAGGTAATTATATAACTCTGACATGAGCATTTTTGTCTACTATCTTCGATGAGTGAAATTGTTCAGGTTTCAATACAAGATAATATCCTTAACGCTCTTTCTTTACTAATAAAAACACCTTTCAAGACCTTAACTCATTAAGCGTCTGAAATCATTGCAAAGTTATAAAAACAAGTTTCACTTGCAAGAGCTATCTGCTGAAAGTTTTTTTATCGGAGATTTAGCGAGTACCTTCTTATAGCCTAAGGGATCGCTTGGAGTATCTCTATGACAGATTCATTGCTATTCCTCTTTTCATTTTTGCAAATCGAAAAGAGGGCTGAATACTTACAAACAATTAGGGTGATAAAGTGGAGAAAACTCCATTTTATCACCCTAATTGTTTTACCGGACTGTCAGACGATAACATGATCTCCCGACAAACCTTTCTGCCATAGCTATGAGTGTCTTTTACTTCTTCTCACAACTCCTAGTGCTGAAAGCCACGAGCATCCACACCATTTTTTCCTGTTCTTTCAGATAGCCGGTCATCAAATCGGCGGTTGCATCATCACCGGCTTCATTAGCCAGCTCAATCACCTTTCTTTCCTCACCGATGAGGTAACTGTAGGTTTCGAGGATATGGTCAACAGCCTCGCCCCCGCAAGTGATACCGGAGATTTCTTTCACTTTCGCAACCTTGAGGTAGCTGCTGAATTTATTTTCGGGCGAACCGCCTAACATCAGGATACGTTCTGCGATTTCATCCACTTTCTCCGCAGCATCGTTGTACATATCTTCGAATTTGCTATGCAAAACGAAGAATCCATATCCTTTGATATCCCAGTGGAAGCCGCGGAGATTGGTATAGTGTACTTGGAAGTCTGCCAACAATTGGTGCAAGGCAGATACTACGCTGTTTACTTTGTTCTCATTCAAATGCAAATAATCTAAAGTCTTCATAATCTTTCTATTTTAAAAGTTTGTACTATTTTTCTTTGTTTCTGTTGCAAAGATAACCGGTAAATAAATGCTTGTCAAACAGATAATTTCTATCTTTGCATAGAACGATTCTATATATAACATTCAAAAACCCTGTTTACTATGACTCTGCAACAACTGGAATACATACTTGCCGTCAATCAGTTCCGCCATTTCGCCAAAGCCGCCGAATATTGCCATGTCACGCAACCCACCCTGAGTGCCATGATTCAGAAATTGGAAGAAGAGCTGGACACCAAGATTTTCGACCGCAGCCAACAGCCCGTATGCCCTACTCCTATCGGTATCCACATCATAGAACAAGCTCAAAATGTGTTAGTTCAGGCAAACCGTATAAAAAACATTATAGAAGAAGAAAAACATTCCCTTTGCGGAGTATTCAAGCTGGGCATCCTTCCCACGATAGCCCCTTACCTATTGCCCCGTTTCTTTCCTCAATTAATGAAGAAATATCCCCAGCTCGATATCAGGGTGGTCGAAATGAAGACAAATGACATCAAAAAAGCCCTGCAAACGGAAGAGATAGACGCCGGAATCGTAGCCAGCCTGGCAGGTATGGAAGAGTTCCGGCAGATACCTTTATTCTATGAACAGTTCTACACATATATCGCAAGAGAAAACAGGCTGTTTGCCAATGAAATCATACGCACAGCCGATTTGACAGGAGAACAGCTTTGGATGCTGGATGAAGGCCATTGTTTCCGCGACCAGTTGGAACGCTTCTGCCAGCTAAAGGCAGCTCGTGCCAGCCAGTTGGCCTATCATTTGGGCAGCATGGAAACCTTTATGCGCATGGTGGAGGGCGGTAAAGGAATCACTTTCATTCCAGAGTTGGCAACGTTGCAACTGGATGATAGGCAGAAAGAACTGGTGCGTCCCTTTGCCATTCCCTGTCCTACCCGACAAATCATCCTGCTGACCAACCGGAGCTTTATCCGTAATACACTCCTGAAAACAATCACCGAAGAAATTACGGCCGCAGTGCCTAAGGAAATGCTTTCCCTGAAAGCAACCCAGGCTCTTGTATAGATTCTGTCTATCGGCCCATAAAACTTTTCAATCGTTTTTTTTGTTCTACCGGGAAAAATTGCTATATTTTTGCATCGGTAAAACAAAAAACAAATCTTTTAAAAAGTATAATTATGGAACCGATTATCAACTCTCAACTCCCTGAATTCAAAGTTCAGGCTTTCCAAAACGGAAGTTTCAAGACAGTAACCAACGAAGACGTAAAAGGCAAATGGGCTATTTTCTTCTTCTATCCGGCAGACTTTACGTTTGTATGTCCTACCGAATTGGTTGATGTTGCAGAAAAATACGACCAATTTCAGGCAATGGGTGTAGAGGTTTACTCCGTAAGCACAGACTCCCACTTCGTACACAAGGCATGGCATGATGCTTCCGAAAGCATCCGCAAGATTAAATATCCGATGTTGGCAGACCCCACAGGCGCATTGAGCCGTTCATTTGGTGTAATGATTGAGGAAGAAGGCATGGCCTACCGCGGTACATTCCTCGTAAACCCCGAAGGCAAAATCAAACTTGCCGAAATACAAGACAACAGCATCGGACGTAATGCAGACGAACTACTCCGCAAGGTAGAAGCTGCACAATTCGTAGCCACCCATGACGGTGAGGTTTGCCCCGCCAAATGGAAAAAGGGTGCTGCCACTTTGAAGCCGAGTATCGACCTAGTCGGTAAGATTTAGCCGTACCCCCATACGGTAAATGTTACTATGTAGAGACTATCCCTATCTCTTCCTTGCAAGAGCAAAAGAAAGGAGATAGTCTCTTTTTATACCTCAACATTAAAGACCCGCATCATCATGTTAGAAACAAATATATTAGACCAAGTGCGGAGCATATTCCAACCATTGGAAGCCCGCTATACTTTCCACATCACTTGTAATCCGAAGCATGAACAGGCTCGCGAGCTGATTGATTTTCTAAATGAAATAACGAGTTGTTCCGACAAACTCTCCTGCCGGCTAACCGAAACCGAGACGTCCGGACCGGAGTTCACCCTCCTGAAAGAGGAGCAGGAAACCGGAATAAAATTTCGCGCAATCCCGGGTGGACACGAATTCAGCTCCCTGCTTCTCGCTGTACTAAATGCCGATGGAAAGGGGAAAAACCTGCCGGATGAAAGTATCGGCCGCCGCATCAGAGCACTGAAAGGAACAATCCGCCTGCAAACCTATGTGTCACTGACCTGCACCAATTGTCCTGACATAGTGCAAGCATTGAATATCATGGCGCTGCTGAATCCCCACATCACCCATGAGATGATAGACGGGGCTCTCTTTCAGGAAGAAGCAGATGCACTGAAAATACAAGCCGTACCGTCCGTTTATGCCAATGGAAAGCAGTTCCATGTGGGACGCGGCTCTTTAGGAGAACTTCTTCAAAAGTTGGAAGACACTTTCGGAAGCCTGCCACAAGAAGATGCAGCGCCTGTCCCAAGGAAATTCGATCTGCTTGTCCTCGGTGGAGGACCTGCCGGAACTTCAGCAGCCATTTATTCTGCCCGCAAAGGGTTGCGCGTCGCTATTATCGCCGAAAGAATAGGCGGACAGGTAAAAGAAACCGTAGGCATCGAAAACCTGATTTCCATACCTCAAACAACCGGCTCGCAACTTGCCGACGCACTCAAGAACCATATAGGACATTACCCCGTTGAAGTCTTTGAAAACCGGAGAATAGAGAAAGCGGAGCTCCAAGGCAAAGAGAAAAAGGTCTTTTCCGGTGGTGGAGAAACGTTTACGGCT
The DNA here is from genome assembly GCF_025146565.1 of Bacteroides eggerthii. Classification (NCBI taxonomy): domain Bacteria; kingdom Pseudomonadati; phylum Bacteroidota; class Bacteroidia; order Bacteroidales; family Bacteroidaceae; genus Bacteroides; species Bacteroides eggerthii. The sequence continues at coordinate 752,172 of NZ_CP102258.1, read as the reverse complement.
CCTGCCGTAATCATTGCCACAGGTGCAAGCTGGCGCAAACTGAATGTAGAGGGAGAGACCGAATATATCGGACGCGGCGTAGCCTTTTGCCCGCATTGCGACGGTCCTTTCTATCAAGGCAAGCATGTGGCTGTCATCGGCGGCGGGAACTCCGGCATAGAAGCCGCCATTGATCTGGCAGGCATCTGCAAGGAAGTAACCGTCTTTGAGTTTGCCGACACACTGAAAGCCGACCGTATCCTGCAGGAGAAAGCCCAAAGCCTTCCCAACGTGGAGATATTCACCTCTTCACAAACCATCCGGGTGGAAGGCAACGGCGAAAAAGTAACCGGTATCCGCATCAAGAACCGTATTACCAATGAAGAGCGTGACTATCCATTGGACGGCATCTTCGTACAAATAGGCCTGGCAGCCAACAGTGCGCTTTTCCGCGATGTACTGGAAACAACGACGTCCGGTGAAATCAAGACGGACACATTCTGCCGTACCACGATTCCGGGAGTATATGCGGCAGGAGACGTATCCAACGTGCCCTACAAGCAGATTGTCATAGCTATGGGAGAAGGCGCCAAGGCAGCGTTGTCCGCTTTTGACGACCGTATCAGGGGAATAATATAACCCGTTTATCTGCCGGAAGCTATCTTCAGTTCCCGTATCAGGTTTCCGGCCTTGCCATATCTTTCTATCATGAACAAGATGTAGCGTACATCCACCCCGATGCAACGCTGCATCTTCGGTTCATAGAGGATGTCACTGCCCATCGCTTCCCAATTGCCGTCAAAAGCCAATCCGAGAAGTTCTCCTTTTGCATTAAACATGGCGCTTCCCGAATTGCCGCCCGTTATGTCATTATTAGAGATAAAGCAAACGTTCATTTCCCCCTTTTCATCGGCATACCTGCCAAAGTCACGATTGGAGAACAAAGAAAGAATCTCCGGCTGCACCTCAAAATCCACATCACCTGCGTGGGCTTTCACCTTTTCGAGGATGCCTTTAGTCGTTGTATGATAATCGTATTCAGCACCGTCAAACGGAGTATATCCGCATACCGTACCAAAACTCAAACGCATGGTAGAATTTGCGTCGGGATAGAAATTACGGGACGAATACATCCTGCGTACGGCACCATTCAACAAACGCTCATTACGGGCAATATTCATGGCAGGCTCCCTCGTCTGCATATTGATTTCAAACATCTTGCCAATCAGATCAATCCCCAGGTTTATGGCAGGATCATCATAGATGTGATACGTAGTATCCTGCTCCAAAAAGCGTTTCAAACCGCGTGGAGTAGTCAATTCCGAACTTGCATACAGGCTGTCCACATAAGCCTTGTCATTGCCGCCATACCGGGTGGCAATCGTACCATAAAATTCCGGTAGATAGGTAGAATCCACTTTGGAACGATACTCCTTCAGCATAGCTGTAAAGACCTCCTTGTCAATCTCCAGATCCAAATTGGCGTATTTCTCTACAATCGCTTTCAGATTAGCCACAACAGCCTTCTGTTCCCCCTCAAAATCGAAATTCAAAATGGACAAAGCCAATTGCACCAACTCCGGCCCATTCAGAAATGCTTCGGCAAAATAGGCCAATGCATGATTGGCTTCACGCACATTTTTATAATCCAGTTCCAAATCAGGAAACAGCTGCAATAACGTCTCACGTTCTCCGGGCGTCTGTTGTATCCAACGGCGAAGTTCCTGCTCCATCGCACGCTTCTTCTCCAGAATATGCGACTTCCGGATGGCCCTGTTCACTCCGATACTGTTTTTCCAGTAATTGGAGCTTTCATCATATTTGGAGGCATACTTTATGCGGATACTGTCCCGCCTGTCCATTTCACGCTTCCAGATAGCCTGCTTAATACCCCGGACATCTATTTGCGCCTGGTTGTCGTTATTCATCATCTCTTCGATGCCAAACGAAGAGAGATAGCGTTCCGTTCTGCCCGGATACCCCAATGTCATGCAGAAAGAACCTTCTTTATATCCGTCAAGCGAAACCGGAGCCACATATTCGGGATGATAAGGGACGTTTTCCGGCGAATAATCCGCCGGGCGGTTGTTCCTATCGGCATAGATACGAAATACGCAGAAATCGCCCGTATGGCGCGGCCACACCCAATTATCCGTATCCCAACCAAACTTTCCAACCGAAGAGGGCGGCGCAAACACCAGCCGGACATCGTTATAATCGCGATAGACGGACAGCCAAAACTCATTGCCGCCATAATAGGCATCTACAATTCCTACCAAAGTCGAATCTTTATGAGCCACTTCTTCACTAACGGCAAACATCACCGAGTCGATCGTAGCGGAGCGTTCCGCTTCGGCCATCCCCGGTTTCACCGCGCCGAGCACCCGTTTTGTAACATCCTCCGTCCGCAACAGGAAACGGACGTAAAGCTCCGGATTCGGCAACTCCTCGCTGCGGCTATGCGCCACAAAACCGTCTTTCAGATAGTCGTGTTCCACAGAAGAATGTTGCTGTACACAACTGAAACCGCAATGATGATTCGTAAATACCAATCCGTCTTCCGACACAACCACCCCCGAACAAAAGCCACCGAAGCTGACTACGGCATCCTTCAATGAAGGGCGTCTGGAACTGTACAGTTTATCTGCCGGCATCTGCAGGCCAAGCTCTTTCATGGTACGGCGTGTCTGTTTATCCAGATTGCCCAGCATCCACATGCCCTCATCCGCCCGCACCGCTAAAGTGAAGAAGCAACAAACGGCTATAATTACGAACCTAAATTTCATATCATTTCGCTCTATGTATCTGAAACAAATATCATTCAGCAATCAACCTTAACCGACTGGAACCGGTACGCGCTTTCAGCCATTCGGTAATCTTCTCTTTCTCATGGGTGTCCGGATGCTTGCCGAACTTCAAGACAGCAAGCGTAACGGTATCTATCCGTACTGAGTCAACCGTCAGTTCGAGTGCATGAGAAATGGAAACCGACTTAACGGAAGGATAAAGCACTTTCAACTCAGGAATAATCTTTTTGCCCAATTCATCGTATTTCCGATACTGTTCCAAGTTCTTTTCCAATGAAGAGATTTGTTGTTTCTGCTCCACCAGACGCTGCTCACTGTTCTTATAGAAATCCTCCATAACCATGGCCCGAATAGAGGAAATATCCACCGACTCGTTGTTCATCCCTTGAAGCACAACCAGTTTGGTATTATCCAGTTTATAATCTTTCATTTTACTGCGGGCTATGGCAATAGAGGCTTCCGGCACTTCCTGCCCTATCAAGACTACGCGTATTTCGTGCTGTTTGCCTTCATGATGGATTTTTTTATCCAATACCTGTGTGTTTTCAAACGCAAGCTGTTCGTTTACAAAACGGTTTGCTGCGCTTTCAAAGAAAGTATCCTGAATAATCCCTACCGTAAGATATACAGCCGGGCACATCGTGACAATAGCTATCAGTACGATATACTTCCGCACTTTCTTCTCACGATTCTTATCCACAAACTCTTTGCGTTGGAAATGCATCACACGCACACCGATAAAAGTAGCCAGACTGATGAAGACGGAGTTGATGAAATAAAGATAGAATGCACCGAGGAAATAAATCAGATTGCCCGTTGCCAATCCGTAACCGGCTGTACACAGCGGCGGCATCAACGCCGTAGCAATGGCGACACCCGGAATCACATTCCCTTTTTCTTTGGTGGAAAGCGCCGTTACTCCCGCAAGGCCACCCATTAATGCGATGAATACGTCATAAATCGTAGGTGAGGTACGTGCCAGCAACTCCGACTGTCCCTCGGCAACCGGACTGACCAAAAAGAATATGGTGGCGGTGGTAACACTGAACAAGGTGGTTATCAAGAAACTTTTCAGTGAACGTTTCATCAGTTCAAAGTCATTCAGACCGACCGAAAGCCCCACACCCATTATAGGTCCCATCAACGGAGAGATAAGCATCGCGCCGATAATTACGGCGGTGGAATTGACATTCAAACCGAGTGAGGCCATAAAGATAGCAAATATCAGAATCCACAAATTGGCTCCCTTAAACTCAACACCCTTCCGAATGGAATCGACAGTTTCGAGCTCATTGTCTTTATCTTTGCGTAAATCCAGATACTCTTTCAGAAAGTTCTTGATTGCAAATGCGTTTCTGTTGGAATTGACAGGCTGTTCCATAAAATAAACTATTTTCTAATAAAACGATTGATAACAGGTATTTGGCCAAGCGGTAAGTCACGCTTTATAATATAAGCTACAAATAAGGATAATAGCAACGTGCGGAAAGCCATACGAAGATAGATATTTCCAATCGGCACATATTCCGCAATTACATAGAGTATGGCAGCCAGGAGCACATAACATCCGATTGACTTCAAATCATACCGGATAGGATATTTCTTCTGACCGACAAAATAAGAGAGCAGCATAGCTACACCATATCCCGTAAATCCGGCCCATGCACAAGCCATATAACCGTACTTCGGAATCAAAAGGACATTCATCGCCACCAGAATTGTGCAACCTATCAATGAGAAATAAGCCCCCCATCGCGTTTCATCAATCAGCTTATACCAAAAAGAAAGATTAAAGTAAATTCCCATAAAAATCTCCGCAGCCATTACGATAGGAACCACACGCAACCCCGGCCAATAGTCGCGACCGATGATATACCGGAGAATATCCAAATAGAACATCACCGCAAGAAAAGCAACCAGCGTGAAGATGATAAAGAACTTCATGGCCTGTGCATACACCTGTTTATTGTCCTTATCACGACTCTTACCGAACACGAAAGGCTCGTAAGCATAACGGAAGGCCTGTGTCAGCATTGCCATTACCATTGCAATCTTGCTGGCGGCTCCATAGATGCCAAGCTGTACGGTGGCTTCCGCCTCGTCAGGATACACAAAGGGAAAGATTATCTTGTCCGCCACCTGATTCAGAATACCCGCAATGCCCAACACCAGCAACGGCAAGCTATAAGCAAGCATCCGCTTCAACAGTTTCTTGTCCAGCACATAAGTGAAGCCGCGCAATTCGGGTATCATGCAAAGCATAATGGTAGAGGTGCATACAAGGTTGAAGAGGAAAGCATACGCCACGTCATCGCCTTCCATCCAGACGTAATAAATCAGGTTCAAGGCTATGTTCAGGAAGATGAACAACAGTTTGAGCGCCGCAAACTTAATAGGACGTTTCTTATAGCGCAAATAAGCGAAAGGAATACTTTGAATGGCATCCATCGCCACTACAATCATCATCATTCCCACATACCAGGGATGTTCTCCATACTCCAGCCAATCGGCAACGGGTTGAAGAAACAACAATCCCAGAGCAAGGAATGTCAACGCACCGATGCCTACGCTGAGTAATGTTGTGGAATATACCCGCATCGGGTCGTCCTCTCCTTTATTGGCAAAGCGGAAAAAGCCCGTCTCCATGCCGCACGTCAACAGCACCAGCAACAGCGCCACCCACGCATAGATATTAGTCACAACGCCATAACCTCCCGACTGCGCAGACAAGGCCATGGTATATACGGGTACTAACAGATAGTTGAGGAAACGCCCCACAATACTGCTCAACCCGTAAATGGCAGTTTCTTTTGCCAATGATTTTAATCCAGCCACGTTATTTAGTGTTTAGCAATTTTTCAATGCTCCATTATACTCCATGCCGATCGTTTACCGGAAAACGTCAATCATTAAACAACGTTCTCTGACTATTGTAGAGGCTTCGTCCCAAATGTTTGTAAGCCAGCTCCGTTACTTCACGACCGCGAGGAGTGCGCTTCAAGAAACCTTCCTTTATCAAGAACGGTTCATATACCTCTTCAATAGTGCCTGCATCTTCTCCCAAAGCCGTAGCAATGGTTGTCAGGCCTACCGGACCACCCTTGAACTTATCGATAATCGTACAAAGTATCTTATTGTCTATCTCATCCAGACCGTATTTGTCAATATTCAGCGCTTCGAGCGCAAAATTAGCGATCTGCGTATCGATGCTGCCCGAACCTTTCACCTGCGCAAAGTCCCTCACGCGGCGCAGCAAAGCATTGGCAATACGCGGCGTACCCCGACTGCGTCCTGCAATCTCCGAAGCAGCCTTTGTGGAACAAGGAACATCCAGAATACTTGCCGAACGACGGATGATGCCACTCAACACATCATCATCGTAATATTCCAAATGAAGGTTGATGCCAAAACGGGCACGCAACGGAGCAGTCAGCAAACCGCTACGGGTGGTAGCGCCCACTAAAGTAAACGGATTCAGGTCGATCTGTATGCTTCGTGCCGACGGGCCTTTGTCGATCATAATATCAATGCGGTAATCCTCCATAGCCGAATACAGGTACTCCTCCACCACAGGACTCAACCGATGTATTTCGTCAATGAAAAGCACATCGTTCGGTTCCAGACTGGTAAGGACACCGGCCAGATCACCCGGCTTGTCGAGCACCGGCCCGGAAGTAATCTTGAAGCCTACTCCCAGTTCGTTGGCTATAATGTTGGAAAGTGTGGTTTTTCCCAATCCGGGAGGACCATGAAGCAATACATGATCCAAGGCCTCGCCTCTGAGGCGGGCAGCCTTTACGAAAATACGCAAATTATCAACCACTTTATCCTGTCCGCTGAAATCCTCGAAATTCAAAGGACGGAGAGCGTTCTCGAAGTCACGCTCCTTGCTGGTCAGTTGATGATCACGTATGTTAAAATCTTCTTGTTCCATTCAAAATCAGTATATACAGCGACAAAGATAATGCAAATCTTTCAACGTTTCATAAACTCCTTCCTTTCTTCTTCCGGAAATTTCTCAATGGCATAACGCAGCATGGTACGCGGCATCACCTTGCAATATTTCTCCAGAAACTGCACCAACAAATCCTTGTCCCTCTTCCCCATTTCGCGCAGCATCCAGCCTATTGCCTTTCTCATCAAATCGTGCGGATGATGCAACAGCCGTTCGGAAAGCGCCAGAATATCAATGAAATCACCGTTTTTGATTAGAGTATAAGTGGAAACAACCGCAATACGCTGGTCCCAAAGCAGTTCACTGCCTGCCAAACGATAAAGATCTTCGCGGGACTTATCTTTCAAATATTCCCCCACAATACCCGGAGCAGACAAGTCCACCAAGTCCCAGTTATTGATGCGCGACGTCTGTGAAAGATAGAAATCATAAATGCGTTTTCTCTCCTTTTCATCGCTTTTCTTGAAGCGCTCCACCAGCATCAACAGAGCACAAAGACGACATTCATGCCATTGGCTTTGCAAAAGTTCCGCCATAACATCCAAAGGAGCATCTTTATGCCGCTTGGCCACTAAACGGGTATTCGGCACTACCACTCCCAGAAACTTGTCGCCTTCGCCATATTGCCCTTTTCCCGTTTTGAAAAAATTAGGGAGATACTCCCTTTTCACCGGATCTATGTACTCGCTTATCTCCTGTTCTATCTCCTTTGCCCACTGTCTCATATTCTCTTATATATTTGCTATTCGTAATGTTACCTGCCAAAAATAGCAATTTTTTCCACGCTAAATAGAAAGATATTCCTACTTTTGCAGAAAATCAACATATTATTTTATGATTTTAAATTACATTTGGGTAGCATTTTTTGTAATAGCTTTCATTGTGGCGCTCTTCAAACTCCTGTTCATGGGAAATGTAGAGATATTTACGGAACTTGTCAACTCTACATTCGACTCCTCCAAAACTGCATTCGAAATATCGTTGGGGCTGACCGGCATTCTGTCCTTATGGCTCGGCATTATGAAGATCGGTGAAAACAGCGGTATGATCAACGCACTCTCCCGCTGGTTGAGTCCGGTGTTTTGCCGCCTCTTTCCGGAGATACCCAAAGGACACCCCGCCATGGGATCTATTTTCATGAACCTCTCCGCCAACATGCTGGGGTTGGATAATGCCGCTACCCCAATGGGGCTGAAAGCCATGAAAGAACTTCAGGAACTCAATCCGAAGAAAGACACAGCCACCAACCCGATGATTATGTTCCTTGTGCTGAACACTTCCGGATTGATATTGATACCTGTCAGCATCATGATGTACCGTTCGCAAATGGGTGCTGCGCAGCCCACCGACATCTTCATCCCGACACTGATTACCACTGCCATTTCCACCACTGTCGGTGTGATTGCCGTCAGCATTGCACAACGGATAAACCTGTTGAATAAACCTATCCTCATTCTGATCGGTTGCATCAGCCTGTTCTTTTCCGGACTTATCTACCTGTTCACCCAAGTAAGCCGCGAGGACATGGGAGTCTATTCCACACTGGTTGCCAATATAATACTTTTCTCCATCATCCTGCTTTTTATCCTTTGGGGATTGTGGAAGAAGATTAATGTGTACGACGCTTTTATAGAAGGTGCCAAGGAAGGGTTTACAACAGCCATACGCATCATCCCCTACCTGGTAGCTTTTCTCGTTGGAATCGCCGTTTTCCGCGCTTCAGGCGCAATGGATATAATAGTAAACGGCATCGGCTACATCGTAGGCTTGTTCGGAGTAGATACCGGCTTTGTAGGAGCTTTGCCCACCGCTTTGATGAAATCATTGAGCGGCAGCGGCGCCAATGGCCTGATGATTGATACAATGAAGCAATATGGCGCCGACTCCTTCGTCGGCCGCATGAGTTGCGTGGCACGCGGTGCTTCGGATACAACGTTCTATATACTTGCCGTTTACTTCGGCAGTGTAGGCATTACGAAAACCCGCAACGCGGTTACCTGTGGTCTGATAGCAGATTTATCCGGCATTATCGCCGCTATCATCATCAGCTATATATTCTTTTTCTAAAAAAAGCCCATTCTAATAAATAGTAAACAATATGATAAGTTATCAAGCGGACGGCATCAAAATGCCTGCAATCAAGAAACGGGAAACAACGGAATGGATTAAAGCCGTTGCTGCCACCTATGAAAAAAGAATCGGTGAAATCGCCTATATTTTTTGCTCGGACGAGAAAATTCTCGAAGTAAACCGGCAATATCTTCAGCATGATTATTATACCGACATCATCACTTTTGACTATTGCGAAGGCAACCGCCTGAGCGGCGATCTCTTTATCAGCCTTGATACGGTACGCACCAATGCCGAACAATTTGCCGGCAACGACTATGAAAGAGAACTGCACCGGGTCATTATCCATGGCATCCTGCACCTTTGCGGCATCAATGATAAAGGTCCGGGAGAACGGGAAATTATGGAAGCTGCCGAGAACAAGGCACTGGCCATGCGATAGAAATTGCAACGCAAGACAAGCATAAAAGTGATGAGTTTTTTGTCATCACTCATCACCCTTAGGCTCAACTATCTGTAAATAAGCGACTTAATAAGTTACGAGAAACATTATGACAGTGACGACCAAATGTTGGTCGTCACTGTTTTTGTTTACTATTATGCTCTCTAGCATATCGTAACATCCTTATTTACAGCAACAACAAACGTTCCATACAGCCCTTGTCACAATATTGTTAAAATACCTTTTATACCGAGACATTAAGTTCATTTGCGCTGAAAGGACAAGTGCAATTGCCTCTTCCCAACCGAAGGAACGTTGCTGATTTGATAAACCTGAAGAAGAAAATCGGTTAAAGCAATGAAAAATAAAAAGATACGCGTACCAAGTCAATACCAACGGTTGGTACGGCTTGTACCTCACTAAGGTACAAGAGATTTCTCAGTGAGGTACACGTCGTACCAAAGCAGGAAACTTGCCGTACCTTACTAAGGTATTCTCCGGAACCAAGGAGCCGGATATCTATGTACCGGAGACGCCGGCAGTCCCACACGAAGTATTTCCTAAGAATTCACAAGGAAAAGAAAGAAATCGCGGCTACAAAATAACTTTTTAGTAACTTTGCAGGGTTTAAAAAGAGATTGAACGAATGGAGTTTAAGTATGATGTTATTGTAATCGGCGCCGGACATGCCGGCTGTGAAGCCGCTGCCGCTGCCGCAAACCTGGGTTCAAAGACCTGTCTTATCACGATGGACATGAATAAGATAGGCCAAATGAGTTGCAACCCTGCCGTAGGCGGTATTGCCAAAGGGCAAATTGTACGTGAAATAGACGCATTGGGTGGATATATGGGATTGGTAACTGACAAAACCGCTATCCAGTTTCGTATATTAAACCGCTCCAAAGGACCTGCCATGTGGAGTCCGCGTGCGCAATGCGATCGTAACAAATTCATCTGGGCATGGCGTGAAATTCTGGAAAACACTCCCAACCTGCATATTTGGCAGGATACCGTACAAGAGATTCTTGTTGAAAACGGCGAAGTGACCGGACTCACTACTCTTTGGGGAGTAACTTTCCGCGCCAAATGCATCGTACTGACTGCCGGAACTTTCCTGAACGGACTGATGCACGTGGGACGCACCATGCTTCCGGGCGGACGAATGGCCGAACCTGCATCCTACCAACTGACCGAATCCATTGCCAGACATGGCATCACATACGGACGAATGAAAACCGGAACGCCGGTACGCATCGACGGACGCAGCGTGCACTATGAGGATATGGATGTTCAGGACGGAGAAAACGATTTCCACAAGTTCTCCTTTATGGATAACGGCGTGCGCCATTTGAAGCAACTGCCATGCTGGACCTGCTTCACCAATGAAGAAGCACACCGCATCCTGCGCGAGGGTCTGCCGGACTCTCCCCTTTTCAACGGACAAATTCAAAGCATAGGTCCCCGTTACTGTCCCAGTATAGAGACAAAAATTGTGACCTTCCCCGACAAAGAGCAGCATCAGCTTTTCCTGGAACCGGAAGGTGAAACCACTCAGGAACTCTACCTGAACGGCTTCTCTTCTTCCTTGCCAATGGACATACAGATTGAGGCACTGAAAAAGATTCCTGCATTCCGGGATCTCGTAATTTACCGCCCCGGTTATGCAATAGAATATGACTTCTTCGATCCCACCCAGCTCAAACATACGTTGGAAACGAAGAAAATCAAAAACCTGTTCTTTGCCGGACAAGTAAATGGAACCACCGGCTACGAAGAAGCAGCCGGACAGGGCATCATCGCCGGTATCAATGCACATATCAACTGCCATGGCGGAGAACCCTTCACCCTTGCACGCGATGAAGCATACATCGGCGTATTAATCGATGACTTGGTAACCAAAGGCGTTGACGAGCCTTACCGTATGTTTACTTCACGTGCGGAATATCGTATCCTCCTCCGTATGGATGATGCCGATATGAGACTTACCGAAAGAGCCTGGAAACTCGGACTTGCAAAGAATGACCGCTACGAGTTACTAAGAAGCAAACGCGAAGCCGTTACAAACATCATAAACTTCACCCGGAATTATTCGATGAAACCAGCATTAATCAATCCGGTACTGGAACAACTTGGCACCACTCCACTTCGCCAGGGATGCAAGCTGATAGATTTGATAAACCGTCCGCAAATAACCCTGGAGAACATGGCACAGCATGTCGGCGCTTTCCATCGGGAACTTGATAAAATTACGGAAAGAAAAGATGAGATTATCGAAGCGGCAGAGATACTTATCAAGTATGAAGGATACATCGGACGCGAACGAATCATAGCAGATAAACTGGCACGACTGGAAAGCATAAAGATTAAGGGAAAGTTTGACTATAATTCCATTCAATCCCTTTCCACCGAAGCCCGCCAGAAGTTAGTCAAAATCGACCCGGAAACAATAGCCCAAGCAAGCCGGATTCCGGGAGTATCACCAAGCGACATTAATGTACTGTTGGTGCTTTGCGGCCGATAAGAGCCAACGTTCCACGTGAAACAAAAAATTCAATAAACGCAATAAAAAAACTGATTATGAGCAAAGAAACACTTGCCAAGAGCATTCGGGAAATTCCCGACTTCCCTATCCCCGGAATCTTATTTTATGATGTAACCACCCTGTTCAAAAATCCGGTTGCATTGCAGGAACTTTCAGACACCTTGTACGAAATGTACAAGGACAAAGGAATAACCAAAGTTGTAGGCATAGAATCCAGAGGATTCATTATGGGACCAATTCTCGCCACCCGCTTAGGAGCCGGCTTCGTACCCATACGCAAACCCGGAAAGCTGCCGGCAGAAACCATTGAAGAAAGCTACAATAAAGAATATGGAAAAGATACGGTGCAAATCCACAAGGATGCCATTGAACCGGACGATGTAGTGTTGCTACACGATGACCTGCTGGCCACAGGCGGAACAATGGAAGCTGCCTGCAAATTGGTAAAGAAGATGAATCCCCAAAAGATATATGTAAACTTCATTATCGAGCTGAAAGAGCTGCATGGAAAGGATGTATTCGATAAAGATGTGGATGTAGAGTCTGTACTGACGCTATAAAAATAACGGTAGGGCGACAGCACCTTTAGAGTATGGAAGAACTAAAAACAAGTGATTATCTAAAAGGTATCGTTCTGAACCTTCCCGAAAGCCCCGGTGTTTACCAATACCTGAACACCGAAGGAACGATTATATATGTAGGAAAAGCCAAAAACCTGAAACGCAGGGTGTCGTCCTACTTCAACAGGGAGCACGAACCGGGAAAAACACGCGTACTGGTAAGCAAGATTGCAGATATCCGGTATATCGTAGTCAATACGGAAGAAGACGCCTTATTACTGGAAAACAACCTCATTAAAAAGTATAAGCCCCGCTACAATGTATTGCTGAAAGACGATAAAACCTACCCGTCCATCTGCGTACAGAACGAATACTTTCCACGCGTATTCAAGACACGAAGAGTCATACGCAACGGCTCTTCGTACTATGGTCCGTACAGTCACATACCGTCCATGTATGCGCTGCTCGACCTTATCAAGCATTTATATCCGCTACGCACTTGCAACCTGAACCTCTCTCCGGAAAACATCCGGACCGGGAAATTCAACGTATGCCTGGAATATCACATCAAGAACTGTGCAGGTCCTTGCGTCGGCAAACAAAGTCAGGAAGAATATCTGAACAACATCGCCGAGATAAAAGAGATACTCAAAGGCAACACCCAAGAGGTAGGGCGGATGCTGTATCGGCAAATGCAGGATCTTGCCGCCGAAATGAAGTTTGAAGAAGCGCAAAAGATCAAAGAAAAGTACCTGCTGTTAGAAAATTATCGTTCCAAATCAGAAGTCGTGAGCAACATATTGCATAATATCGACGTGTTCTCCATTGAAGAAGATACCGATGAAAAGTCCGCATTCATCAATTACCTGCATATCACGAACGGAGCTATCAACCAAGCTTTCACCTTTGAGTACAAAAAACGGCTGAACGAAACCAAAGAAGAGCTCCTTTCGCTGGGTATCATCGAAATGCGCGAACGCTACAAAAGCCTCTCCCGCGAAATCATCGTGCCTTTCGAACTGGATATGGAACTCAAAGATGTCGTCTTCACCATTCCACAACGCGGTGATAAGAAAAAACTGCTTGAACTTTCCATCCTCAATGTGAAACAATACAAAGCCGACCGGCTGAAACAGACGGAAAAGCTGAACCCGGAACAGCGCACTGTGCGTCTCTTGAAAGAAATCCAAGGGGAATTGCATCTCGACCGGCTGCCTATGCGCATAGAATGTTTTGATAATTCCAACATCCAAGGGTCGGACCCTGTTGCGGCATGCGTCGTTTTCATCAAAGGTAAACCGTCCAAAAAGGACTATCGGAAGTACAATATCAAAACAGTGGAAGGCCCCGATGACTATGCATCCATGAAAGAGGTCGTGAAACGGCGTTACCAGCGCGCTATCGAAGAGAACAGCCCCCTCCCCGATCTTCTTATCACCGACGGCGGAAAAGGGCAAATGAGCGCCGTAAAAGAGATTATAGACGAACTAAACCTTGACATCCCCATTGCCGGACTTGCCAAAGACGGGAAACACCGTACATCGGAACTGCTGTATGGATTCCCGCCTCAAACAATCGGACTCAAACAAAATTCCCCCCTTTTCCGTCTGCTGACACAGATACAGGACGAGGTACACAGATTTGCCATAACTTTCCACCGCGACAAGCGCAGCAAGCGACAGGTAGCCTCGGCCTTAGACGAGATAAAAGGAATCGGAGAAAAAACCAAAAACACCCTGCTAAAAGAGTTCAAAAGCGTAAAACGCATCAAGGAAGCATCCACAGAGGATATTATCAAGGTGGTTGGCGAAGCCAAAGCAAAAATCATAAAGGAACACTTTGCCAACAAATAGCCCTATCTTACACATAACAATCACAAATTTATTCGTAACTTTGCAATTCGCAAAATTAATTTTTAGAACCAAAGCATGAGAGTAGTCATACAACGTACCGGACATGCATCTGTTACCATCAACGGGATTTGCAAGTCTGCCATTCAAAAGGGCCTTATGATATTGATTGGCATAGAGGAGACAGACGGAAAGGAAGATATTGATTGGTTGTGCAAAAAGATCGTCAACCTGCGCGTCTTTGACGATGAAAATGGCGTAATGAACAAATCCATACTCGACATCGGCGGTGACATACTGGTAATCAGCCAGTTCACGCTGCACGCATCGACCAAGAAAGGCAATCGCCCCTCCTATATCCGGGCAGCGAAACCGGAAATATCTATCCCGCTATATGAACAATTCTGCAAAGAATTGAGTTTAGCGTTAGGCAAGGAAATAGGAACCGGCGAGTTCGGAGCCGACATGAAGGTAGAATTATTGAACGACGGTCCTGTGACCATTTGCATGGATACAAAAAACAAGGAATAATGACACTGAAAGAAGCACAGAAAGAAGTAGACTCCTGGATTAAGCAATATGGAGTGCGTTACTTCAGCGAGCTCACCAATATGGCCGTACTGACCGAAGAAGTAGGTGAACTGGCACGAGTTATAGCGCGCAAGTATGGCGACCAATCCTTTAAGGAGGGAGAAAAAGATAATATCGAAGAAGAAATAGCAGATGTCCTTTGGGTACTTCTCTGCATCGCAAACCAAACCGGAGTCGATGTCACCGAAGCGTTTGCACGCAGCATAGAGAAGAAAACCAAACGTGACCAAACAAGGCATATCAATAACCCTAAATTATCTGATCATGGAGAATAATGAATCCACCCAGAACAAGTACGATGCTGCTTTGGCAAAGTACAACACCAATTTGAACGATGCGGAAGTGGCTGCAGAAGTAGCCAAAATAATCGAGGAGAAAGTGCCTGCAAACAACACTCCGGAAGTAAAGAAATTCCTGTTCAATTGCATTGACCTCACCACGCTCAACAGTACAGACAGCGATGAAAGCGTCATGAAATTTACTCAAAAAGTAAACCGGTTTGACGAAGAATTTCCCGACCTGAAAAACGTGGCAGCTATCTGTGTATATCCCAATTTTGCAGAAGTAGTAAAAGATACATTGGAAGTAGAAGATGTAAAAATTGCCTGTGTATCAGCAGGTTTCCCTTCTTCCCAAACTTTTATAGAAGTAAAAATTGCCGAAACCGCCATGGCCATTATGGAAGGTGCTGACGAAATAGACATCGTCATCTCTGTAGGCAAGTTCCTGAGCGGAGACTATGAAACCATGTGCGATGAAATACAAGAACTGAAAGCTACCTGCAAAGAGCACCACCTGAAAGTAATCTTGGAGACGGGAGCTTTGAAAACGGCAGCAAACATCAAGAAAGCCTCTATCCTATCCATGTATGCCGGAGCTGATTTCATCAAGACCTCTACCGGAAAACAACAGCCTGCCGCTACTCCGGAAGCAGCATACGTAATGTGCCAGGCCATTAAGGAATACCATGCGTTGACAGGCAATAAGATTGGTTTCAAACCGGCAGGCGGCATCAACTGTGTAAATGACGCACTGATTTACTATACCATTGTGAAAGAAGTGCTTGGAGAGGAATGGCTGAACAATGAATTATTCCGTTTGGGAACCAGCCGTTTGGCAAATCTATTACTCTCGGAAATCAAAGGCGAAGAAATGAAGTTCTTTTAACAAGAAGTATTAGTGTAGAATGCAGACAGCCTGACAAGATCTCTTGTCAGGCTGTCTGCATATATAAATCATTTTATTATTTCTCACGCTCTATCACATAATCAAGATAGGAAATAAGCGCTCTCTTAACATCCGTATCTTCCATGGCAGCCAACAATGAAAGCGCCTTTTCTTTAAAGTCCACCATAACTTTCGTGGCATACTCAATGCCGCCATGCTCTTTGGTAAATTCGATCAATCGGGCTATTTCATCAGCAGTCGCCGTTCCGTTCTTAACCTTTACAGCAATCTCCTGCGCCGGCTTGTCCTGCGTTGAATTGAGTACATAAAGCGCAGGCAATGTCAGCTTTCCTTCCAGCATATCATTTCCGGTAGGTTTACCGATTTCTTTGTTCTCATAATAATCGAATATATCGTCTTTAATCTGAAAACAAAGACCGATATACTCACCAAACAAACGCGCATATTCCGCCTTTTCATCGTCAACACCCACCGAAAGCGCACCTGCTTTCATGCACGCGGCAAACAATACGGCTGTCTTCTTGCGGATGACATCAAAATAGACCTCTTCGGAATATTCAGGGTTACTGACATTGGAAAGTTGCAACAACTCCCCTTCTGCCAAATCCTGCCCTAAATTTGAAACGAGATCAATTATAGCGTAATTACGCGTCATCCCCACTTCCACCAAAGCCGTTGCCAACAAATAATCACCCGTAAGAACCGCTACCTTATTATTAAAGATAGCATTCACAGAAAGCTGCCCCCGGCGTTCGGTACTCTCATCCACCACATCATCGTGCACCAAGCTCGCTGTGTGCAGAAGCTCCAGAGCAACCGCAGCATGCAGTGTTGCCGGACGAACCTCATTGTACAACTTTGCAGCAAGCAGAACCAGAATCGGGCGCATCATCTTCCCATTCTTCTGTCGGATATGCGCAATCACGCTATTCAGCAAAAGATTAGAACTGGAAAGGCAAGTATCAAAATGCTTTTTGAAGTCTTCCAACTCCGCAGAAATCGGGGATTTTATGAGGGATATACTGTCCATACATCGCTATTTGAGCACAAAAATAGTAATAAAACAGTTAATACGGTATTTTTTTGTACTTTTACCATGAAAAAAAGGATAAATCTATGAATTCAACCGATAAACTTTTCTTGCTTGACGCTTATGCATTGATATACCGTTCTTATTATGCATTTATCAAAAATCCGCGAATCAACTCCAAAGGATTCAACACTTCTGCCATTTTGGGATTTGTAAACACTCTCGAAGAAGTGCTGAAAAAAGAAAATCCTACGCACATAGGGGTAGCTTTCGATCCTTCAGGACCAACATTCCGCCACGAGGCTTATGAACAATATAAAGCGCAGCGGGAAGAAACTCCCGAAGCCATCCGTCTCTCCGTACCTATTATAAAAGATATCATCCGCGCCTACCGTATTCCTATTCTGGAAGTCTCCGGTTACGAAGCCGATGATGTGATAGGTACACTTGCCACAGAAGCCGGAAGACAAGGTATCATCACCTATATGATGACTCCCGATAAAGACTATGGGCAGTTGGTATCGGACAATGTATTCATGTATCGTCCCAAACACAGCGGCGGATTCGAGGTCATGGGCATCGATGAGATAAAAGCCAAATTCAATATCCGCTCCACAGAGCAGGTCATCGATATGTTGGGATTGATGGGCGACTCTTCCGATAACATTCCCGGCTGTCCGGGTGTGGGAGAGAAAACCGCACAGAAGTTAGTTGCGGAATTTGGCAGCATCGAAAACCTGCTTGCCCACACCGATCAACTGAAAGGCGCACTGAAGACCAAAGTGGAAGCCAACCGGGAAATGATTACTTTCTCCAAATTCCTTGCAACCATTAAAGTCGATGTACCCATTAAGCTCGACATGACAACACTCGTTCGCGAAGAACCTGATGAAGAGAAGCTTCGCAAGATTTTCGAGGAACTGGAGTTTCGCACTCTCATTGACCGCGTTCTGAAAAAATCAGGTGCTCCCCTCTCCTCTTCTTCCAACTCCGTTTCACCCGACCTTTATGCCGGAACCTTGTTTGCTCGTCCAGTCGATAGTCCAACTCCTGAAAACAACGGTCCTGTTCAAGGCGATTTGTTTGCAAATTTTGCAGACAACGGCACAGACAACGCGGAAAATTCAAATCTCACGCACTTAGAAATGCTTGATGTAGACTATCAACTCATTGATACAGAAGAAAAAAGAAGCGAAATTATTCAAAAGTTACTTACAACAGAAATTCTCTCAATAGATACTGAAACTACCGGAACCGAACCAATGGAGGCAGAACTGGTAGGAATGAGTTTCAGTAATGCCGAAAACCGGGCTTATTACGTCCCTGTTCCGGCAAATCGTGACGAAGCATTAAAAATCGTAAATGAATTCCGCCCGCTTTATGAAAATGAAAATTCCATGAAGGTGGGACAAAACATCAAATACGACATGATTGTCCTTCAAAACTACGGAGTGCAGGTGAAGGGAAAACTTTTCGACACCATGCTCGCCCATTACGTATTGCAACCGGAACTCCGTCACAACATGGACTACCTTGCCGAAATCTACCTGCGCTATCGGACAATCCACATAGATGAACTCATCGGAAGCAGAGGAAAGAACCAGAAAAGCATGCGTGACCTTCCACCGGAAGACGTGTACCGCTACGCTTGCGAAGATGCGGACGTCACTCTAAAGTTGAAGAACGTACTTGAAAAGGAACTGAAAAAGCAATCTGCCGAACATCTCTTTTATGAGATTGAAATGCCACTCGTACCGGTACTTGTCAACATTGAAAGCAACGGAGTACGCATCGATACAGAAGCTCTCAAGCAATCGTCCGAACATTTCACTCTCCGCCTGCAGGAAATCGAAAAAGAAATCTATGCACTGGCAAATGGTGAAACTTTCAACATCGCCTCTCCCAAGCAAGTAGGTGAAGTGCTGTTCGACAAACTCAAAATCGTAGAAAAAGCCAAAAAGACCAAAACCGGCCAGTATGTTACCTCGGAAGAAGTACTCGAAAGTCTGCGCAACAAACATGCAATCATTGGCAAGATACTCGAATACCGCGGGCTGAAGAAACTGTTGAGCACCTATATCGATGCATTGCCCCAACTGATAAATCCGCGTACAGGCCGCATCCATACCTCTTTCAACCAGGCAGTAACCGCCACCGGCCGGCTCAGTTCCAGCAATCCTAACTTGCAGAACATCCCCATTCGCGATGAAGACGGTAAGGAAATCCGTAAAGCCTTTATTCCTGATGACGGGTGCGAGTTCTTCTCCGCCGACTACTCACAGATTGAACTGCGTATTATGGCACATCTGAGTCAGGACAGAAATATGATTGACGCTTTCCTCAGCGGATATGACATCCATGCGGCCACCGCTGCCAAAATATACAAGGTGGATATCAGCGAAGTAACCACCGATATGCGCCGTAAGGCTAAAACCGCCAATTTTGGTATTATATACGGTATCTCTGTCTTCGGGCTGGCAGAACGTATGAATGTTTCCCGTCAGGAAGCCAAAGAACTGATAGACGGATATTTTGAAACCTATCCGCAAATCAAGGAATATATGGACAAAAGCATTCAGGTGGCACGCGAAAACGGATATGTGGAAACCATCTTCCACCGCAAGCGCTTCCTGCCGGACATCAACTCCCGAAACGCCGTAGTACGCGGTTATGCAGAGCGTAATGCAATCAACGCCCCTATTCAGGGAAGTGCTGCCGATATCATCAAAGTAGCCATGTCGCTCATCTATCAACGCATTCAAAGTAACAATCTGAAAGCAAAGATGATTTTACAGGTCCATGACGAACTAAATTTCAGTGTTCCTGAGGCAGAAAAAGAGATTATACAAAAAATTGTAATCGAAGAAATGGAACGGGCATATCGCATGCTGGTACCCTTAAAAGCTGATTTTGGCTGGGGGAAAAACTGGTTGGAAGCACACTAATCCGGTCTATAACTTTATTTAACTTACAATCAGAAAGCAACAGAAGTGATTGCTTTAAAATACAGTTTGCTCATCAGAATATCCGGCATCTTCACTGCCGGATATTTTTTATTCATTAATCTTTCCAAAAAGAAAGTATATTTCCTGTACATATTCTGACATATTGATAAAATAAATCCCGATTATTATATTTATGTCAATTTATTGCGTACATTTGCAGCGTAATCAATGACATATTGATAGAAAATAGTAAGTATAACTCTAAAAACATAAAACCATGAAAACTTTAAAAACTTTGATTCTGTTCTCTTTTCTTTTTGTATGTGGAATGAATGTATCAGCAGACAATAAAAGTAACCTCATTTACAATTCGGAAGAAGTAAATGGTATGAAGGTCGCTGAAACTGTTTACAAAATGGACGGCAGTACACTTGCCAACTATATGAAGTACAATTATAAGTATGATGACCAAAACCGTATGACAGAAAGCGAAGCCATGAAATGGAACGCTGTCAAGAATACATGGGCCAACGACATGTGCATCCGCTACGCTTATCAAGGAAAGTCGGTTACCACTACCTATTATAAGTGGAACAATAAAAAAGGCACATACGTCCTCATTCCTGAAATGACTATTACAATGGATAACCCTAACATGTAAAATACATCCATTCTCTCTTAAAGATACTTTACAACCCAAAACCTTTCTATAAACTAAAGAGCCAAGATACGCAATGTATCCGGCTCTTTTTGTATTTTTGTCTTTCAATAAAGAATATGAAACATGATACCCCAGGCACTTATCCTCTACATTGAGACAGAGATTATCCCCCGGTACGAGCAATTTGACAAGGCACATAACCTTTCGCATGTGCAGGCAGTCATTGAAGAAAGCCTCGCCCTTGCCAAACTTTATCCTGAAGCAGACGAACGCCTCGCATATACCATAGCGGCCTATCATGATACAGGACTTTGCCGGGACCGCGCCACACATCACCTTGTTTCAGGAGAAATCATAGCGGAGGATGCCAACCTCCTGCAATGGTTCGGCAAAGAAGAAATAGAAATTATGCGTGAGGCCGTAGAAGACCACCGGGCCTCCACCGACCATGAACCACGCAGTATCTATGGCAAAATCGTAGCCGAAGCCGACCGTATCATAGATCCGGACACCACGTTGCGCCGTACCGTACAATACGGGCTAAAGCAAAACCCTGCAGCCGACGAAACATGGCACTACCAACGTTTCTACGATCATCTGATGGAAAAGTATGCTCCCGGCGGCTATCTGAAACTTTGGTTTCCCCACTCAAAGAACGCCCGGCAGTTGAAAGAGTTGCAGGCCATTATAGCGGATGAAGTGCGTCTAAGAAGCATTTTTCACCAAATGTTCGAAGAAGAGAAAAGATAAAAGACTATCTTTGCAGCCAATTAGCTGAATAATAATTAAAAAACAAGATATACTTATGGCATTAAAAGCAGGTATAGTGGGACTGCCCAACGTGGGGAAATCCACTCTTTTCAACTGTCTGTCCAGCGCAAAAGCACAGGCGGCAAACTTTCCTTTTTGTACTATCGACGCTCAAATGGGCCAAGTGTCCGTACCCGACGAACGACTGACCAAACTTGCCGAAATCGTTCATCCGGGGCGTATCGTGCCCGCCGTATGCGACATTGTCGATATTGCCGGACTGGTGAAAGGCGCCAGCAAAGGTGAAGGATTGGGTAATCAGTTCTTAGGCAACATCCGCGAGTGCGACGCCATTATTCATGTGTTGCGTTGTTTCGATAATGGCAATATCGTTCACGTGGACGGAAGCGTGGATCCTGTACGCGACAAGGAAATCATTGATACCGAACTCCAGCTCAAAGACCTCGATACAGTAGAAAACCGCATCAAGCGCGTGGAAAAAATAGCAAAAGTAGGTGGCGACAAATTGGCAAAAGTGGAATACGAACTCCTGCTCCGTTACAAAGATGCACTGGAACAGGGACAGAGCGCCCGCACCGTAATACCGCAAAACGATGATGAGGAGCAATGCGCCAAACAGATGTTCCTGCTTACCACCAAACCAGTACTTTACGTCTGCAACGTGGACGATACAAGCGCCGCAAGCGGCAATCAGTATGTGGAGCAAGTACGTCAGGCCATTCAGGGTGAAGATGCCCAACTCATCATAATCTCCGCCCAGACCGAAGCCGACATTGCCGAACTGGAAACTTACGAAGAGAAACAAATGTTCCTCGAAGACCTCGGCCTGAAAGAAAGTGGCTGCAACCGACTGATTAAAGCCATTTATAGCCTGCTGAACCTTGAAACCTTCATCACCGCCGGCGAAATGGAAGTAAAGGCATGGACCTACCGTAAAGGCTGGAAAGCTCCGCAATGCGCCGGTGTCATCCATACAGACTTTGAGAAAGGTTTCATCCGCGCCGAAGTCATCAAATACGAAGACTACATCAAGTATGGCAGCGAAGCCGCCGTACGCGAAGCCGGAAAACTGGGCGTGGAAGGCAAGGAATACGTAGTGCAGGACGGAGACATCATGCACTTCCGCTTCAACGTATAAAAAACATCCATTGTGAGCTGTCCGGAGATTCCTGGCAGCTCATTTTTTATAATCACATCAATATGCTACAAATGACAAACAGTAATCTGAAATACCTCATTGCAGGCACAGGCGGAGTAGGCGGAAGCATTGCCGCTTTCCTTGCATTGGCAGGAAAGAACGTTACTTGCATCGCACGCGGCGAGCATCTTGCCGCTATACATGAGCATGGTTTGCGGTTACACTCCGACTTGAAAGGTGAACATACACTGAAGATACCCGCTTATACCACAGAAGAATACACAGCCCTCGCTTCCTCATCAGCCCACTTCAAGGCAGATGTTATCTTTGTATGCGTCAAGGGCTATTCCGTAGACTCCATTACAGAATTAATCAAATGCGCCGCACATAAAGATACGGTGGTCATCCCCATTCTCAATGTCTACGGAACCGGTCCCCGCATCCAACGGCTGGTTCCCGGTGTAACGGTATTGGACGGTTGCATCTACATCGTAGGATTTGTTTCCGGCAAAGGAGAGATCACACAGATGGGAAAGATATTCCGCCTGGTCTACGGAGCACACAAAAACACGATTGTTCCTCGTGAAACATTGGAAGCCGTACAACATGACTTGCAGGAAAGCGGCATCAAAGCTGAGATATCTCCCGACATCAACCGGGATACTTTCGTAAAATGGTCTTTCATTTCGGCCATGGCAGTAACAGGCGCTTACTATGACGTGCCCATGGGTGAAGTGCAAAAACCCGGCAGGATACGCGACACCTTTATCGGACTTTCGCAGGAAAGCGCTGCATTGGGACAAAAGCTGGGCATTGAGTTCAAGGAAGATATGGTGGAATATAATCTCAAAGTAATCGACAAACTGGCTCCCGAAAGTACCGCTTCCATGCAAAAAGATATGGCAAAAGGACATCAAAGCGAAGTGCAGGGATTACTGTTCGATATGATTACGGCAGCCGAAGAACAGGGAATTGAGATTCCTACATACAGAATGGTAGCAGAGAAATTCAAATAATTTTATACCTTTGTCCAATTATCTTATATTATCTTTGTCATTCAGAACGTGGTGCAAAATCTTTTCCTTGCCACACATACACAAAAAGAGCAGATTCTTTGCTACGCTCCGAACGACGACACCCAATGACATAAACTAATTTTAATTACTTATGAATATACCAACTCTCCTCTCTATCAACTGGAATCCTGATCCGGAGCTGTTCAACCTTTTCGGAAGTATTCCAATCCGTTATTACGGCCTGTTATGGGTTGTCGGTATTGCTCTTGCCTATGCGATAGTACACCGTCAGTACCATGACCGGAAAATCGACGAAAAGACGTTCGAACCGCTGTTCTTTTATTGCTTCTTCGGCATCCTGATAGGGGCGAGATTAGGACACTGCCTGTTCTATCAGCCGGACTATTACCTGAACCACTTCTGGGAAATGATACTCCCCGTAAAGTTCCTGCCGGACGGCGGTTGGAAATGGACGGGATACGAAGGGCTTGCCAGTCATGGCGGCACGCTGGGATTGATTATCTCCCTCTGGATGTACTGCCGCAAGACAAAGATGCACTATATGGACGTACTGGACATGATAGCCGTTGCCACTCCTATCACCGCCTGCTGCATCCGCCTTGCCAACCTGATGAACTCCGAAATAATCGGTATGCCGACCAATGTCCCCTGGGCATTTGTATTCGAACGCGTAGATATGCTGCCCCGCCATCCGGCACAGCTCTACGAAGCAATAGCTTATTTTATCTTCTTCCTGGGCATGGTCTACCTGTACAAACGCGGACAGAAGAAGCAGGAAAGCAAACTTGAAACAGACTTCAGCACCACCAAGGCAAAGTCCACCGCAGTGCAAGCAGTAGCCTCCCTACCCTATCATCGCGGCTTCTTCTTCGGTCTCTGCCTGACGGAGATATTCGTCTTCCGCTTCTTCATCGAGTTCCTGAAAGAAGACCAAGTGGATTTTGAAAAGACAATGGCGCTGAATATGGGGCAATGGCTCAGTGTTCCGTTCATACTTATCGGAATTTACTTCATGTGTTTCTACGGCAAGAAAACGGCAGGAAAATAATATCCTCCGGCAATAAAAAAACTTCAAGGCATGAAACCGGCAGTCCATCCAAGGAAACTGAAGGTTTCATGCCTTGCCGCTAAATCCATACCACACAGGCTACTTCCCTTTTACTATCCGCTTGATGTCATTCAGCTTGTTCAACGCTTCAAGCGGCGTCAGGTTATTTACGTCCAGATTCAGTATCTCATCACGTATTTGGCACAGTATCGGGTCATCAAGCTGGAAGAAGCTGAGCTGCATGCCGCCACGCATCTCTCCCACTTCGGCCATAGGTTTGCTTGATACACCCTGTTGACGGTTGTCCGTCTCAAGTTGCTTCAAAATGTCAGCGGCACGTTTCACGATACTTTTGGGCATACCCGCCATTTTAGCCACATGAATACCGAAAGAGTGTTCGCTGCCACCCCGTTCCAGTTTACGCAGGAAAATGACTTTATTATCGATTTCCTTCACCGACACATTATAGTTCTTGATGCGTTTGAAGGACTTCTCCATTTCATTCAGTTCGTGATAGTGCGTGGCAAACAGCGTACGGGCCTTGGCACGAGGATGTTCGTGGATGTATTCCACAATGGCCCATGCAATGGAAATGCCGTCGTAAGTGGAAGTGCCGCGCCCCAACTCATCAAAGAGCACCAGACTGCGGGAGGAGAGATTGTTCAAGATGTCCGCCGCCTCGTTCATCTCCACCATAAACGTAGATTCGCCTACGGAAATGTTGTCGCTGGCACCCACGCGGGTAAATATCTTGTCCACCAGACCGATGTGTGCGCTTTCCGCCGGAACGAAACTGCCGATCTGCGCCATAAGCGTGATCAAGGCGGTTTGGCGGAGCAATGCAGACTTACCCGCCATATTAGGACCGGTGATGATGATTATCTGTTGCGTACTGCTGTCCAGCATCACATCGTTGGCTATGTATTTCTCGCCTATGGGAAGTTGCTTCTCAATGACCGGATGGCGTCCCTGATGTATCTCCAAAACCTCATCGTCGGAAATTACCGGACGGATATAATTGTTTTCGCGGGCGGCGGTGGCAAACGAAAGCAGACAGTCCAGACGCGCTATCTGATTTGCATTAATCTGAATGGCAGGAATAAATTCGCTCAAAGACTGCACCAGCTCCGTATAAAGTTGCGTTTCCAACACCAGAATCTTGTCCTCAGCGCCGAGTATTTTCTCTTCATACTCTTTCAATTCCTGCGTAATGTAACGTTCGGCATTGACCAAGGTCTGCTTGCGGATCCACTCCTGCGGCACTTTATCCTTGTGCACATTGCGCACTTCGATATAATAGCCAAAGACATTATTATACCCTATCTTCAGACTGGGAATACCCGTCAGTTCACTTTCACGTTGCTGCACCTGCAAGAGATAATCCTTGCCGGAATAGGCTATTTGGCGCAACTCGTCCAACCCGGCATTCACGCCCGATTTTATCACGCCGCCTTTATTAATAAGCAACGGAGGATCGTTGTTGACCTCCTTGTCAATGCGGTCGCGAATGGACCGGCAGATATTCAGTTGTTCGCCGATGTGGTTCAGACTGGCATTATCTGCATCCATACAGGCTTCCTTGATAGGTTCAACAGCCTGCAATGCCACCTTCAGGGCAACCACTTCGCGCGGAGAAACGCGCCCTACGGCTACTTTGGAAATGATGCGTTCCAAATCTCCTATCAGATGCAGCTGTTCTTCGATCAGCTCCTTGAAGTCGGGTTTGCGGAAGAAGTATTCCACTACGTTCAACCGTTCGTTAATGGGCTGTACGTCTTTCAGGGGAAACACCATCCAGCGCTTCAACAAACGGGCTCCCATCGGGCTGATAGTCCTGTCTATCACATTCAACAGACTGCTGCCGCCGTCGTTCATGCTGCCCATCAATTCGAGACTGCGCACCGTAAACTTATCCAGACGGACGTACTTGTCTTCCTCTATGCGGGCCAACGAAGTGATGTGCCCTATCTGGGTATGCTGCGTCATAATGAGATACTGCAAGACAGCCCCCGAAGCAATGATGCCATTCTTGAGATGTTCCACCCCAAATCCTTTCAGGTTCTTGACTTCGAAGTGTTTCAGCAGTTTCTCGCGGGCGGTGGTCTCCGTAAACACCCAGTCGTCCAACTCGAACGTAAAGAATTTGCTGCCGAAATTGCCTTCAAACATTCCCCGGCGGCCACGCTCAAAAAGCACTTCTTTCGGGGCAAAATTATTCAACAACTTATCGACGTAATCGAAAGGTCCTTCCGCTGTCAGGAACTCACCGGTGGAAATATCCAGGAATGACACTCCGCAGGCACCCTTACCGAAGTGAACGGCGGCAAGGAAGTTATTCTCCCGGTAGTTCAGCACATTGTCGTTGATGGACACACCCGGAGTCACCAATTCGGTGATGCCGCGTTTCACCAGCTTTTTGGTGAGCTTCGGATCTTCCAGCTGGTCACAAATGGCTACGCGTTTACCCGCACGTATCAGTTTGGGCAGATACGTATCGAGCGCATGGTGAGGAAATCCCGCCATTTCGATTGTTTTCCCTTTGCCATTGGCACGCTTCGTCAAAGTAATGCCCAATATCTCGGCAGCTACAATGGCATCGGTGGAATAAGTCTCATAGAAGTCACCACAACGAAACAGCATGACGGCATCAGGATGTTTTGCCTTCAAATCAAGGAACTGCTTCATCATCGGGGTAAGGACAATATCTTCATTCACAATGGTATCTTTTTAGAATTTAATGTAATCTGATTAGTCAGGACAAAGATAATCCTTTTTTAGAAAATACACAGAACGGGGCTTTAAATCCTTAGCAAGCCTTAACAAAGTGGGGAATTTTACTAAAACATGTTATAAAACACACTTTTTTATTTGCTTTATTTGGAGATTTCCAAAAAGTCCGTACCTTTGCAATGTGTTTTTCATAGTATTAGATTTAAGGTTAACAAAGGTTGGAGTACAGCGGTACTCCTTTTTTTATGCCCATGGGTCTCCTCTTTCCCCTTTATCTCTTTCCCGCCCAATACACACCGCCCAATATGAGCATGGCTCCCATGAGTGACATTACGGTGAACTGTTCGTCCAGCAGGACAGCGGAACCTATCAGCGTGAAAAGCGGATTCAAATAAATGTAGTTGGAAGCCCGCACCGTACCCAATTGCTTCAAAATGATGTTCCACACCACAAAGCAAACCAGAGAAGCAAGTACACCCAGAAAAAGAAGGTTCATCCAAACCGCCGGCTGCCAAAGTCCGGAAAGAGAAAATTGCCAGGGATGAAGGATAAAAGCGGGAAGAATAGTCAGTATTCCGTAGAAGAAAATCTTGCGGGTAATGAAAGTCGTACGATAACGCCCGGACATTTTTTTCATTATCAGGCTGTAGAACGCCCAGGAGAAGGCGGCAAGAAGAGTCAGGAAATCGCCAAGCGGTGGAATCTTCAATATGAAATGGCCGTTATAGACCACCAACGCCACCCCCACCAGCGCCAGCAGGGAACCGCCCACCAGTCCGGCGGTGGCTTTTTCTTTTTTATAGATCAGCAAGGACAAAATAGTGGTGAGCAGCGGAGCCGTACAAACAATAAAAGCCACATTGGTGGCCAGTGTGATTTCCAATGCCGTATTCTCCGTAAAGAAGTAGAAAGAACCGCCCGTAACGCCGCCCCACAGCAACCAAAGTTCATCTTTCCAATTATCGGCAAACAGTTTGCGCGGAGAGATAAACCAAATTCCCAGATAAGCCATCAGAAAACGAAGCAAAAATATCTCCTGCGGAGAAAGTCCATGCTCTATCAATACTTTTGTAGAAATAAACGTCAGTCCCCATATCCCTACGGTAAGAATGGCTATGAGATGATAAATATAGTTCTTCGTTGTATGCATACACCGCTTATAAATTACGCACAAAGATAATGCTTTCCTTTTTCTATACAATGAGACAGGCTTTTATAATACCCGAAAGAAGATTTACTGAAACCTTTGGGGAGATTTACTAAAATGAAAGGAAAGATTTAGTAAATCTCCGTCCGAGTTTTAGTAAATCTCCCCAAAGGCCTTATACAGGGCTTTTGAAAAGAGGTTGTGCCCATTATCAGAAAAACATACAAATTGAAGCGCCTCCGACAGGAAACATACAAAAAAAGGGATGTGATCTTCACAGATTACATCCCTTGCAATATCCTAAAAAATCTTCTTTGTAAAATCCTATTGAATTAATTTAGCCATTATTTGTATTACAAACAAAAAATTAGTTTTAAAAGCACATCACAAATATAAGTAATAAAAAGCGGAATGTCAAGCATTCATGCTGTTTTTTTACACTACTTCGCTACAAATCTGAAAATAAACCCTTAACTTTGCACCGTTTAATTAACAGGATATAAACCGAATTAAACAAACTATCAACAAGTTTTAGTAAGTATATCAACAAGTTTTCAACAATATAATTAAAACCATTATGGAATACAATTTCAGAGAGATTGAAAAAAAATGGCAGAAACGGTGGGTGGAGAACAAAACCTACCAAGTGACGGAAGACGAAACAAAACAAAAATATTATGTACTGAACATGTTCCCCTACCCCAGCGGCGCAGGCCTGCACGTGGGACATCCATTGGGATACATCGCTTCGGACATCTATGCCCGTTACAAACGCCTGCAAGGTTTCAATGTCCTGAACCCCATGGGATACGATGCTTACGGCCTGCCGGCAGAACAATATGCCATACAGACGGGACAGCATCCCGCAATCACCACCGTCAACAATATCAACCGCTATCGCGAGCAGTTGGACAAGATAGGTTTCTCCTTCGACTGGAACCGCGAAATCCGCACCTGCGACCCGGAATACTACCATTGGACGCAATGGGCTTTCCAAAAGATGTTCAACAGCTTCTACTGCAACTCCTGCGCATCGGCAAAACCCATCGCCCAACTGATAGAGCACTTTGAGACCAAAGGAACCGAAGGACTGGACGTGGCTTGCAGCGAAGAGCTCAGTTTCACCGCCCAAGAGTGGAACGCCATGAGCGAAAAAGAACAGCAGGAAACCCTGATGAACTATCGCATCGCCTACCTGGGTGAAACAATGGTGAACTGGTGTCCCCAACTCGGAACCGTACTTGCCAACGACGAGGTGGTGGACGGCGTATCGGAACGCGGCGGTTTCCCCGTAGTCCAGAAAAAGATGCGCCAGTGGTGTCTCCGCGTATCCGCCTATGCACAACGCTTGTTGGACGGACTCGACACCATCGACTGGACCGATTCCCTGAAGGAAACCCAAAAGAACTGGATAGGCCGCAGCGAAGGCGCTGAAATTCAATTCAAAGTGAAAGACAGCGATTTGGAATTCACCATTTTCACTACCCGCGCAGACACCATGTTCGGAGTTACCTTCATGGTACTTGCCCCCGAAAGCGAACTGGTGGCACAAGTGACCACCCCGGAACAAAAAGCCGATGTGGACGCCTATCTGGAACGCACCAAGAAACGCACCGAACGCGAGCGCATCTCCGACCGCAGCGTAAGCGGCGTCTTTTCCGGAAGCTATGCCGTCAATCCTTTTACGGGCGAAGCAGTGCCCATCTGGATCAGCGACTATGTGCTGGCAGGATACGGAACGGGAGCCATCATGGCCGTACCGGCACATGACAGCCGCGACTATGCCTTCGCCAAACACTTCGGATTACCCATCGTTCCGCTGGTGGAAGGTTGCGATGTCAGCGAAGAAAGTTTCGATGCCAAGGAAGGCATCGTATGCAACTCACCAAAAGCCAATACAGAGCCTTATTGCGACCTCAACCTTAACGGGCTGACTATCAAGGAAGCTATCGCTACTACTAAAAAATACGTGAAAGAGCATAATTTGGGACGCGTGAAGGTGAACTTCCGCTTGCGCGATGCCATTTTCTCACGCCAGCGCTACTGGGGTGAACCGTTCCCCGTTTACTACAAGGACGGTATGCCTTATATGATTGATGAAAGCTGTCTGCCCCTGGAACTTCCCGAAGTAGCCAAATTCCTGCCTACCGAAACAGGCGAACCGCCGTTGGGACATGCCGCCAAATGGGCTTGGGACACAGCAAACAAATGTGTAGTGGACAACAACAAGATTGATAACATAACCGTTTTCCCACTGGAACTGAATACAATGCCGGGATTCGCAGGTTCGAGCGCATACTATCTGCGTTATATGGACCCGCGTAACCATACTGCCTTGGTAGACAAGAAAGTGGATGAATACTGGCGTAACGTCGACCTCTACGTAGGCGGTACGGAACATGCCACCGGCCACTTGATTTATTCCCGTTTCTGGAACAAGTTCCTGCACGACCTCGGTGTTTCCGCCGTAGAAGAACCGTTCCAAAAACTGGTGAACCAAGGCATGATTCAAGGAAGAAGCAACTTTGTGTATCGCATCAAAGATACCAACACGTTCGTATCCCTGAACCTGAAAGACCAATACGACACTACCCCACTCCATGTGGATGTCAACATCGTATCCAATGATGTCCTCGATACGGAAGCCTTCAAAGCATGGCGTCCCGAATACGCAACGGCTGAATTCATACTTGAATCGCCGGAAGGAACCGAAGACAAATCAAGCAAAGGCAAATACATCTGCGGCTGGGCTGTTGAAAAAATGAGCAAGTCCATGTTCAACGTTGTCAATCCGGACATGATTGTAGAGAAATACGGCGCAGACACGCTCCGCATGTACGAGATGTTCCTCGGTCCGGTGGAACAGTCCAAACCTTGGGACACGAACGGCATAGACGGCGTGCACCGCTTCATCAAGAAATTCTGGTCACTGTTCTACGACCGCAACGGCAATTATCTGGTGACCGACGAACCTGCCAACAAAGAAGAACTGAAATCTTTGCATAAGCTCATCAAAAAAGTCACAGGAGACATCGAACAGTTCTCTTACAACACAAGTATCAGTGCTTTCATGATTTGTGTCAACGAACTGTTTGCACTGAAATGCAGCAAGAAAGAGATATTGAACCAGCTCACAGTCACACTGGCTCCTTTTGCCCCGCACGTATGTGAGGAACTGTGGGAAACATTAGACAATGCCGGATCGGTGTGCGATGCACAATGGCCTGCATACAACGAAGAATATCTGGTGGAGAATACGGTGAACTATACCATTTCATTCAACGGAAAAGCCCGTTTCAACATGGAATTCCCTGCTGATGCAGCATCGGAAGCCATACAGGAAACGGTACTGGCAGACGAACGTTCCATTAAATGGATAGACGGGAAAAACATCGTCAAAGTCATCGTAGTGCCCAAGAAGATTGTAAATATTGTTGTTAAATAACAAATATGCAAATTACAAAACCAACCAAAGCCGAAGTGATGAGGGAGTTGAAAGACTACATCTTCATCACTTTCGGACTAATTTCCTACGCTATGGGATGGGCTGCGTTCCTCATCCCCTATCAGATCACTACCGGCGGTACCACAGGTATCGGAGCCATCATCTACTACTCCACCGGATTCCCTATCCAATGGTCGTATTTCATCATTAATGCAGTCTTGATGACCTTCGCCATCAAGATTCTCGGACCGAAGTTCAGCATCAAAACCACTTATGCAATCTTTATGCTGACTTTCCTTCTGTGGTTCTTCCAGATATTGGTGAACGGAGCCGACGGAGTGCCGCCACTGGTATTGGGTCCCGGCCAGGACTTCATGGCATGCCTGATAGGCGCTGCCATGTGCGGCGTCGGTCTGGGCGTAGTGTTCAACTGTAACGGAAGTACAGGCGGTACGGATATCATTGCCGCTATCATCCATAAATATCGTGATGTAACCTTAGGACGTATGATCATGGCATGTGACGTCATCATCATCACTTCCTGTTACTTCATATTCAATGACTGGAGACGGGTTATTTTCGGTTTCGTAACCCTGTTTGTCATCGGTATCGTGCTGGATTATATCGTCAACGGCGCACGCCAGTCGGTGCAATTCTTCATCTTTTCCAAGGATTATGAAAAGATTGCCGACCGCATTACCAAAGAGACCCACCGCGGTGTGACGGTACTCGACGGCATAGGATGGTACAGCAAACGCAATGTAAAAGTACTGGTTGTGCTGGCCTATAAGCGCCAATCCGTTGAAATATTCCGTCTGGTCAAAGACATCGACCCGAATGCTTTTATTTCACAAAGCTCTGTCATAGGCGTATATGGAGAAGGTTTTGATAAATTGAAAGGAAAATGAAAAAGAAATTTGTATTTGCAACCAACAATGCCCATAAGTTGGAAGAAGTTACCGCTATTTTAGGAGACAAAATAGAACTTCTCAGCATGAAAGACATTCATTGTCATGCGGATATTCCCGAAACGGCAGATACACTCGAAGGAAATGCCTTGCTAAAAGCAAGATATATCTTTGAAAACTACAACATGGATTGCTTTGCCGATGATACCGGACTTGAAGTGGAAGCGCTGAACGGAGCTCCCGGAGTATATTCGGCACGTTATGCCGGCGATGCGCACAACTCGGAAGCCAATATGAGGAAACTATTGCAGGATATGGAAGGAATAGAGAACCGTAAAGCCCAATTCCGTACTGTTTTTGCCCTTATCATCAATGGAAAGGAGCATCTGTTCGAAGGCATCGTAAAAGGTGAAATAACGAAGCACAGATGCGGCAGCTCCGGCTTTGGATATGATCCTGTCTTTATTCCCGAAGGATACACGCAAACATATGCCGAAATGGGAAATACGCTGAAGAATAAAATCAGCCATCGGGCATTGGCTACGAATAAACTTTGCAATTTCCTATCCAAGTAATGATTCCGCCATTTGAAACGCAGCAAAGAGTCTACTTCTCTCTTTTTTATATATTACCGTAAGGTAACTATATATTGCCTTACAGCGTGAATCCTTGTCAAGCAATAGAATATGTTAAAATATAAGCGGGTGTGTCAAAACTCTGACAAGCCTATCATTAGTTTCGCTCAAAATATCTTTTATTTCTTACGCTAATGTATAGTCTGTCATGCAGAACGTAGTGAAACATCTCTTCTCCTACTCATACTCACACAGAGAGTAGATTCTTCGCTCCGCTCTGACTATACCTTAATAAAAAAAGGCAGAAGAGGTTTTGAGCGAAGCTAATGACAGAGTAAAATGATAATTAATGTTAGTTTTGACACACCTTCTTTGTTATAAGTCAGTATAGTTACTTACCGTAAATATAGAGAATAGATTCAGAGTCGGTTATAATCCTAATTTGGCAGAGATTTCCAGCATCTTCTTAATCGGCTTCACTGCTTTTTCCGCTATTTCCGCATCTACTTTTATTTCCGGAGACTCGTTTTTCAGGCAATCATAAAGCTTCTCCAATGTGTTTAATCTCATAAAATTACATTCATTGCAAGCACAAGTACTGTCATTGGGAGGAGCCGGAATAAACTTAGTCTGCGGACATTTCTTTTGCATCTCATGCAGGATACCGGATTCCGTAGCAACGATATATTCCTTTTCGGGATGACCGACCGCATATTTCAGAAGAGCAGCCGTAGAACCCACCACATCCGCCAGTTTCAAAACCGTACTCTTACATTCGGGATGCGCCAATACCACCGCACCGGGATGTTGCTGTTTTAATTCAACAATCTTTTCAACCGAGAACTGTTCGTGTACATGGCACGCGCCGTCCCATAATAACATGTTCCTGCCGGTAACGGAGTTGATATAATTTCCCAGATTCCTATCCGGACCAAAGATTATTTTTTCATCTTTGGGAAAACTTTCCACGATTTGCTTGGCATTGGTGGAGGTAACCACTACATCGGTAACCGCCTTTACGGCAGCCGTCGTATTCACATAAGATATAACCGTATATCCGGGATGCTCTTTGACAAACTGCGCAAACTTATCAGCCGGACAACTGTCGGCAAGTGAACAACCTGCAGCCATATCCGGTACCAACACCTTTTTGTCGGGACAAAGCACCTTCGCTGTCTCACCCATGAAGTGAACACCGCACATCACGATAATGTCAGCTTCGGTTTTTGCCGCCCATTGCGCCAAAGCCAAACTGTCACCGACATAGTCGGCTATGTCTTGTATTTCACCTTTCTGGTAATAGTGTCCCAGAATGATCGCATTCTTCTCTTTCTTCAGCTGCTTAATAGCTTCTATCAGATTATTCATAATAATAATTTTTATTTCTCTTCTTTCTTTAAAAATCCTTTGATAGTGATGATAGGCTGTTAATAGTGTGGACAAGTTAATACGATTTTTCTTGTCCATGAAGTTATTAGTATGAGGTAAAACTTTATACTCCGGTTATTAACGTATGAAATAAGGGTTATACCGCTTGATAATAAGTCCCCTACTCTCTCATAACTTCACTTCATTAACACCTTGTTGATAAACCGCAAAGTTAATAACTTTAGAGAGATTTATTAGTGAAAGAGTGCTTAAAAATGTGTTTATATAGCCTTTGAAAATTTAGGCTAACTTTTTTGGTTTGTTCGTTATACCCATGTAATATGTGTTACTTTGAATAATGCAAGTATTATTTTTAAAAATCTTTCCCTGTACTATTGACACCTTTTCAACGGTTATTAACAGGGATGTGAACGGAAAAAAGTATCTTTGCCGGCAGACATACTCTTTGTGGGAAACCGAAAGATGTAAAATTGATTGTTATGAATAGAAAACTGAAGATAACCGAACTTAATCGCATTAGTACAGAGGAATTTAAAGAAGCTGAAAAGCTGCCGCTCACAGTTGTATTGGATAATATTCGCAGTTTGCATAATATAGGTTCCGTATTTCGTACTTCGGACGCTTTTCGCATCGAATGTATTTATCTGTGTGGCATTACAGCTACTCCACCCCATCCTGAAATGCATAAAACAGCTTTGGGAGCGGAATTTACTGTTGACTGGAAGTATGTTAATAACACTGTCGAAGCTGTTGATAACCTCAAGAACGAGGGCTATACGGTTTATTCCGTAGAACAAGCCGAAGGCAGTATCATGCTGAATGAGTTGACTTTAGATAAAAGTAGGAAGTACACCATAGTAATGGGGAATGAAGTAAAAGGTGTTCAACAAGAAGTTATTGACCATTCTCATGGCTGCATTGAAATTCCACAATATGGCACGAAACATTCTTTGAATGTATCGGTCACAGCAGGTATTGTTATTTGGGATTTATTCAATAAATTGAAATGACATGGGTGTTAATAAGTGGTTGGAATACTGTTTTTCAACCTGTTTTCAGACAGAGAAATAAACAATTGTTTATTTTGTTATTAACAGAATTAATGGTTTGTAAATAAGTGGTTTATGACTTTTAGTTTGTCAGTTAGTAACTATGTTCTTAACAGGTTGTGGATAAGTGGTGAAAACTGTGTATGAAGGTTATTAAAGTTGTCCGCTTTCTACCATTAAAATCACCCTTTCCGTAAGTGCATCGTCTCCGGTAGGATCATATTGTTTTTTCAGACTGGCACCGAACAATGCTGCAAAGGTTTGATAGAATCCGGCTTTGAAAGGTCCCATAAATGCTTTGACCAATTCATAAGAAGTGGAATGGGTTTGTCTGTCCACTAATTTAATCAACAGCTTTCCTTGAGAGAAGGAGAGTTTTTTCATTCGGGGAGTATACTGTTCCTTCAGCCCTTTTTCCACAGCTTTCAGATGCTTTTGCCGTCCTTTTTCGGTAGGTATGGTTTGCAAGTATTCATAAGTTTCGATAATTGCCCGGTTGATTTCTTTGGAAATGGGAAGTACTTTCTTTACATCGCGGATGAGTTTGTAGTACTTTGCCATTTCACGCCTGTTCTTGAATTTAAGCGGTTTGAAAATGTAGACGGTAGGCAGTTTGACGTATGGAATGGTGTCACCTTCATAAACGCACATAGGAGTAAGGAAGACACTTTTCGTTCCATTCTCTTTGGAGGTTTGCTGGGCATGGCAAATGAGGCTTCCTGATAAGAGAAACACAATGAGTATTACTATTTTAAACTGCCCGTTCATGGCACAAAAGTACACCATTCTATGGAATGTTGTTGCATTGCTTTTGTTTTTCCTTGTTCAATTAACTAATTTAAGGTAACTTCGCTGTCTATAAATTTGAAAATAGCTCATTATCAATGACGATAATCAAGGTAGGAGTTTTTATAAGTATGCTGTTAATAACTCCTATGCTTGTAGCTCAAAATACGACTGTATCCCTGTGGGAAGAAAATCTGGAACAGCTTTCCATGGATGGGGAAGAAAGAAACTGGGAAGACGAACTGGAAGAACTTTCCAGGCGTCTGCAGGAACCGATTAATATCAATGTTGCTACCAAGCGGCAATTAGAAGAATTTCCTTTCCTGACTGCATTTCAAATAGAACATCTTTTGGCGTATGTGTATGTGCATGGACAGATGCAGACTGTCTATGAATTACAACTGGTAGAAGGAATGGATAAACGTACTATTGAGTTATTATTGCCTTTTATCTGTGTAAAGTCTGTTGAGAATAAATCAGGTTATCCTTCTTTGAAAAAGATATTGAAGTATGGTAAACAGGAAATACTGACACGTATGGATGTACCTTTGTATGCCCGTAAGGGATATGATAAAAACTATTTGGGACCGGCTGTTTATCATTCGTTGAAGTATGATTTTCGTTATGGCGATTATTTGCAGATGGGAATAGTGGGAGAGAAGGATGCGGGTGAACCGCTTTTTGCCTTGCAAAATAAAAAAGGATATGATTATTATTCTTTTTATTGTCTGCTTAAAACTTCGGGCAGATTGAAATCATTGGCATTGGGCAATTATAAGTTGAGTTTTGGTCAAGGACTGGTGCTTAGTACGGACTTCCGATTGGGAAAAACGTTTTCCATGTCTACATCGGAATACCGTACGGGAGGAATTCGGAAACACAGTTCTACGGATGAATATAATTATTTTCGCGGGGTAGCCGCTACAATGGAACTTCTCCGCTGCTTGGAGCTTTCTGTTTTCTATTCGCACCGTTCTATGGACGGTGTAGTAAAAAACGGGGAAATCACTTCTATTTTCAAGACAGGACTGCACCGTACGGAAAAAGAAGCTGATAAAATGGATGTTTTTACCATGCAATTAGCGGGAGGCAACCTGACTTATGAAAAGAATAAGCTGAAAATAGGGGTGACAGGTATTTATTATTTTTTCAATCATCCTTATGAACCGGACTTGAAGAAGTATGCAAAATACAATTTGCATGGAAATAATTTTTATAATCTGGGTGTGGATTATAAATATCGTTTGGGAAAATTGG
This sequence comes from Bacteroides eggerthii, assembly GCF_025146565.1. NCBI lineage: Bacteria > Pseudomonadati > Bacteroidota > Bacteroidia > Bacteroidales > Bacteroidaceae > Bacteroides > Bacteroides eggerthii. The sequence goes on along the minus strand of NZ_CP102258.1, from coordinate 714,272 downwards.
TGTGGGTAGGAGAGGGAGCAGTGGGAAAACAAGGATATGCTTTGCTAAATCAATTGAAGTATAGATTATTAACAAGTTATCAACTGCTGTTAATTCATCGTTATTATTCGCATGATTACTGCTCTTTCTTCTCCCATTCTTTCGGAGAAAGCGGTACGCCGCAGAATGAAAACGGCTGGTATCTGGCAGCAGAGGCAACTCCTTTGGAACATTGGAAATTTTTTGCTTCATTGGATTTGTTTTCTTTTCCCTGGTGGAAATATCGGATCAGCAAACCTTCACAAGGTATGGACGGGATGTTTCAGGCCACTTATTCTCCTCGTAGAAACTTATCGGTATATTTTAATTACCGGTATAGGCAAAAGGAGAGGGATGTGCCGGAAACAGGCGGGAAAGTCACCTTACCTGTCTATCATCACAAGTTCCGTTGCAGGCTTACTTATATGCCGAAAGGTTTTCTGTGCCGTACTACGGTCGATTACAACCATTTTCGCCAGCAAGATGGGAAAGGGTATGAATTCGAGGGAAAACAAGGTTGGCAGTGTAGCCAGTCTTGTGCTTATACATTTTCTGGATTTCCTTTGGCTGTATCTGTGCAAGGCACTTACTTTCATACGGACGATTACGACTCCCGGATTTACGCTTCTGAAAAAGGCTTGCTTTATACATTTTACACCCCTTCTTTTTATGGCAGAGGGTTTCGTTATTCTGCTCATGTACGTTATGACTTGAACAAAACTTTTATGTTTCTCGTTAAGTTCGGGCAAACCGTCTATCAGGATCGTGCAACCATCGGTTCGGGTAACGATTTGATAGAGGGAAATAAAAAAACGGACTTGCAGATGCAGCTTCGTATTAAGTTTTAAAGAGCAATTAAGTCGTTTTTTATAGCAATTTTCTATATTTGCCGTTGAAAAACGTAGAAAATAGGTGAAAAATTAGAAATAAAATGACTGTCATTTATCCCTCTCCCATATTCGGTCCTGTCCATTCCCGCCGTTTGGGAGTATCTTTGGGAATTAATCTGTTGCCGGAAGACGGTAAGGTATGTACTTTCGACTGCATTTACTGTGAGTGTGGGTTTAATTCCGATCATCGTCCTAAGAAGCCGCTTCCCACACGTGAAGAAGTACGTGCTGCTTTGGAAGCCCGTTTGCAAGACATGCAGAAGAACGGGCCTGTTCCCGATGTACTGACTTTTGCCGGAAACGGAGAACCGACTGCACATCCGCATTTTCCTGAAATTATAGAGGATACACTTGCCTTGCGCGATAAATATTTTCCGGAAGCTAAAGTCAGCGTATTGAGCAATTCAACTTTCATTCACCGTCCTGCCGTATTCGAAGCCTTGAGTAGGGTGGATAACAATATTCTGAAACTGGATACGGTAGATGAAGCTTATATCCATGAACTTGACCGTCCGACAGGACATTATTCTGTTCGTGAAATAATTGACGGTATGAAAGCTTTCAAGGGTAATTGTATTATCCAAACCATGTTCCTGAAGGGCGGTTTTCAGGATAAGGATATGGACAATACTTCCGATAGGTATGTTTTGCCTTGGTTAGAGGCCGTTAAGGAGATTTCTCCCCGACAGGTAATGATTTATACCATTGACCGCGAAACTCCCGACCACGACCTGCAAAAGGCCACTCATGAGGAATTGGACCGTATTGCAGTATTGGTAAAGGAAATGGGGATAGCTGTGAGCGTTTCTTATTGAATAAGATAATTTTAATATTAAAAAGGGGACTATCCTTCGCGGACGGTCCCCTTAGTTCGTTTTATAGAGTAATTTTTATGAAAAAAAAATGAAAATTCCGAGTATTATTCTTCGTCTTTGTCAACTTTGGCTTCCGCGATGATTTCTTCGGGAACTTTTTCACAGCGGATGTATTTGTTTACATCGCTTTCATCATCTTTTGATGTCCAAGTCATTGAACCGCTTTCCAATAAATCAGTTACGATATATTTATTGTTCCAGTCACCGTTACCATAGTCATAAACTCCGCTGATGATATAACCCAAATAAGGATTGTTTTCAATGCTGAAACTACCGGTAATGTAACGGGCATACATACTGTCGAACTTCTGGTACATTTCGAAAGTTTGTTCCTTGCGGTTGAAAATCACATAACAGTATGTACCTTCATCCAAAGAAGCTCCGTTCCATTCGGCAAGTTTCCATGTACCCTCCAGATTGGCGGGAGTAACTTCTAAGGTCGGGATTACCGGTTCGTCATCTTCACAGGAAGAGAAACAGAACAGGAAGGCGAACAAAGCCATTAATTTGAAAATATTCTTCATATCGAATTTCTTGTTTTTATCGTTACTTAATACAGTTTACTTTTATATTTAATGTCCGGTCCGAAGGGCGTGCATCCACTCCTTCAAGAATAATCGGGAAGGTGAATGATTTCCCTTTTTCCGCGGGAATGAGCGATGCGTTGACCGTTACTACGATATCGGCTTCACTGCCCGGCTGAATAACTTCCGGCTCTGTGCGGAAAGTTGCGAATTTAGGAATGATGAGTGCTGACAAACGCAGCGGCTTGTCTCCGCTGTTACCGCATAGAATTCGTTCCGAAGGCTGCTTTCCGGCAGCTACTTCCCGAAATTCCAGTTGGTTTTGTTTCAGTCTCAGTTTTCCCATTGCATATGGGTAGCGTGCCCATTCGTCGGCTCCGGGAATGACGTTTCCTATCAGTGTCAGGCGTGCCACCGGGGTTTTATCCGAAGAAGATAGATAGACGAAAGTGTTCGTATCTATCGTTCCGGGATGATTTTTCGGGTGGTAAGTCAGCGTGATGGTTCGCGTTTCGCCCGGAAGTACTTTTCCTGTATAGGCATCTGCCGCCGTACAGCCGCAAGTTGTCCTTACGCGGGTGATGACAACCGGCGCTTTGCTTACATTGGTGTATGTGAAGCTGCAAGCCCGCGGAGCGTCATCTTCGGTCAGTGTTCCAATATTCTGTACAGTTTTCTCGAAACGCAGTATCTCATCCCCCTGTTTCATCAACGGCGGATTTATGAGCGAGTCGATTTTCTCTTGTGAGAGAAAGCGGACGTCTTGGGCTTTAACCGCCCAAGCCTGTCCGATTCCTGCACAGAGTATAAATAGCTGTATCCAAGTAATGGGTTTCATTGATAATTTTAATTACATCCAACCGTTGTCGTTAGCTTTCTTGCGAACGGTAACGGTGATGGTCTGTTCCGTACCGTTACTTACCTTCACTGTGATGTGAGCCGAACCGGTTTTTACTCCGGTTACCTTCATCAGCGTACCGTTGACGGTTACTTTCGCAACGGCTTCGTCGCTTGACGTACAAGTATAAGTCAGTTTCTCGCCGTCTATGAAGAAGCCGGCCAGATTGATGGTAGATTCGGCGTTTTCCGCCACATATACATTGGGCACTTTCATGTCCGAACCGCTTCCTTCGATGTTGTTCAGCAATATGCCGGCATTGGCTGCTCCGGTACCCATTTTGTCGATATAGGCAGACAAGTTCATCTGGGTGAGCGAAGCACCATGAGAAGCGCTGTTTCTGTAGAACTTTTTAGTTCCCGTATAGAAAGAGTTGACAGGTTTCACCGATTCTTTCAATAGTTTCACAAATTCGTCCGCCTTGAAATGGCGACGTTGTTTTACGGCGTATGACAATCCTAAAGCTGCTACGCCCGATACGTGCGGGCACGCCATTGAGGTCCCGTCCATATAGCCGTAGGCAGGTTTTCCGTTTTGTATCATAGTGGAAAGAATGGAGCCCGATGCTTCCGGATTTTCTTCTAGCCAATATTCCGGTTCTCCTTTTCCTGCTTGGCTATAATACTGTACGTCACCGCCCGGAGCGCAGATGTCCACTTCTGTGCCGAAGTTGGTATAGGACGCCGGTGTGAAGTCGGCGGCTATTGAACTTACGGATATGCATTTGGAATAGGCGCTGGGGAAAGCCGGTATTTTGGCATATTCATTACCCGATGCAAAGATGGCGATACCGCCGTCTATCACTCCATTGGGAGAACCTGCATTGTTGATGAAGTAATCCAGGGCTTCTTTTTCCAGCGGATAGAGCTTGGTCCATTCTGCCTCGGTTGCCGGGCCCGGTACAAATCCATCTATTGCATTGGCGTCTGCCGAGTTATATCCCCAGCTGCATTGCAGGATTACTGCTCCGTTGTCGGCGGCATATTTAATGGCTTGGGCTTCCGCGCTCAGCGTAACGCCGCCTTGTCCTGCAAATACCTGGCACGACATAATCTTCACGCCTGAGTTTGCAGTGCCGTCTCCGCCGGCGATGCCGCAAACACCTTTGCCATTGCCGTTTACGGCCGCAATGCTTCCGGCAACGTGTGTTCCATGTCCGGTGTCGTAGGTATCTGTCCATGAGATAATGGCGCTGTTCGTTACGAAGTTATAACCGTATCTGTCGTCTTTATATCCGTTTCCGTCATTATCTTCATCGCTATACAGATTTTCCTGTTCGTTCACCCAGATGTTGTCTTTCAGGTCGGGGTGGGTGTACATTACGCCTTCATCCAGTACGGCAACGATGATAGAGGGGTCTCCTTTGCACTTTGCCCATGCCTCTACACAGCCTACGTCGCATCCGGCTATTGATTCTGCTCCATTCTCCGGATTATCAAACGGGTTTGTTCCCGTATTGTTATAGTGCCATTGGAATTGCAATCCCGGATCTGAAAAAGTGCTGTTGGTTGCCGCGCGCGTAGCCGCTTTCTGTTGCAGGGCTGCTTCGCTGATGTAAGTACGGTAGTTTCCGGTGTTATAAGCACGTTTGATGCGGCTGTTTCCTTGTACCTTCGAAATCTCTCCCAAACGGCTGAGACGGTTGGCAGCCTGCTGCAAATCCGTATTTTCATCGAATTTCACCAAGTACCACAGGTGCAGTCCGGCGGTGCGGGTACGTTCTTCGTTTCTGGAGTCTACGGGAAATATACGCTCAAAGTGGTATCCTCCTAAAATGTCAAGCACCTCATCGGTAGACGGAATGCCCGAACGGGTCATGGCACTACCGCTTCTTGTGGCGCGTGTCATCGTCCGGTCGAGGATGGCAGTCATTTCAGGCTTGAACTTTATCAGCAGTTCGCCCGAAGTGACGTCTGCCGGAAGTTGAACTTCCGTCTCCTCGGGTGAGGTAGACGGTTGTTCAATGATTTCTTGTTCCGAGCATGCAGCCAGTGTAAGAGCGAACAGTGCTATGTATAAGAATTTTTTCTTCATTGTTTCGTTTTAAAATTATTCTTGTTGATGATTCTTCTTTTCAGAATATCCCGGTCTGTTATCAGTTGTTATTGAGCTACGTATCTGCGGTAGTAAAGCGGATAGGCGGTACCTTGAATTGTTACCTCTGTTCCGGGATCCTTATCGCCGTAATAATACTTATAGTCGTACTTCTGATTGTCTATATTATCAAACAATACGGGAGCTCCTTCAGAGTTTTTACCTCTTTCCTGCTGATTGAAAACCAAGACTTCCGGATCCCATTCCACAAAGTAGGGGTGGAAAAGTATCCATTTGGGCATATCGCCCGTCATGAAGTTCAGGTTGATGGAAAGACTGCGTGCATTGGGCAATACGCGCGGAACATCCTGTCCATGTACTACTTCCTTATATTGTCCGTTCACTCCCGGATAAGTTACCGGATTATCGTTTGTTTTCAGCCAGATACAAGTGTCGCCTACCAGCTTGTCCAAATAATCCTTTTTATCGGTGGAGAAATCATCTTTCGTATAGCGTGTAGGCTTTCCTGCGGCTTGCAGCGCAGCGGTTATTTCGCTATCCGTAGGCAACTGTCCTTCGATGAAGTTATAAGACAGGGACAGGGTAACCAGATTGTCCCAAGTCAGCAGTTTAAAGAATGCTGCCCGTTCTCTGGCTTCTTCGGTGATGTTGACATGCAGTCCGATAGGTCGTCCATTGTATTCGCTGCCTCCTCTGTTGTCCATCTGGCTCAAATCGTTGAAGGAGTCCGTACGGCGACATCTGCTTAATAATAATGCTCTTACATGCGGGAAGTTTTCTTGGTTCACCACATCCGTAATGGTAGAGAGTTTAGGGAAGTTATTGGAAGATAAATCCAGTACTTCCAGACCTTTTTCTTTACCCTTGCCGCCCAGTTTTATAAAGTTATCGGGCAACTTGATAAGACCATACGCATATACACTTAGATATTTCAGGTGTTCCAGTTCACAAATTTCTTCGCCTAAAAGAACCTCTCGCAACTGGAAGTTGGCATTACTCTGAATACCGAATGATTCCAAATATTTGAGGTGTTTCACTTCCTTAGGAAGGGTTTCGCCTTCTTTCAAGTTCACCATTATGAATTTCACGCTGCGTACGCGACCGATGGCTTCCTGTGAAGGTAAGTCGTCGTCGGTTGCTTCCCAAAGGGTTACATAGTTCCAGTTCTGCATATTCTCGCTGGTGTCGAATGACATTGTAGCCTGTACCTTTTTGTTGATAGTGATGATGGCAAGCGAGTCGCCCGAACGGTTGTCTTCTATTTTCAGAGCCGGTTTCTGGCGGACGGTGAGAATAACCGCATCTATCTCTTTGCCGTCGGCATCTTTCAGCTTGTCTTCCTCAGGATTCTGCGGAATCAGGCGGATTTTGGCAACGCGGGTAAAAGGTGCCGTATTCATTTCCCAGCGGAAGCGCACTTTGATGGTACGCGGACGCGCTTTTCTGTCGAGGTTTACTTCCAGGTCGTCGTTTTTGGGCAACGTAAGCCAGTTGGCGCGTTCGGGCTCCATTTCTACTTTTTCCGTATCGTTCATCGGTTCGGCAAACGAGTACTCTATATTCTCCTCATCAATTTTGAAGTGAATGTTGGTAGAGATGGTGGTTTCGAAAAAGCGCTTGTCATACTCGGCTGAGTTCTCAATTTCCACTTCCGGTTCTTTCAGCAATATCTGCTTGTTGAAGCCGAACTGGGTAATCGTAATCAACTTAGGTTCTTGTCCTTCCGCTGCAAACCGTATCTGGGTGGTACGTGCGTTGTTCTCCAATGTAGAATCGATGGCCAGTCTGCAATCTGCCGAACCCATTCCGTTTGCGGGGGAAATGCTGATCCAGGGTTTGGCTGAACCGGCCACCCAATCGGCGTTGGTAGAGACGGCGACTTGCTCTGTACCTCCCTCCGGGCCGATTGTGATTTCGTCCTTGTCGGTGGAGATGTTGTTCGATACTCCTGCTTCATCTTCCTTGCACGAGGTTACGATGCCCGCGCAAAGAGCCAGTCCTATTATTATTTTCTTTGAATATTTCATTTCTTGTGAGTTTATCGTTTAATATCCAGCGCATCGCAACCGCGAATATCCTGCGTCTTATCGTAGAACAGCATGTACATGCCTGCTTCGATGTAGGGGCATACGTAGCTCAAGTCGATGGAAATGTTCGGATTGTCCTTGATGTCCAGTACCGAAATGTTCGGGGTTATCTTCTCGTTTACTTTACGAATGTCGTTCGAACCGATTTGCAGTTGCGTCAGGCTGGGACACAGGGTGATACCTTCCGGCCATTCGCGCAGGGTGCGGTTACCTTGTGCGTCGCGTTGGTTACGGATACCGAAGCCTTTCAGCGTGCTGCTGTTCAGCGGTTGTGTAGGGAACTTGGAGAAACTGTTGTAGCTCAAGTCTATACCAACCAAATAGGGCAGCGTGGTAGCCCGGAAATCGTCGGACAACTTTGTAAGCTTGTTGAAACGCAAGTCTATCGAAGTAAGCAAATAGGTGTTCTTGAAGTTTTCGTTTTCGTCTTTCAACGAGTTTTTGGGTATTTCTGTCAGCATATTACCCATCAGGTTGATGGAAGAAAGCGGTGAACCGGTTGAGAACAGCTCTTTGGGGAACTTGCTTATCTGGTTGTTTGACAAGTTGATGGAAGAAACGTTGATACCTTTGAAAGGAGTGGGGTCAAGAGGATCAAAATTCTTTCCGTCCACCGAGCCTATCTCGTTGTAGGAAAAGTCTATCGCGCTCATTACCGAAACGGATTTGGCATCGAAGATATTAGGGATATACTTCAATTTGTTATGCGCAAAGCTCAGATTTTCCACCTGTTCGGTAAATCCGCAGAAGTTTGCGGGGATTTCTGTGATTTGGTTATATGCCAAATTGAGTGATGCCAATTTTATTTCCGAGCCGAATGCCGGTAACTTGCCTTCAAGTTGGTTGTAGAGACATTCCAGCATGCCCAGTTTTTTCATCTTCTGCAAAGATGTTTCCACCGGGAATGTTTTCAGGTTGTTGTAGCCTATGTAGATAATCTGGATTTTCTCTCCTACCGGTGCGTCTGCGAGGGCTTGCCAGTCGTCTTTCAACTGCTCTCCGGAGATACCTCTGTTGCAGGCAACGTTAATCAGCTGCATTTCGGGCAGTGCTTTTAAGAATGTAGGCAACTTTGTGAGGTTCGGGCAGTTATATACCTCTACATCTGTCAGATCTTTCAAATTATCCCACTTCAAATCTTCCGTCTTATATTGTTGGGCGTATTCGGAGTTTTCATTCTCCCATGCTTCGCAAATGTTTTCGGCGACGAAAGGAGAGTTACCCATATAGAACTGGCGCAGTTTGGTTAAGCGCATCACTGCTTTGGAAACGAATGTGATATTATTGCTCAACTGTCCGATTTGCGTATCTTTCAATGTGATACGGCTGCTTTTTTTGATACTTTTCTGCTGCGGATCGCTGTTGATGCAATCTTTGATAAGGTCGGAGAAGTCTTCGCGCGGGTCGTAGTCAACGAATGTTTTTTGGTAGTGCATACGCATTTTTTGCTTCTGCTCGTCACTCATATTCGCTGAAATGCCTTTGGGGCCGAACAGTCTCTCGTTTACTTTCTCCCCATGCGAGCCTAATGCCAGAACTTCCAGTTCCGTGAGTTGTCCGATAGCGTCCGGCACTCTTCCGCTGGCGCCAAAGCCTTCTAAGGAAAGCCCTGTTACACGACCATTGCTGTTGAGCGATACACCGGGTTGGGCTCCCCACATATCCAGTTCCTTATTGAAATTCCAGTTGGCGCCCGGTTGAGTACCGAAGCCTTGTTGGCTCCAGTTTTTGCCGTTCAGCGCATCCCAGATTTCTTTCAGTGCAAGGTAATCCTTGATGTATTCGGCGGTGCGGGACAGTTTAATGGGGACAATGGCGTCGTCAGTGAGCGCATTGTCTTTTACGGTGAACTGTTCGCCTTTTACGGCTTGTGTTTCCAGTGTCTTTACCAGATTTCCGTTTTTGGAATATGTAGTGTAAGAAGTCACCTGATAGTTTCCGGCGGGCAACCATACGGCAGAGTCGCACTTTGCAGTGGCGATGTCCATATACTTGTCATTATCGTTGTCGGGGTTTTGGTGCTCTTTGGACTCTTCCTTGTAAGTCACTTTGAAGCCTTTAATCGTTGTCGGCTTTTTGGTGAACAGGTTGGTTACGGTTATGTCTGCCAGCTTTATTTGGCTGAACAGATATTCTCCCGGTGCGCGGGTGCTAAGTCCGTCTTTAATCAGCTTAAACTTAACCATACCGCGTGTCACTGTATTTACGGTCAATGCTTTTTCTTGCAGACCGTCTTGAACTACGGTAAATTCATCATCTTCTTCTACCGAACCTGCCAGCAATTCTTCATCGAGTTTGTCGTACAGGTAGTATCCTACTATTTTGTAAGTACCGGTCAGTAGTTGCAGTTTATCACTGCGCAGGCCGAACTCTGCATTCTCTGCGTTATATGAATTGAGAACCAATGTTTGCGACAGTGTTACACCGTCTCGCAGCATCACTACGTTTATCTTTTTTGCATCCGACAGCAGTTCCAGTTTATCGGTGGCGCGGGTAGCCGCACCTTCTCCTGTGCTTTTGTAGAGTTTGAACTGCACATAGCCGTATTGACCTGTTTGCAGTGCATCTTCCTCATCGGAACATCCCGTTACCGCCACCATCGCCAGCAAGCTGACGATGAGGGGTAAAAAGAATATAGAGCGTATCTTTAATTTATGTAGATTCATTTAATCTATTGTTCGTTATTCTATTGAAAGTTATTTTTATTGAGCAGGTTTGTTAACCACTAATAAATATTTCTCATCAGTATTTGTTGTTATGAGTAAAGCTATGGAATAGTTAATATATGTACCCTGTCCGTAGTATACGTATATAGTGCCACTATCTATAGATACATCACTAGCTTCAGTGTCGTTAAAATTAAAATCAGAAGTTGTTTCCGTCAATTCTTCTGCATCGAAATTATAACATTGCAATTTTTTTATAGTATTTTCTGAGGATGCAAATTTAATCATATAAAGTTGAGGAGAAGTAGGCGTTGCCTCCCAAATGTTATTGCCATCTACACCATATAGGTCGGAAACCCAGCCGCTGTTGTTACTATGCAGTGTACAATTAATGTTGTTTAGCATGTTGTCTGTTACAGTAAATACATCAGCAGTAAATTGAACCATTAAAATTTTCTTGTTTATACTATTTTTATCTTTGAAGACAATATAAATGGGATTTTCAGGTACATCAATTGATATACTATTTTCTCCTGGTTCTGAAACTATCTCTGTGTTTTCGCTGTTATTTTTGGTATTATAAATTGAGTATCCATTTATATTTGACCAATTACTTAATAATGGATTGATTGACACGTTATTATAGTTTTCTGTTTTGGGAACCTCTACCGAATAAACAGCTGTTACTGAATAATCATGGAACTTATTTAAAATGCTTTCGTCTGTAACTTTGTTGCAAGTAAGTGGCATGTATCCACCTTTTAATATCTCAAAAGATTCTCCATCTGCTTTCTCTTCTTCCTGAATCAAATTAATCAAGAGATTATTTTGTCCATAAACATAAACCAAATCTTGGTCTCCTTCTTCATTTGTAGTTACAAGATTGGCTACTATATCCTCTTTGATTTGTTCATATTGAGCTTTTGGAATAACAAGAGCATAACCTTCTCTGCTGTCATACTCTTCCATGTCAGGATTGAGTTTATCCACAGTAAGAGTTACTTTATTCCCATTTTTAATATACTTTATCCACGAAGAGCTCATTTCTTTAATAACTTTCCTACCAGTTCGCTGGTCATTAGAAGCATCCAGTAGCACCACTTCATATTCATCTTTGAGTGATACCACAGTAAATTCCATTTTATCATTAAAGGTAATAACGTTTTCACCTCCGTCCATACTTCCTGCTAATTTGAAAGTTTTTCCGTCCAGAGATACGTTCCAACCATAGCGAGAGGAGATTACAGGTTCTGTTATATTAATATCTTCAGCTCCCATTCCTTTGAAGAAAACAGGGAAAGAGAAAGATGCGTTTCCTGCTTCGTCAGCGAAAGTGATTACATTCTTGCTGTCTTTGCCAGCTTCAACCGGCCATTTCTCATATTCACCGTTCTCTTTAACTGTTAAACCGTTGGTTGCCTGAATTTTCAGTTCACCTTCTTCTTTATCATTTACTTCACCTGCCATTGAACCACCGTCCAAAATGACCCATTCAGGGAAACTGGTTGCAGCAAAACGGAAGTTGGCTTTTACTGTAAACGATATCTGTTTTTTGTATCCTACTTCAAGACCTTGTTCTGTGGTAATTTCATTTCCCTCAGCATCGTATATTTTCAGTGAATATCCTTTGGCAGAACGTGTTACGGTGGCAATCACTTTCGTTTCGCCGCCCATATCCAATTTCAGTTGCGCTTCACTGGTTTTGCCTATCTCTTGTGCGGCATCCGTAACCTTAATCGTTATACTTTGTTTGCCTGCTTCGCCTTTAACAACTTCTTTATCTTCGCCGTTCACCTCGAACTTACACCAAATGGCTGCCGTAGAACTCAGTTGCCAAGTCATATTGGCGTCAAAGGTAAGTACCTTTGTTTCGCCGGCATTACAGGAAATGGCTTGTTCTTCCGGAAATACCGGGGTAGTGGCTCCTTCTTCTTTATCGTCTGAACAACTTGTGAATGACACAATAAACATCATAGCCAATGCCATGATCCAACTCATACCTTTTAAATTTAATGTTCTCATAATTGTATGGTTTTAAATGTTAATATCCTTGTTCTTTTAATTTTTCCCATTCGGCTTCGCTGATCCATTCGATGATGTTGGCGAAAGTACCTACAACCCCGTAGAGCGAGCCGTCTTTGTTGTCTACGCTCAAAGTGGTGTACTGGAAGATGAATTTTTCGCAGGTGCTGTAATAAGATACGTACTGCGTGGGCTGGCTCATCAGCAGTTTGCCGTTGCCATGAATGGTTCCAAACGCTTCACCTGTGCTGGCGCACAACTGCTGTTTCATTTCAATGAGTGGATCGAGTACCTTGTTGCGGGTGAACTTTATCTTGATGTCATAGCCGTCATAGTAGTATCCGCGAAGTACAATGGTGTTCTCTTCACCCTCCACAACTTCCGAGGTTATCAGGCGCATGTCCACATCCTGCATAAACTCGCCGAAATAGGAGGAAGTCACCTTGCAGTGTCCGGTGAAGTCGTTGATGTCGAACGGGCAAATCTTGCGCAACACCACTTTGGTCTCTGTACCGTACATATCCCAGCGGTCGTTTTCCGGAATGATGAGGCGCAGGGCAAAGCCCAGTGAATCGTTGATGCCGATATTCTCGTAAAGGCCTTCTACCTCTACGTTGGCGGCTCTTTCGCCTGCCTTGATGGTTACTGTGTTCGAAAGGATTTTATAATGTTTTCCTTCTACGGCATTACTTTTTTTATCTATTACCTCTACGGCAAAAGTACGGTCGCGGTCGGCAGTCTCGGTGGCTGATACGGGGACATTGAATATCTCATTCGTTTCTTGCACGGGACAATAATAGATCGTGTCGGAAAACATAAGATAATTGGGCCCGCCGTATACCACCCTGTCCTGTTCGCACCCGACAAGGCTTATCAAAGCAGCCAAGGCTGCCATACATCCCATTAATAGTTTCTTCATTATCGTATGTATTTAATCTTATTTGTTACTTTCATTAGGTTCTACCTGCGAACCCGGAGAGTCGAGCTCGTGCTGGGGAATAGGCCATACGAACAGAGGATCGTCTTTCTCCACTTTCAGGCTGCTGCCGTTGGTCAGCGACTGGTCTTGCGGTTTGCGCTTGAATCCCTTGTGCCAACGCTTCAGGTCTTGCAAGCGGAAGCCCTCCATATAAAGTTCTTTCACACGCTCTGCTTCGATGATGTCCATGGCATTCTCCTTGTTCATGGCAGTAGAACCGCCGTACGAAGAATAACGGGCTGTACGGATGGCGCTGATGTCACTGCCCGCTTTGGCATAGTCGGGCTGGTCTTTCTGCACGTAGGCTTCCGCACGAATCAGGTACTGCTCGGACAGGCGAAACACTTTGGGCATGGTGACGTGGAGTATGTTGTACTGCTTCATGAAGTCTTGGTTGCCGAAGTACTTCATCAGCAATGGCCAGGTGAGCCCATGGCTGTATCCGGTGGTGTAGGCCTTGAAGAAAGAAGAAACGCGCAGGTCATTGCTGTCATACAAGTCGATGACCCATTCTGCCGGCACATAGTCCGGACGGAAGTTGCGGAAGTCGTAGTTGGCAAAGATGGTGCCCAGTCTGCCACCGTAAGAGTTTACGGTGAAGCCCACTTTCCAGATGCCTTCTATGGAGTGATCGTTGGTCCACATATATTGATAGTAGCTTACGCCCTGTGATACCTGTCTTGTACAGCTTGCCAGCGTATAATAATTGCTTTCTATCACTTTGTCGGAGTACTTGATGGCGTCGTCCCACTTCTTCATGTACAGGGCAATGCGTGCGCGCAGGGCATAGACGGTGTATTCGTTGAAGTAGGTGGTGTCGTAAAGCGTGCCTTTGAAGTCGTCTTCCAGTTTCAGGAGGTCGGCGGCGCGGTTCAGGTCGTCCAGTACGAATTGGTAAGAGTCTTTCAGCGAAGCGCGCTTCATCTCTTCGTTGCCGTTGTAGTGCTCGGTCAGTATCACGCCCAGTTCGTTGGCGGCTTCTTCATCGCTTTCGTAGGCTTTGCAGAAGAGCTTTATCAGTTCCGAGTAGGCGAGTGCGCGGGCAAAGTAGGCTTCGCCGCAATATTGATCCAGTTTGTCGAGGTCGGCATCGACGGTGGTGTTCTTTCTTACGTAGTCCACGCGATCCAGCATGAAGTTACAGCGATTGATCACTGCGTACAGGGCTTGGTATACCGCTTCGATGTCTGTGTTCGTAGCAAGGATATCTTTCCAGCGCCAGATGTTGCCGTATGTATTGGTGTAACCGTTTACGGCGTACACGAAGTCGGCTTGGAGGTCGGGCAGCAAAGTGAGGTTGCCGGAATACAGGGCGCTGCTCTTGAAGGCATCGTAGATGCCGATGACTGCCTGGTTTACGTCGGACACCGACCGGATGGCATTGTCAAAAGGAACTTCGTCTTCGGGCAGTTTGTCCAGACACGAAGCGGCAGACAGTGCTACGGCAGCCAACAGGATATAATTTCTAATTTTCTTTATCATTTTTCTTTCTGCTTATACTGTGTTAGAATGAAACTTCAATACCCAACGTGTATTGGCGTGAAGCCGGGTATTGTGCTCTGTAAATATTGCTTGCCACTTCCGGGTCAAGTCCGTTGAATCCGGTAAAGGTCAGCAGGTTCTGTCCTTGCAGATAGATACGGGCTGAGGTAAAGAAGTTGGTCTTCTTCAATATCGGCTGCGGAAGTACGTAAGCCAGCGTCAGGTTCTTCAGACGGAGGAATGAAGCGTTCTCCAGAAAACGGTCGTCGAGTTGCGCCACTACGCCGTAGCGGGGAATATCGGTAAGGTCACCCGGCTTTTTCCAGCGGTCATACAGCAGTCGTTTGGACTGGTTGTAGGCGCTGTACAGTCCATTGCTCTCTTCAAAGAAACGGTCGTTGTTCATCACGTAGCGGTCGGCCATCCAGCTGAATTGTGCGGACAACGAAAGACCTTTCCATGCAAAAGTGGTTCCGAAACCGCCCGCCCATGGAGAGTCAAACGTTTTTCCGGTCATCACTTTGTCTTCCTCGCGGAATTCGGTAGTCAGCTCGCCGTCTTTGGTGTACCACAGGGCGTCACCGTTGGCAGGATTCACACCGGCATAGCGGTTCATGAAAAATTCGTGTACGGGGCGGCCTACCACGAACTTCAGTCCGGTAGTGGAGTTTACGTATTCCTGTACGCCGTTGTAGAGTTCCACCAACTTGTTCTTGTTGTAAGAAACATTGGCGTTCACGTTCCACGTAAAGTCTTTGGTGCGGACGATGTCACCGTCTATGCTGATTTCGACACCGCGGTTTACCATTGCACCGATATTTTCCCAACTGTAACCGTCGCCGGTCACCGCGTAAGATTGGGGAACAAGCATCAGCATGTTGCTGGTTTTCTTATGATAGAAGTCGATATTCACGTTGGCGCGGTTGAAAAGTCCCATGCGGACGCCCACATTGTTTGCCCACGTCTGCTCCCAGCCTAAATCTTCATTTCCGGGCTGTTTGGGATAGATTCCGGCTTCGTCGTTGTAGTTGGGACCGCCTGCCACTAATGCCAGGTGGTCATAGTTCGGTATTTCAGAGTTGCCCGATGTACCTGTACTCAACGCAATTTGAGCGCTGGTCAGCCACTCGACGTCTTTCAGGAATGATTCGTTCTTGATGTTCCACATAAAGCCCAGCGACCAGAAAACACCCCAGCGGTGGTCTTTACCGAAACGTGAGGAGGCATCCGTACGGGCAGCCATTTCCGCGTAGTACAAATCCTTATAGTTGTATTCGCCGCGGAAGAAGAACGACAGGTAAGAATAAGAACTGTTTGAATCGCCCCATGCGGAAGCTCGTGTTCCCGACGTTACATTCGTCAGCTTGTCGTTGGCTTGTCCTCTGGAAACTACCTGGAAGCCGGTCGATTCGAAGTTCACCGCTTCCTGTCCCAGCAGGAAGTTGAGCGAATGGCTTTCATTCAGTTCCCAGCGATAATTGGCGGTGGTCGTTTCGCTCAGCGTCAGTACATCCGACGAGTTGCGTCCTGCAGAACCCATGCCGTTGTTGATGACATAACTTGGGTATGACTGCATGAAAGCCGTAGAGTGAGAGTAGTCTGCACCGAACTGTGTACGGATAGTCAGGTTCTTGATCGGAGTGATGTTGGCAAATACGGTGGACAACACCTTATATTTTTTATAATGTACAGGATTGTTGGCCATCCATTCAATGGGGTTCTGGCCGGTTCCTGCCCATGTGCCGTTGTTTTCGGAGGCAAGTGAGCCGTCTTTGTTGTAAGGGTTCCAGTAGGGAAGCATGAAGCGTGAACCTGAAATCGGTGTATAGAGCGCCATGGAACCTTCCTCGGTTTGCTGGATTTCTTCGTAAGCAGCCATCGTGCTTGTTCCTATCTTCAACCAGTTGCTTGCCTTTACTTCTGCATTGGCGCGCATGTTGTAGCGACGGAAAGAAGAGCTTTGGGCGATACCTTCCTGATCGTAGAAACCGCCGGAAACGTAATAGTTCAAGCGGTCGGTGGCGCGGTTCACAGACAGTTCGTAGTTCTGCAGCGGAGCGCGGTCGTTGAATATTTCATCTATCCAGTTGACGTTGGTGCGCGAAAGCAGTTCGTAGTCTTGCCCGGCGTCCAGGCCGATTTCTTTTTCAAACTGGATACGCTCAGGCGTGTTCATCATCATCCACTTGCCGTTGGATGCCAACTGTGAGATACCATACTGGGCACGCAGGGTCACTTTGGCCTTATCCATAGCCAGACCGCGCTTGGTAGTGATTACTACCACGCCGTTTGCCGCACGTGCACCGTAGATAGAGGTTGAAGAAGCATCTTTCAATACTGAGATCGATTCAATATCTCCCGGACTGATTGTATTGAAATCAGAACTGGAAATAGGCACACCGTCGAGAATAAACAGCGGGGATGTACCCGAATTGATTGAGTTGGTACCGCGAATCTGGAAAACAGCAGCTTTACTGGGTTCTCCCGAATTGGAGATTACTGACAAACCCGGAGTCTGTCCTTGCAGCGCCTGGTCGAAACCGGCTGCCGGAACATTTTCCAATTTTTCCGATTTTACGGCAGATACAGCGCCGGCAATTGTCCCTTTTTTACGGGTTCCGTACGCCACTACCACTACTTCGTCTATTAATGCGGCGTCTGAGGCGAGCCGAACGTTCAGCGTACCAGTTTTTGCGCTGACTTCATGCTTCTGCGATTGCATACCGATGTACGAAAAGACTAAAGTCGTTTTTGTCGTACCTTTAACTTCAAGGCTGTAGTTTCCGTCAATATCGGTTACTACGCCATTTCCACTTCCCTCTTGCAAAATTGACACGCCAATCAACGGTTCATTATCCTCTTGGGATATAACCTTGCCTTTTACATAAAAACTTTGTGCAAAAGCCGATTGAATAGTCAATAATGTAAGAAAGACAAACCAAAGAATTGATTTTCTCATCCTTGTCTTTAATTTATTATTGATTAAAATTTGAATTGATAAATGTCTGTTATTGTAGAATTATGGAAACAGTCTCCTTAGCGTGATATCTCATCACGTTTTTTAACGTTTCTCCAAACAAAAGACAGGCTATGTTTCGTATTGTGTTTCATTTTTTTTAGCTGAAAATAAAATCTGTTATGTAAATCCTTGCAAAGATATTAAATAATTAATATAGACGTGAAAAAAGAGATAAATAATTGCATAACGGATTGCAAATTTATTAAATTCCGGATTATTAAAAATTAGAAAAAAGGCAGAGTATTGCAGAGGAGAATTAGGAATATTTAAAAAAACAAGTGATATAAATTGTAAAAATGGGGGATATGTCGTGACAATATGTTTGTATAAATATGTAAGGTTAAAGAATGTTGCTATTCATTCTTTCTTCCATAAATCAAGGTTATAGGCAGCTTCTACCTGCTTTTCAACGTTATCCGGCAGGGCTGGGAAGAAATCGATTCCGGTGATGCGTTCTACTTCGTCCACGCTGTTGACATAGGTGTCCAATGGGTGGTTGCCCGATGTATTTTTATAAACAAAACCGATGGCTTTCGGTGGGTTGCTGTTTGTGCAGAGTATGACTTTGAAAAATGCTTCGGGTACGGTGATCTTGTGTTTTTTTCCGATAGTGCGGTGCTTTTGGCGGTAGAGGACAGGGCCGCAGACAACATAGATTTTCCCTTCTTTTTTTGCCCACAGGCGGCAGGCTTCTTCCAGTTCTTTCCAGTCGCCGCGGTTCAGGTTATGATTTTGGGGGCAGATATTGGTCATGTAGAAGCTTTCCTGCATGGCTTTCCAATGCCAACGGTTGTCACCGGCAGGGCACATGTGACCTCTGTCCATGCCTGAGCGCTTATAGTCGTCCGTAGTTACCGCTTGGCTTTCGGGCAGGTCGGGATCGGGCAGGAATTTGTCGGTGCGGCTTTCACGTTCTATCAGTTTTTCCGGTGTAAGTTCCCAGGCCACCCAATTCGGTATCTTGTGTTCGCGGTTGTAGGAGGCGGTATAGCCCTTGCGGTGCAATATTTGTTCGGGTACGTTTTTCAGTGGAGCCGGCAGTAGGGGATTTCCGGTGGTTTCCGTTGTTTCTGCCCGTTTTGCTGTCTTTTCCGTGGGAACGGGCAGTTTGTTACGGAGCGCATTGGCTATCGGTTCATGGAAGACGGCCGCAAGGCATGCCAGAACTATCAGGTAAATCACTCCTTTGGGTTCTTTCTTGTTGCTTCTTCTTCTCTTTGCCATAATGCTTCTCTTTTGTCCTATCTTTTCTTAATAAGATAGAGCGTTTGTAATAGCTTGATTATCAGTTTGTAAAATGGCGACTATCTCAGTATACTGCTAAGGGGGTCTCAGTCGTATACTGAGATAGTCTCACTATACGACTGAGATCCCTCATTATACGACTGTTCTTTTTCAGGTTCCTTTTGTAAACATTTACTCGGCCAGCTTGCGTGCCCGTTCCAGTGCCACATTGATATTGGGGCAGATATTCTCTTCGCCTAAAAGCGTGTAGAAACCGGACTTTTCCAATACCTGATGCACTTTGGCGTTCACGCCGGAGAGTACAACGGTTATCTTTTCCTTTTGCGACATCTTGCAAAGGCTTTCCAGATTGTGGATACCCGTAGAGTCAATAAAAGGAACTTTACGCATGCGGATGACTCGCACTTTGGGGCGGTCGCCAAGTTGCGCCATTACTTCCTCAAACTTTGTGGCGATGCCGAAGAAATAGGGACCGTTGATTTCGTACACTTCCACGCCTTCCGGAATAATGAGATGTTCCTCATTTGTGGCAATGTCCGATTCGGTATTCGGGTCTATTTCGTCTTTGATAACAGATATCTCGGTGGTCTCCATGACGCGGCGCATAAAGAGTACGCAGGCGATGACCAGGCCTACTTCAATGGCAATTGTCAAATCGAAGATAACCGTCAGGAAGAAAGTTATCAATAATACGGTGACGTCCGATTTCGGGTTTTTCAGCAGTGCTTTGAATACGCGCCAGCCACTCATGTTATAGGATACAATCACCAGTACGCCTGCCAGGCATCCCATTGGGATGTACTGTGCCAGCGGCATAAGCAACAAAAGAATCAAGAGCAGCACCACTGCATGGATTATACCGGCTACGGGTGACTTGCCGCCGTTGTTGATGTTGGCCATTGTACGGGCAATGGCGCCTGTGGCAGGGATACCGCCGAAAAGTGGGGTAGCCATGTTGGCAACACCCTGTGCTATCAGTTCGGTATTGGAGTCGTGCTTGTCACCGATTACGCCGTCGGCTACGGTAGCCGAAAGCAAAGACTCTATGGCTCCCAGTATGGCAATCGTAATGGCAACGGGAAACAGGTTCTTGACGGCTTCCCAGTCCAAGGCAGGCATCACAGCATCGGGAAGTTCCGCTTTAATGCTGAAACGGTCGCCGATGGTGTCGATGCAGCTAATGCCGCCATAGGTTTTCATCAGATAGACTGCAATGGTCACCACGATAATGGCGATGAGCGAACCGGGTATCTTCTTTGAGAATCTCGGAGTAATGGCAATGATGAAGATACTGGCGATGCTGACAACTGTATTCCACCAGTTGACAGTGTCGAAATGGCGGAAGTAGACCAGCCATTTCCCGATAAAGTCTCCCGGAACCTTCTCTCCACCGAAACTCAGTCCGAATATATCTGCAATCTGGGTGGTAAAGATCGTGATTGCAATGCCGCTTGTGAAACCTACAATAATGGGATAGGGGATAAACTTAATGACTGCTCCCAGCTTGAACACTCCTAACAGAATGAGAATGACGCCTGCCATCAGCGTGGCTACAATCAGTCCTGCCTCTCCATATTGCTGAATAATGCCGTAAATGATAACGATGAATGCACCGGTAGGGCCGCCGATCTGAACTTTGCTGCCGCCCAGCAGGGAGATTATAAAACCGGCAATAATAGCCGTAATAATGCCTTTTTCAGGTGATACACCCGATGCAATACCAAACGCAATGGCAAGTGGCAGGGCTACGATACCTACAATGATACCGGCCATCAGGTCTGCCATAAAAAGTTCTTTTGAGTAGTTTTTTAAAGCCGTATATAGTTTAGGCTTGAATTCGAACGCTTTCATTATTAATTTGACTTTTTTACGCTATAAAAAGTGTGTGTTTATAAATAAGCTGCAAAAGTAAGCAAAATAATGTATAAATTGATAGATTGGCCTGTTTTTTGCAAATTTGTTGAACACAAATAGCCTGTTTTTTGTTTTCTATGCAGATTACTTGTTTTCTTAAATATAGAATACAAGGGAATGACCTCTCTCTTTGGATTTGCAGGCGAAATAGATTTCACCTATGGAGCAATAGATAAATCCGATGAGACAGAGTGTGGTTATATCAAACTTAATTCTTAATTTTGTATCAACAATCATAAGGACAAAGCGAACGGTATTTATACGTAATAATATTAACTAATTTAAAAAAGAGACTATGGCTAAAAGTGTTAAAGGAACCCGTACTGAAAAGAATTTATTGACTTCATTTGCCGGTGAATCGCAAGCAAGAATGCGCTATACTTACTTTGCAAGCGTTGCTAAAAAAGAAGGTTACGAACAAATTGCTGCTATTTTCACAGAAACAGCCGACCAGGAAAAGGAACACGCTAAACGTATGTTCAAGTGGTTGGAAGGCGGAATGGTGGAAATCACAGCTTCTTATCCTGCCGGCGTTATCGGTACTACTCTTGAAAATCTTCAGGAAGCTGCTGCCGGTGAACATGAAGAATGGTCATTGGATTATCCGGGCTTTGCTGATGTTGCCGATGAAGAAGGTTTCCCCGAAATTGCCTTGATGTATCGCAATATTGCTATTGCTGAAAAGGGACACGAAGAACGCTATCGCGCTTTTATCAAGAATATTGAAACAGCTTCCGTATTTGCAAAGGAAGGCGAGGTTGTATGGCAATGCCGTAACTGTGGTTTCATCTATACCGGTAAAGAAGCTCCTCAGGTATGTCCGGCATGTTTGCATCCGCAGGCCTATTTTGAGGTAAAGAAAGAGAACTATTAGGATTCCGCTTTCCTTCAAGGAAAGGATATAGATATATGGAAGGGCTGCATCGTTGGTTGGATGCAGCCCTTTTATGATTGGTGCTTTCTATTTTTTCAATACTACGGAAAGTGATTCGTATGCTTTGGAAGCATCTTGGATTTCAAGTAGTTTGTCCCAGTTGGTAGCTGGTTCTGTCTTGTGGTTGTAACGTTTGGTGATGTCTAGTATAAGTTTTCCGTTCTGAGCAACGGCTTTTGCAATGAAAGCGCCACATTCGTTCTCTACCTTTACATTCAATTTTTCCACTCCCTCGGCAGCTGCTTCATAGCCTGCCG
Organism: Bacteroides eggerthii; assembly: GCF_025146565.1. Lineage (NCBI taxonomy): Bacteria > Pseudomonadati > Bacteroidota > Bacteroidia > Bacteroidales > Bacteroidaceae > Bacteroides > Bacteroides eggerthii. The sequence goes on along the minus strand of NZ_CP102258.1, from coordinate 692,407 downwards.
GAAGGTTGACGGTGATATTCCATTGGAAAGTGCGGGGAGCCGACATGTATATGTCAGCCGAACGCTTGCGTTCCTTGCCCTCAACCAGAGTTTGTTCGCCAAGTAGTTTCCCTGCGGAAAGCACATAGTGAGGCCCGGCTTTTCTGACATAGCCATCCATTGCGTAACGGACGTCATAAACAAAAGCGGCGCTGTCCGGACGGTTGCCTAAGCATTGCATCTGATAATTAAGCAGTTCTTGCGCATCCTCGCCATGATAGAAGTTGATTTCCCATTTATAGTCATCTTTTTCCTGCTCACGTCCTTTCCGGAACATTTCCTGAAGATCGTCTGCATATTTCTTGCCTATTTCTTCTGCAAATTCCTTGTCGATGCTGAGCAGGCGGCGATAGGCTGCGTCTACATCTTCCATTTTGGCTAATGCGGTCTGCATGCGTTCTTTTTGTGTTCCTGTACGATATTCGTTACGGTGGATGGTGAGCAGGGTATTATTGATGTCGGCTTGTATGGTAGTGACATTTCTGTTGTCTTCAGCCGTACTCATGGGAAAGTTGAAATGTTTTCGTCCGGCCTTGGCTTTCGATTTATCCGATTCCAAAATGGCTTGCCGGCCTTGATAACAGGCAGGAATTTCATGGGGAATAAGATAATTCGTAGGCGGGAGATAATATTTGTTGCTTTCCGGGAGCGCGATAAACCAGGTTGTATTGCGGTAACTTGCCAGTTTGTCAAGCGGTTCTTTATTTTCGTTGGTGGTTATTCCAAGCAGGTTGGGAACATCCACCCAATTTAGCAATCTTTGAAAATAGACGATGAACAGCTCATTGTTGCAATCGCTTTTAGGGTCTGTCATCAGTGCAAAATGATAGTAGTTATAGATGAAGTCTGCTTTTGTCTCATCTGTCCAGTCTTTCTTTTTTATCTGTTTAACATTGCGGAGAAGCCGTATGCCTTTTTTGACGTTGCTCACTCCTCCGTAGCCGTTATACCGTATCGCTTGTTTTATGAATTCCCAGTCGTCTTCCTGTATGGAAGCCGCGTCGGGATTGGGTTGCAGCCCTTTTTTCTTGGTACTTTTGGGTATGTAGGTGTATTTTTTCATCTGGCTGTTGGTGATATATAATAATGTGGTCGGCGTTTGCTGCATGGAGTTGTACCACAAATCGGGTTCGGTTTGTTCTATATCCTTCATCGCCACGTCAAGCAGGATGTTTCCTTCTTCATTTGTGCTTTGCTTGAAGTCAGGCGCACCGTTCAGGGTGCGGTATTGGGTGGTGAGCTTATCGTCTATTTCGCAATGTACGGTGTAGGAAAGCATCGGATGGCTTTGGCGGAAACGGAAAATGAACGGATCAAGGTTATGGTTTTCCAATGAGGTGTAATTGAAGAAAAAAATATCTATCTTATCGCCGATCTCCAATCCCGGTACGGCAAGTTTCTGGCGTTGCTCTTTGTCGTTTTTGCCTTCGGTGGCAGTCATGTATTCATCGGTACTCACTTCGTTTATAGTGCCGTCCGGTTTGATGATGCGCACTCCTAATACTTGTTGGTAACTTTCGTCGTATCGCCATGATTTTTTCCGGATTTCTGCTTTATAATCGAATTCGGAGAATTCCTTTAAAGCTGCTTTGTCGTTGATTTGCACTAACATGCGGTACAAGTCGCGGCAGTTTACCTCACGATCTATGTAGTGGAAACCGCCGAGGAAAGCGCCTACGTTGAAGCGGGTCTTTTTAGTGACTTCCAGCCGGCTGTGTGCAGCCAGAATGACGGCAGACTCGTCCTTGTACTTTTCGGGGACGGCGGTGTTGGCAAATTCAGGCAGTTCGAGCGCCCAGACTTCTTTTCTTGTTTCTTCTGCAAAGAGCTTGTATTTCTCTTTGTCATCGGCATTTACATTGGGGGATGCTAGTAAAAGTGCTAATACCCCCATTAAGAATAGCATGTTTTGTTTCATGGTTATTGTTTTTTGAGAATAATTTGTTCATTGCATGTATCAGCCCATTTCCGCAGGTTCTCGTTCCAAGCTACAATGTCATTACGGTGAATGAGTTTCTCTTTGATTTCCATTACTTTCCGGAAGATGATTTTCTCCCCTTGCTTGTTGTAGGAACAGTGGAGTGTGCCTTGTGGCGCATGGATTGAAATTCCTTTGGGGCAATGGACAAGGGTATAGCCTGCGGGTATTTCTAATTCTGTGTGACGCACAATGCGGCAACGGAGTGGCAACTCATAATCATGTATGCGTTTGAGGGTGTCTATGGGTTGGTCGAACAGGTCGTTGTGAAGGTCTAATTCAATGTAGAACTCGCTGTCTGCAACTTGTACGGCACTGTTGTTTATGACTGTTCCTGCCAGTATGGCCCATTGCTGTTGGGGTTCTTGTTGTATCCATTTGACGGAGCCGACTTGATAGTTATGATTGTTTCCCGCCAGTGTACGAAGCAGGTGTTCTTCGCGGTCGCTTTTGTCGTTTTTATGATAGGCTGTGAGGAAGAATTCTTTCATGTCTCCACTCCAGCTGCGGGTTGCCTTGCCTTGCAGCACTCTGTCTGTTTGCTCACCGGAGAGGGTGCAAGTGTAATACAGGCTGTCCGTAGAAGCACTACTGTTCAATATGGGTACCGTCTGTACGATACATTCTTCTCCGTTTTCTATCATAGCTTCCCTGCCCTGTATGCTTCCGGGTATGAATTCCAACGGAATATATTCGTTGGTGGCGTCCAGATAATAGGTTTTTCCCTGATAGATAAGGCTGCATATCATGTGGTTGGCAGATGCAAGCGTTGCTATCTCACTCATCCGGTAGGGGATGTCTATGGTGCCTATGTCGGTGAGCCGGGCGTCAAATCCCTGTGCTTTCAGCAATGTGCGGAGCAGGAGTGACATTCCTTTGCAGTCACCGTAACGTTTGCGGAGAACTTCTGCGGGAGTATCGGGCCTGTGGCCCAATATGCCTGCTTCGAAGGCGATGTAGCGGATGTTCTGTTGTACCCAGGCATACGTATTGCGTATTTTTTCCATGTCGGTATGGCAGCCGGCAGTGATCTTTGTCAATAGAATATCGATTTCGGGCACGTTGCAGTCCACTTGTGCCAGTTTGTTGGACCAGCAGTACATATCGTGGTAGTCTTTGAACGACCCTGTGATCAATATATGCGGATAGACTTTGCCTGTTGCCGGCATCTGCTTCTCGTCTTTCATGGCGGGCATGTTTGTCACGACATAGGTGAATACCGAGTCGCCTGCGCTGTTGATGCTGCGTTCACAGTGAATGGCCGGACTGAAGTTTTTTTCCGTCAGGTGGAAGCGGGAAAGCGATTGTGGGATGATTAATGTCAGTTGCTTTTCTCTGATGAAGTAGTCTTCGCCCAGGTAGACCCGCGTAAAATAATGCAGGTCGTGAAAAGTGCGCTTGAACGATGCTTCTGTTTTTTTCCCTTTCCGATCAAGGTAGAGATTGAAAAAGCAGACTTTGCTGTCGTCAAAGAAGACATTTTCTGGTGTGATGCTTTTATATTCGGCTTTCCCTCCCCCTTTGGCAGAAGCCTTGTCCAGTGAGATGAACTCTCCGTAATAGGTGTGGGGTTGCAGAGAGGCTCCCATTCTTGTTGCTTCATAGGATATCTCTTTCCGGTTGGATACAATGGGGATGCCGTCTTTCTCCTCAAAAATATAGGAGTCGCTGCATTTTGTGATAATAATATTGTCATCGGGTGTTTGTCCGTACAGATTATAAACATACAGACATAGAAGTATACATATATGAATACAACGGCTTTTCATATCATACTGATATAAGATTATATAATTAGGTATTCACAAAGATAGCGATAAGCTGTGTTTTAATAACAAATATATATTTGAAAAAATTAATTTCTTGCTTCAAAGCAAGAAATCAGCCTTTTTATTCGAAAGTTATTTTTCGTCGGATACGGCTCAGGGTATATGGGGAAATATTAAGGAAAGAGGCTATTTCTTTCAAACTTGTTTGTTGGACAATGTCAGGGCACCTCTTTAGCAGCTCTTGGTAGCGTACTTTAGGGGAGACTGAATAGAAGTCCAGTAAGCGGTGGTAGGTCATACAGAAAAGATTTTCAGCAATCTTACGACCTAATAACTGGTTTTGAGAGTTCAGCTCCCAAAAGTTTTCCAGTTGTTCATGGGATAACTGGTAGACGGTGCTGTCTTTGACTGCTTCCGTACAGACTATGGCCGGCATCTGCCTGGTAAACGAGTAATAATCGGTCACAAAATCCTTTTCGAAACTGTATCCGGTGATGTGCTTATCTCCTTCTTTGTCGAGACAGAAATAGCGGAAACCTCCTTTGGATACATAGGCAATGTGATGGCACACTTCATCTGCCCGACAAAAGAACTCTCCTTTTTTATAAAGCTGCTTTTTTCCGTTATGCAGAAAATGATACACCAGAGGAGAAAGTTCCAACAAGTCCAGATACTCGTTGAAATGTGCCATGAACCCTATTTTTGAGCGTGCGGGTAATCTATTGTATAATGCAGTCCGCGGCTTTCCTTACGTTCCATGGCTTGCCGGGTAATCAGATAGCCCACATTAATCATGTTGCGCAATTCGCAGAGTTCACGAGTAGCCTTACTGCTCTTGAATAGTTTTTCCGTCTCTTCATAAAGAATATCCAGACGGTTCCAGGCGCGTGTCAGGCGCGTGTTGCTGCGCACAATGCCCACGTAAGATTCCATAATCTGGTTCACCTCCTTCATGCTTTGCGTAATCAATACGCGTTCTTCGTTGGAGATAGTTCCTTCATCGTTCCATTCGGGAATATCTTCGTTGAAGTCATAGCGCTCCAATACGCTCAACGCATGCTTGGCGGCTGCGTCGGCATAGACAACGGCTTCAATCAGCGAGTTGGAAGCCAAACGGTTTCCGCCATGAAGTCCGGTGCACGAACACTCACCGATGGCATACAGGCGGCGGATGCTGGATTGTCCGTCCAGATCTACTTTGATGCCGCCGCAAAGATAGTGTGCGGCAGGGGCTACGGGAATGTACTCTTTGGTGATGTCGATGCCGATGCTGAGGCATTTCTTATAGATATTCGGGAAGTGCTTCTTGGTTTCTTCGGGATCTTTGTGGGTAACATCCAGATAGACATGCTCGTCGCCGCGCTGCTTCATCTCATTGTCGATGGCGCGTGCCACGATGTCGCGCGGGGCGAGTGAAAGGCGTGGATCGTACTTCTGCATGAACTCCTTGCCGTCCATGGTACGGAGAACGCCGCCATATCCGCGCATGGCTTCCGTTATCAGGAAACAAGGGCGGTCGCCCGGATGGTAGAGGGCGGTGGGGTGGAACTGGATGAATTCCATGTCCTTTACGGCTCCTTTGGCGCGGTAGACCATGGCTATACCGTCGCCGGTAGCAACCAATGGATTGGTAGTGTTTCGGTATACGGCTTCGCAACCTCCTGTTGCCATGATGGTCATTTTGGAGAGGAAGGTATCCACTTCTCCGGTATTTTCGTTCAATACATAAGCGCCGTAGCATTTGATACCCGGAGTGTAGCGGGTTACAATGATGCCCAGGTGGTGCTGGGTAATGATTTCTACCGCGAAGAAATTTGTGAATACGGTGATATTGGGATGTTGTTTTACGGCTTCAATCAGGCTGTCCTGTATTTCCGCGCCTGTATTGTCTTTGTGGTGCAGGATGCGGAACTCCGAATGTCCGCCTTCTTTATGCAGGTCGAATTCCCCGTTGTCTTTTTTGTCAAAGTTTACCCCCCATTTGATGAGTTCATTGATTTGCTCAGGAGCGTTGCGCACCACCTTTTCCACAGCTTTGCGGTCGCTTATCCAGTCTCCGGCAATCATGGTGTCTTCAATGTGCTTATCGAAATTATCTACCGCCAGGTTGGTGACGGAAGCGATTCCGCCTTGTGCAAAATAAGTATTTGCCTCCTCCAGACCGGCTTTACAGATGAGGGCCACTGTTCCTTTATGCGCCACCTTCAGCGCAAAACTCATACCGGCAATTCCGGAACCGATAACGAGGAAATCGAACTTTCTTACCATAATTTTGTGTATTTGACACTGCAAAACTACAAAATAACTGCGTTCCTTGTGTGTCTTGCAGGCATTAATTCATAAAAATACCTATCTTAGCAGCAAAAATAGGACAAAATGAATCGAATTTTTCATGCGCGTATTGCTGCCGGGCAGTATTTGTTTATCATTCTGGCGGGTGCAATGGCTGTTTACGGCCTTTGGGAAAAGAATATCCTTATTGCCGTTCTTTTTATGCTCTTGCTGGTTGTCAGCATCGAGAAGCTGATTCATACCACTTATACTGTTACTGCCGATAACAGGCTGCTGCTGTTTTTCGGTCGTTTTTCGCGTGGGAGAGAGATTTTGTTAAAGGATATTACGTCGGTAGAACGTACTTCTTCCATGCGGATAGGGAGATTTGCTGTTATGCGTTATGTATTGGTGAGGTATGGAGAAGGCAAGTGTGTGGCGTTGCTTCCTGTAAAAGAAGAGGAATTTATACGGTTGTTGAAACAAAGTATGTTGTAGGATGATAATAAAGTAGGGTTACCATGCCTTTTTTCTGAATTTCTTGTTGTATCTTGCATGCAGAAATCTATAAATGCAAGAACTATGAAATATCAAATTGCCATCATCGGCGGAGGGCCGGCCGGATATACGGCTGCGGAGACAGCCGGGAAAGCCGGTCTGAGCGTTGTACTTTTTGAAAAACAAAGTCTTGGCGGAGTGTGCCTGAATGAGGGGTGTATTCCTACCAAGACTTTATTGTATTCGGCAAAGACGTATGACAGTGCGCGCCATGCATCTAAGTATGCGGTCAGTGTGCCGGAAGTGTCGTTCGACTTGTCCAAAATTGTGGCACGTAAGCAGAAAGTTGTACGGAAACTGGTGCTGGGTGTCAAGGGGAAGCTGGTTGCCAATAATGTGACCGTTGTGAACGGAGAGGCTTCAATTGCAGACAAGAACCATGTCCTGTGTGGCGGCGAAACGTATGAATGTGATAATTTATTGCTCTGTACGGGTTCGGAAACGTTTATTCCGTCTATTCCCGGAATGGATGAGGTGCCTTACTGGACGCATCGTGAGGCATTGGACAATAAGGAACTGCCCAAGTCGCTGGCTGTCATCGGCGGTGGGGTGATAGGTATGGAGTTTGCTTCTTTCTTTAATAGCCTGGGGGTAGAGGTCACTGTCATTGAGATGCTGGATGAGATATTGGGCGGAATGGACAAGGAACTGTCCGCTATGCTGCGTGCGGAATATACCAAACGCGGGATTAAGTTCATGCTGGATACCAAAGTGGTGTCACTGTCCGGAAATGTTTTGGAAGACGGGCAGGCGCAGGTGCAGGTGAATTATGAAAATGCCGGGGGTGCAGATTCTGTCGTTGCGGAAAGGTTACTGATGAGCGTTGGCCGGCGTCCTGTAACGAAAGGCTTCGGACTGGAGAACCTGGGATTGGAGAAAACAGAACGCGGAAATATATGGGTTGACGGGCAGATGCGGACGTCTGTTCCGGGTGTGTATGCTTGCGGGGACTTAACCGGATTTTCCTTGCTGGCCCATACGGCGGTACGTGAGGCGGAAGTGGCTGTACATGCTGTGCTGGGGAAGGAAGACTGCATGAGTTACAAAGCTGTTCCCGGTGTGGTATATACCAATCCGGAGATTGCCGGTGTGGGAGATACGGAAGAGACTCTGCGGAAAAAAGGCATTCCTTACCGTACGATAAAACTGCCTATGGCCTATTCCGGTCGTTTTGTTGCGGAGAATGAAGGCGTCAATGGCATGTGCAAGTTGTTGCTGGCAGAAGATGACACTCTCTTGGGAGCTCATGTACTGGGCAATCCGGCTTCAGAGATTATCACGCTGGCCGGTATGGCTATTGAACTCAGACTGACGGTTTCGGAGTGGAAGAAAATCATATTTCCGCATCCTACGGTAGGTGAAATCTTCAGGGAAGCGCTTTAGCAAACAGCATGCATCATGTATATGGTATTATGAACAATTATTAAGTAACCGGGTAGTTTGTAAAGAGATGGGAAAATCTGGTTTATGGTCGATTATATGGGTTTTGTCACTGATTCCTTGTATATCGTTTGCACAGAGAGTATCTCCCGAAACAAACATCCTTTCTTCGCAGCTGGATACGTTGATAAAGTATCAATTGCCCGAAGGCTCTAATGTATCCATTTCGGTGTACGACCTGACTGCCAATGAAGCCTTGTATGATTATCAGGCGGACAAGCTTTCCCGCCCGGCCTCCACAATGAAGCTGTTGACTACGATTACGGCGCTTGCACGTCCTGAGGCGGATGAGCCTTTCAGTACGGAGGTCTGGTATAAGGGAGTGATTGAACGTGATACGTTGAAGGGGGATATATACGTTGTCGGAGGATTCGATCCGGAGTTTGATGATGAGGCGCTGGATTCTTTGGTCAGTGGGGTGGTACGCTTGCCTTTCTCGGTGGTACAAGGCAAGGTCTACGGTGATGTTTCCATGAAAGACTCCTTGTATTGGGGAAGCGGTTGGTTGTGGGACGATACGCCCTATTCCTTCCAGCCCTATCTGTCGCCGCTGATGCTTGATAAAGGAGTGGTTACGGTAACTGCTTCTCCCGGCGTGCAGGGAGATACGGCGCGGTTGGAATGTACTCCTGCTTCGTCTTATTATACGCTGACTAATGTTACAAAAAGCCGTACTACTTCTGCCGGACCTTTTCGGGTATCCCGTAACTGGCTGGAGAACAGTAACGACATAACGGTGTCGGGGAATGTGGATGGCAGGCGCATCGGTGCAGTTAATATTTATTCTTCGCAGGATTTCTTCATGCACACGTTTCTGGAACGTTTGCGGGCAAAAGGCATCCGCTGTCTGCCGGACTACTCTTTCGGCGAGTTCCAAAAAGATAGTGTTTCTGTGCGAATGGCATACTATAATACTCCTGTGCAGGCAGTAGTGAATCAGATAATGAAAGAAAGTGATAATTTGAATGCCGAAGCAATGCTTTGTCGCTTGGGTGCACAGTCTGCAGGCAACAAGTATGTTTCGGCCGAAGACGGGCTTTCGGAGGTCCGGCAATTGATAAGAAAGCTGGGTTATGTCCCCGATCATTATAAGCTGGCAGACGGTTGCGGGCTTTCCAACTATAATTATATCTCATCGGAGCTTCTGGTTGCTTTCCTGAAGTTCGCTTATTCGCGTACAGACGTGTTTCAGAAATTATATAAGGCATTGCCCATCGGCGGGGTGGACGGAACACTGAAGAACCGGATGAAAAAAGGAACTCCCTCTTATAAGAAGGTACATGCCAAAACGGGTTCCTTTACTGCCATAAACTGTTTGGCGGGATATTTGGAGGCAAATAACGGACATCAGATCGCTTTTGCCATTATGAACCAGAATGTGCTTTCCGGCAGAGAGGCGCGCAGGTTTCAGGACGCCGTTTGTGATATACTTATCCGATGAGGTGCATGAGATGTCGGAACAGGAACAGTTTGCCGTCGTAACCGGGTAAAAGGGAATGTGCAAGATATGAAATCCCCCTCATACTGTCATTGAAGAAACGCAGTATGAGGGGGATTTTATATCTTGATACGCCTTTTAGTTGAATCATAAGGCGTATCTCTGCTTGCTGTATAAAGAATATTTATTTGTACTGTCCCCAGTCTACATTCTTCATATCTCCGCTTTTTGCCAGTTCGGCATGCATAGCCAAAGCGGCGCGGACGGCATGCGGAGTTTGAGCTTTGCCGTCAGTCAGTTTCAGGTAATCCCACAGGATATTCTTGTAGTCCGGATGAACGCAGTTTTCGATGATGGCTTGTGCGCGTTCTTTCGGGCTCTTGCCGCGCAGGTCGGCAACGCCTTGTTCGGTGACGATGATGTTGACATCGTGTTCGCTGTGGTCCACATGGGAAACCATGGGCACAATGGCGCTGATTTTACCTTCTTTGGCAACAGACGGACAAGTAAAGATAGAGATATAGGCATTACGCGTAAAGTCTCCTGAGCCGCCGATGCCGTTCATCATCTTCGTACCGCCGATATGGGTGGAGTTGACGTTTCCGTAGAGGTCGGCTTCGATGGCCGTATTGATGGAAATAACTCCTAAGCGGCGTACAATCTCAGGGCTGTTGGAGATTTCCGACGGACGGAGAACCAGCTTGTCGCGGAAGAAGTCCATATCTTCGTAGATGCCGTTCAGACAGTCGTTGGTTACGGTCAGCGAGCAGGCGCTGCCGAACTTCACGCGGCCGTCGCGAATCAGTCCGATAACCGAGTTCTGAATTACCTCTGTGTACATTTCGAATGCAGGGATTGTCTTGTCACGTCCCAAAGCGCCTAATACTGCATTGGCTATATTTCCTACGCCCGACTGTAAAGGCAAGAAAGTAGAAGGAATAATGCCCCGCTTCATATCTGCGGCAAGGAAGTCGGCCACGTTCTGTCCGATCTTGTCGGTCAGCGGGTCGGGGTCGGCAAAGCCGCGTGCTTCGTCCGGCCAATTGGTTTCTACAATGCCGACAATCTTTTTCGGGTCAACCTGAATATAGGGCTGTCCGATGCGGTCGCTGGGCTTGAAGATGGGGATTTCGCGGCGATAAGGCGGATCGAGCGGTTCGTAAACGTCGTGCAGTCCCATGGCGTTTTTGCTGTGGGCGGCGTTCAGCTCTACAATGATCTGGTCGGCCAGACGGCAGATCGTAGGAGCGATACCTCCGGCGGCAGTCAGGTAGATTTTTCCGTCGGGTGTCACTTCACATGCTTCGATGACGGCAACATTTACTTTGCCCATGAAGCCGTAGCGTACCTCCTGTGCCATTTGTGACAAATGGATGTCATTATAGGCAATCTCACCGTTGTTCACCGCTTTACGGAAATCGACGTTTGTTGTGTAGGGAGCGCGGTAACGGATTGCTTTGGCGCGTGAAAGGATGCCGTCACAGGAATCACCGGTTGAGGCGCCTGTAAAAATGCCTATCTGAAAAGGATTTCCTTTGGCATGTTCCGCTTCTGCAATTTTTGCCAGTTCGGCCGTTACGGCTTTGGCTGTTCCTGCGGGAGTAAATCCGCTTAAGCCAATGTTGTAGCCATGTTTGATCAGGCTCGCAGCTTCTGCTGCTGAAATGTAATTAAATGCCATAATGTATAGTTATTTTTTTCGTGTAAAGGATCAACTTTCAATTACATTAATACTTTCGTTGTAATATTTCTCCCCAAATAATGGCCTTACGCGCTTCCTCTACCGAATGTATTTCAAATTCAGAGGAGGTATCAGCCTGTTCGGGAAATGCATTGTCTGTGTTTTGATGACTCTGGGGTTGCCTTTGGATAGGTGTATGTTTTTTTTCTGTTTTCTTGGTCTTCTTTTGTGGTGTGATGATAGTTTCGGGAAAGGGACTGTCTTCATCGGGCATAGGCATGACAGGACTGCCGCCGGTTTTCTTATTTGCTTCTTTCTTTGCTTGCCTGACGAAACCTACTGCGATAATGCCTATAACTAACAGAAATTTGAAGATGTCTTCCATAAGCCTTTATTGTTTTTTCCACCGCCAAAGGTAATTATTTAATCTGATTGTAACCAATAAATTGGCATTAAAAAAGGGCAGCTTCACAGCTCCCCTTTTATTTTTTAACCTAAACCTTAACTATGAAAAAATCTAATGTTTCTTTCATTTCACAAAAATGGAGATTTATTCCTACAATGCCAAATTAACACTCGGAAAATGTTTAGTTGCTTAACATTAATTAGTAGAAATGCATCGAATAGAGGAACTTATGTGTTATTTTTCCGTAGTTTCACTGCTTTTTTGGGAGTGAAGATGTATCTTTGCGGCGAAACCAAAAAAATAAGAAATGATGGAAAATGTGACGGGAGCAGACTTTAAATCTGCAACTGCTGATGACAACAAGAAGTTGTTCATCGAAACCTATGGCTGCCAGATGAATGTGGCGGACAGTGAAGTGATAGCTTCTGTGATGCAGATGGCGGGATATTCCGTAGCCGATACGCTGGAGGAAGCGGATGCGGTGTTTATGAATACCTGTTCCATTCGTGACAATGCCGAACAAAAGATTTTAAACCGTCTAGAATTTTTTCATTCGCTCAAGAAGAAGAAAAAGAACCTGATTGTCGGTGTGTTGGGATGCATGGCGGAGCGCGTCAAGGACGATTTGATTACGAATCACCATGTCGACTTGGTGGTAGGTCCGGATGCTTATCTCACTTTGCCCGATTTGATAGCTGCCGTAGAGGCAGGGGAGAAAGCCATTAATGTGGAGCTCTCCACAACGGAAACTTATCGCGATGTGATACCTTCGCGTATTTGTGGAAATCATATATCGGGTTTTGTCTCCATTATGCGCGGCTGTAACAATTTCTGCACGTACTGCATCGTTCCCTATACCCGCGGACGCGAGCGTAGCCGCGATGTGGAGAGTATTCTGAATGAAGTGTCCGATTTGGTGGCCAAGGGTTATAAGGAAGTGACCTTGTTGGGGCAGAATGTCAACTCTTACCGTTTTGAGAAGGCGGATGGAGAAGTGATAACCTTTCCCATGTTGCTACGCATAGTAGCCGGGGCTGCTCCGGGTGTCCGCATCCGTTTCACTACTTCCCACCCCAAAGATATGAGTGATGAAACGCTGCAAGTCATAGCGGAAGTTCCCAATGTATGCAAGCATATACATTTGCCCGTACAAAGCGGGAGTAGCCGTATATTGAAACTGATGAACCGTAAATATACTCGTGAGTGGTATCTGGAGCGTGTTGATGCCATTCGCCGTATCGTTCCGGATTGTGGATTGTCTACGGATATATTCTCCGGTTTCCACTCGGAAACGGAAGAGGATCACCAGCTTTCCCTCTCCCTGATGGAGGAATGTGGTTATGACGCCGCCTTTATGTTTAAGTATTCCGAACGTCCGGGTACGTATGCCAGCAAACATCTGCCGGATGATGTGCCTGAAGAAGTGAAAATTCGCCGCCTGAACGAAATCATCGCTTTGCAAAACCGTCTTTCCGCCGAGGCCAACGCCCGCTGTGTGGGTAAGACTTATGAAGTGTTGGTGGAGGGCGTTTCCAAACGTTCACGCGACCAGCTTTTCGGACGCACCGAGCAGAATCGTGTAGTGGTTTTCGACAGGGGTGCGCATCGGGTAGGTGATTTTGTGACTGTGAAGATTACGGAAAGCAGCTCGGCGACACTGAAAGGAGAAGAAGTCTGATTTCTGCGGAAACTTTTCCGGAAAAGTTTCCGCAGGTGATATATATAATATATATATAAATATAATCAAGTAATATAATAATATATCACTTGTGCGAAAATAAAATTCCGATATCATCCGATGGTATCGGAATTTCATTTTTACACAACCCATTCTTCTTTGGAAATATTATTGTGTTTTCATTGTTTTCGGTCCCCCCCAGGGGGGGCTCCTTAAATCCCTTGAGTTTATTCTTGAAATGCCCTGACTTTTATCTGTAAATGCCTGGTGTTTGCCTTTGGAATGCCCGGTATTTGTTTCTGAAACTCAGGGCGAACGAATTAAATCATACAGGCCTCTATGCAGCTTTTCCCGTTTTTGGTATTTAATTAATGCTGAGGACGTTTTTATTTCATCGTTATTATTAAATCTCCTTAATGAAAACCTTGTAAATCACTTTTTATTTGTTATTTTGCACCAAATTTAGGATAATTGCGGTCTGTTCGGTTTAGATTGCACTTCCTTATTGGTAAACGTTCGATGAATAAACTCACTATAAAAGCTTGTCCGGTATGTGGTGGAACGCATTTGGAGCGTACCCTGACCTGCATAGATCATTATGCTTCGGGTGAAGTATTCCACTTGTGCGGTTGTCGGGACTGCGGTTTTATTTTTACTCAAGACTTTCCCGTCGAAGCTGAAATCGGACGTTATTACGAAACTCCCGATTATATTTCCCATTCGGACACGAAGAAAGGAGTGATGAACTCGGTGTATCATTGGGTGCGCGGCTATATGCTGAAACGCAAGGCCCGTCTGGTGGCACATGAGGCGCATCGCAAGACCGGGCGTTTGCTGGATATAGGTACGGGAACCGGCTATTTTGCCGACACGATGAAACGTGGAGGCTGGCAGGTGGAAGCTATTGAAAAGAATGCCCATGCGCGCGCATTTGCCAAAGAGCATTTCGGCTTGGAGGTGAAACCGGATACGGCTTTGAAGGATTTTGAGCCGGACAGTTTCGATGTCATCACCCTATGGCATGTCATGGAGCATCTCGAACCGTTGAATGAGGTCTGGGAAACTCTGAATTCGTTGCTGACCGAGAAGGGAGTGCTGATTGTGGCCGTACCCAACTGTTCGTCGTACGACGCCAGAAAATACGGTGCTTATTGGGCTGCATACGATGTTCCCCGACATTTGTGGCATTTCACTCCAGGCACTATTCAGCAACTGGGTTCCAAGCATGGCTTTATTCTGGCGGAACGTCATCCCATGCCGTTCGATGCTTTTTATATCTCCATGCTGACAGAGAAGAACATGCGTCATTCGTGCCCGTTTGTAAGAGGAATGATTACCGGAACATTGGCATGGCTTCATGCACTGGTGAAGAAAGAGCGCAGCAGCTCCATGATTTATGTGTTTCGTAAAAAAAGATGATAGAGTGGCAGAACGGTAAGGTGACAGACCGGGCGTTGTAGTTGGTAATTAGTAATTTGTGGTTCAATGAAGATTAAACATAATTCGGTATCCTACTTTGATATGCAGTTCGTTACGTCCAGCATAAGCACCACGTTGGTACTGCTGCTGCTGGGATTGGTGGTGTTCTTTGTGTTGGGAGCCCACAATCTTTCCGTATATGTAAAGGAGAATATCAACTTTTCCATTCTTATCAGTGACGACATGAAGGAGAGTGACATCCTCAAATTGCAGAAGAAGCTGGATAAAGAGCCGTTTGTAAAGGCTACGGAGTATATCTCTAAGAAACAGGCGCTTCGTGAACAGACAGAGGCTATGGGAACGGATCCGCAGGAATTCCTCGGCTACAATCCTTTTACGGCGTCCATTGAGGTCAAGTTACATTCTGATTATGCCAATTCGGACAGCATTGCCAAGATAGAGAAGAAAATCAAGAAGAATACGAACATTCAGGAAGTGCTTTATCAGAAAGATCTGATAGATGCGGTGAATGATAATATTCGCAACATCAGCCTGATGCTGTTGGGACTGGCGGTTATTTTGACTTTTATCTCCTTTGCGCTGATAAACAACACGATACGTCTGACTATCTATTCCAAGCGTTTCCTTATTCATACCATGAAACTGGTGGGGGCGAGCTGGAGCTTTATCAGGCGTCCGTTCTTGCGGCGTAATTTCTGGATAGGTGTGCTGTCGGCTGTCATCGCCGATGCCGTTTTATGGGGAGCCGCTTATTGGCTGGTTTCTTATGAACCGGAACTGATCAGGGTCATCACCCCCGATGTGATGTTGCTGGTTTCCGTTTCCGTACTGATATTCGGAGTGCTTATTACGTGGTTGTGCGCGTTGCTTTCCATTAACAAATATCTGAAGATGAAGGCAGGCACACTGTACTATATATAGCAGACGAAAGGTGAGGAATTAAATAGTAAATCGTTAAATAGTAAATAAATGAGTAAACAGAAGTTCGCTTTTGACAAGACCAACTTTATTTTGCTTGCTGTCGGCATGGCGGTGGTAATACTTGGTTTTATTTTGATGACCGGTCCTGTATCTACACCGACGCATTTCGAACCGGATATTTTCAGTGTAAGACGTATCAAGGTGGCTCCACTGGTCTGCCTTTTGGGGTTTGTGTTTATGATATACGCTGTGTTGCGTAAACCGAAAATAAAAGAGGAAACAAAAGAATGACTATGGGAGATTTGAGTACGCTTGAAGTGATTATTATAGCTATTGTAGAGGGATTGACAGAGTTTTTGCCGGTTTCGTCTACGGGGCACATGATTATTACGCAGAATCTGCTGGGTATAGAGAGTACGGAGTTTGTGAAAGCCTTTACGGTGATAATACAGTTTGGTGCAATTCTTTCAGTGGTTTGGCTGTATTGGAAGCGCTTTTTCCGTCTGAACCATACACCGGTTCCGGAGGGGACTTCCGCATTGAAACGCTTTCTGCATAAGTTCGATTTTTATTGGAAGTTGCTGGTGGCATTTGTCCCGGCGGCCATATTGGGTTTCCTGTTCAGCGACAAGATTGATGAGATGCTGGAAAGTGTGACCGTAGTGGCTGTGATGCTTGTGATCGGCGGCGTGTTTATGCTGTTCTGCGACAAGATATTCTCAAAAGGCAGCGAGGATACTGTCCTGACGGAGAGGAAGGCTTTCAATATTGGTCTGTTCCAGTGTATTGCGATGATACCGGGCGTGTCACGTTCCATGGCGACCATTGTTGGCGGTATGGCGCAGAAGATGACCCGTAAGGCTGCGGCTGAGTTCTCTTTCTTTCTGGCCGTTCCCACAATGTTTGCAGCCACGATGTATAAGATGCTGAAACTCTTTTTGGATGGCGGAACGGAGATTATCATGAATAATATGCCGGCATTGATAATCGGTAATGTGGTGGCTTTTGTGGTAGCTCTGCTTGCCATTAAGTTCTTCATCAGCTTCGTGACGAAATATGGCTTTAAGGCGTTTGGCTGGTATCGTATTATTGTTGGAGGAATCATCCTTCTGCTGTTGCTCACAGGACACAATCTAGAGGTGGTGTGATGATGGATTTTAAAGAAGGCGAAGTTCTGTTTTTCAATAAGCCGCTGGGCTGGACATCGTTTAAGGTCGTAGGGCATGCCCGTTACCATATCTGCCGGCGGATAAAAGTAAAGAAGCTGAAGGTGGGGCATGCAGGTACGCTCGATCCTCTCGCTACGGGAGTGATGATAGTGTGTACGGGCAAGGCGACGAAGCGGATTGAAGAATTCCAATACCATACGAAGGAGTATGTGGCTACCATTCGGTTGGGTGCTACCACTCCCTCTTATGACCTGGAACACGATATAGACGCTACCTATCCTACGGAACATATTACGCGGGAACTGGTAGAGGAAACCTTGAAGCGGTTTGTAGGTGAGATACAGCAGGTTCCGCCTGCATTCTCGGCTTGTATGGTGAACGGTAAACGCGCGTATGACCTTGCCCGCAAGGGGGAGGAAGTGGAGCTGAAGCCCAAATTGCTGGTGATTGACGAGATTGAGCTGCTGGAGTGCAATCTTCCGGAGATCAAAGTCCGGGTGGTATGCAGCAAGGGAACTTACATCCGCGCTCTGGCACGCGACATCGGTGAAGCTCTGCATAGCGGTGCCCACCTCACTGCTTTGGAACGTACACGCGTGGGGGATGTCCGTATAGAAGATTGTCTCGACCCGCTCGCGTTCAAAGAGTGGATAGACGGACAAGAAGTCGTAATAGAAGAAAATTGATTATTAACACAGTGCTGTTGTCTTGCGCTTCATCGGCACATTGGCACATCGGCACATTAGCACATTATAATTATGAAACTGTCGCAGTTTAAATTTAAACTTCCTGAAGAGAAGATTGCCTTACATCCTACAAGGTATAGAGATGAGTCACGCTTGATGGTACTACACAGAAAAACGGGCGAAATCGAACACCGTATGTTTAAGGATATTCTGGAGTATTTCGATGATAAGGATGTATTTATTTTTAATGATACGAAAGTATTTCCCGCCCGTTTGTACGGCAACAAGGAGAAGACCGGCGCCCGTATCGAGGTATTTCTGTTGCGTGAGTTGAATGAGGAGTTGCGCTTGTGGGATGTGCTGGTGGATCCTGCCCGCAAAATTCGTATCGGTAACAAACTTTATTTCGGTGAGGATGATTCTATGGTGGCTGAAGTGATTGACAATACAACCTCACGCGGACGTACTCTCCGTTTTCTTTATGACGGGCCGCATGACGAGTTCAAGAAAGCTCTGTATGCGTTGGGCGAAACTCCGCTGCCGCACAGCATCATCAACCGTCCGGTAGAACCGGAGGATTCGGAGCGTTTCCAGTCTATTTTTGCCCGTAATGAGGGTGCTGTAACTGCTCCGACGGCGAGCCTGCATTTCAGCCGCGAGTTGATGAAGCGCATGGAGATTAAAGGAATTGACTTTGCCTACATCACTCTGCATGCCGGTTTGGGCAACTTCCGCGATATTGATGTGGAGGATCTTACAAAACATAAAACCGACTCTGAACAGATGATTGTTACGGAGGAAGCTGTAAAAATTGTGAACCGCGCCAAGGATGTGAATAGGCAAGTGTGCGCCGTAGGTACTACGGTGATGCGTGCGATAGAAAGCACCGTCAGCACAGACGGTCATTTGAAGGAGTATGAAGGCTGGACAAACAAGTTTATCTTCCCTCCGTATGACTTTACGGTTGCCAATGCAATGGTGTCCAACTTCCACATGCCGCTTTCCACCCTGTTGATGATTGTTGCCGCTTTCGGCGGTTATGAGCAGGTAATGGAGGCCTATAACGTAGCGTTGAAGGAAGATTACCGTTTCGGCACTTATGGCGATGCAATGCTGATTACGGATAAGTAAAGAGTGATTGGCATTAAGTGAATCTATTTTGTTTTGATGTACGTTTACTTTAGTTTAGGAACTAATCTCGGCGATAAGGAGCATAATCTCCGTCTCGCCGTCCGGAAAATAGAAGAGCGGGTGGGGAAAGTAATTTCTCTGTCCGCTTTTTATACCACCGCTCCATGGGGCTTTTCCTCCGAACACACATTCTTGAATGCGGCGGCTTGTGTGGAGACACTGCTTCCGCCGTTGTCTGTCCTGCATTTCACTCAGGAGATAGAACGTGAAATGGGACGTACGCATAAATCTGTCGGCAGGGTATATAGTGATCGGGTGATAGATATAGACTTGCTTTTATACGGTGACCAGGTGCTGGATACTCCCGAATTGAAGTTGCCTCACCCGCTGATGCACGAACGCCGCTTTGTGTTGGAACCGTTGGTGGAGATTGCACCGGATCTGGTACATCCTGTATTAAAGAAAAAAATGCTGGAATTGTTGTGAAAAAAATAGTATCTTTGTTTCCATGCATTAATAATCTTGCTCATGTTCAGATGTTTGACTCTCATATTATTCCTTTTTTGTTTTTATTCCGGTTTGGTGGCTGCGGATAAGACAGATGATAATGCTCTGCTGTTGCAGTTGGATAAGATGATTGAGCAACGGGAGGTCTATCAGAAAAAGGTGGAAAAGGAGATTACGGAGCTTCGCAAAATGCTGGATTATGTGGGAGATGATAAAGCAAAGTTTGATATTTTGAGTGATTTGTTTGTCATGTACCGCTCTTTTAAAGTCGATACGGCACTGATTGTAGCGGAGGAGAGATTACAGTTGGCGGACAGGCTGGGTGAAGAGTATGTCAATCAAGGATTAATGAACCTGGCTGATGCTTTGAATAAGATAGGAAAACATGAAAAAGCATTGGAGGTTCTTGACAGAGTGAAAAGAACCGAGGCGGTACGGAAGGATACTTATTTTTATTATCTGTATCACACTACCTATTTGTCCTGCTATAATGATGAAACGGAAGCCTCCAAAAAGCGGCTGTTTATGCAACAGATAAAGGCTTATAAGGATACTTTGATAGCTATCAGCGACCCCAATACGGCGAGTTATGTGACCAATAAATGCGGTCGTTTGGGCTTGCAGGGAAAATGGGATGAGGCTATCCAAATACTGTCCGGATATTATGAGCATTGCGCGGATACGAACCCCGACAAGGCGAGTGTGGAATATTTGTTAGCGGAATTATATTTGGGCAAACGTGATATGCAGCAGGCGAAGCATTTCCTTATCCGGGCTTCCATTACCGACATAGCTAATGCCAAGAAAGTATACATGTCTTTGCAGCAATTGGCAATTCTACTTTTTCAGGAAGGGGATATTGCAAGAGCTTATAATTACATCTCCTGTTCATTGGAAGATGTGAGTTTCGGGAAAGCTCGTTACCGTATTATAGATATTGCCGAATATCTTCCTATTATCAAAGCAGCTAATGACAGCCGTATCAAAGCTGATAGAGACAGAGTCTTATTTTTTCTTTTGACTTTATCCATACTTGTTATTGCATTGGTTATTGTCTTCTTTTTCCTTCGTAAGAAAAATCGTAATTTGCTGAAAGTAAAGCAGTCGCTGGCCGAACAGAATCGGCGCTTGCAAGAGATGACCGGGAATCTAACCCGGATGAATGAAGAAATTAAAGAATCCAACCATATTAAGGAGGAGTATATCGGTTTGTTATTCAACATCTGCTCCGAATATATTTATAAGCAGGAGAATGACCGCAAGAGTTTACTGAAAATTGTTAATACCGGTTCTATGGCGGATATTTCCAAAATGCTTCATAATCAGTCTTCGACTACAGAAGATTTTAAATTATTCATCAGCAAGTTTGATACTATATTCCTATCTATTTTTCCGGATTTTGTGGAATCGTTCAATGCTCTGTTGAAAGAGGATGAGCGTATACAAGTAAAAGAAGGTGAATTGTTAACTCCCGAATTACGTATCTATGCACTTATTCGCTTAGGTATCAATGATAATTCCAAAATAGCCAATTTCCTTCACTATTCACTTCAAACAGTATATAATTATCGTTTGAAAATGCGGAATAAAGCGATTGTTCCTGGAAAAGACTTGGCTGTTCAGGTACAAAAGCTTTAAAAAATACTTCCTTTGGACTTACTTTTGTAACTTATAGGTCATTTGTTATCTTATTGTAAATAAGCGCATTAATTTATTGTATCTTTTCCTTTTACTTACTTTTTTACTCACTACCTTTGTTTGGCGAATTTGTAATATCTACTTTCGCTCACAATCTAATTAATACCGGATTTTGGTATACTTTGTTACACTTTAATTTAAAAACATTATGAAAGGCAAGAAAAATCCAGAGACTTTTGGAAGAAAGTGGCGGTATCTGTTTATGATACTTGCTTTGGTTTTCAGTGTAGGAGTTTCTGCACAAAAGACAGTTGTGAAAGGCAATATTCTTGATAAGGATAATCTACCTGTTATCGGAGCCAATATTTTAGAAAAAGGGACGACAAACGGTACAATCAGTGATGTAGATGGTAATTTCACAATTACCGTAAGTGATCCCAAGGCTGTTTTACTCATTAAATATATCGGCTATAAAGATGTAGAAAAAGTGGTTTCTCCAACGATGAAGATTGTGATGGAGGAAGATAGTGAGATGCTCGAAGATGTAGTCGTTATAGGTTATGGAAGTGTGAAGAAATCTGATGCGACAGGTTCGGTAACAGCCATCAAGCCGGATGATTTTAATAAGGGGTTGCGTACTACTGCCCAAGATGCGTTGGTAGGCAAAGTGCCGGGTGTAAATGTCGTTTCGAGCTCCGGTGCTCCGGGAGCGGGTGCTACTATCCGTATCAGAAGCGGTGCATCACTCTCTGCGTCCAATGATCCGTTAATCGTTGTTGATGGTGTGCCGGTGGATAACTCTACTATCGAAGGTGGTGGAAATGTAATTGGCGGTATCAATCCGAATGATATTGAAACATTTACCGTATTGAAAGATGCTTCAGCCACTGCTATCTATGGTTCCCGGGCATCTAATGGTGTGATTGTGATTACTACTAAGAAGGGTTCCGACTCCAATCTGCGTTTCAACTACTCCACGAACCTTTCTGTAAGTACTATTACGGAAAAATTGGATGTGCTTTCTGCTGATGAATTTCGTGAATTTGTCCCTACGGTATCGGGAGTTCCGAGCTCTGTAACTTTAGGGACGGCTTCCACTGATTGGCAAGATGAAATTTACCGTACGGCATTCGGACAAGAACATAATTTTTCCGTTTCTGGTAAGGTGAAGAAAAATGCACCTTATCGTCTGTCGGTAGGCTATAATAATCAGAATGGTGTGGTGAAAACCAACAATTATGAACGCTTTACCTTTAATGGAGGTATATCGCCCAAGTTTTTTGATAACCATCTTACCGTTGATTTGAACGTTAAGGTATCGTATGAAGACAATCAGAAAGTGGATGAAAGTGTTGTTAATAATGCACTGCGATATGACCCTACTCGCCCTGTTATGACCGGGAGTGCAACGGGTGCTGATGAGCCGGGATTGGGCTATTTTATTTGGATGAATGGAAATTCTCCCATGGCTATCCAAACCGATAACCCTGTGGCACAACTTGAATTGCAGGATTTACACAATAAAGTAACTCGCTCCATTGGTAATGCCGCTATCAATTATAAAGTGCATCGTTTAGAGGATTTGCAGTTGAACGCAAATTTGGGTTATGATGTGCTGAGAAGCAAATATACCAAAAATGTGCCCGATATGGCCGGTATGATGTATACATCTAACATGAAAGACGGTACAGGGCTTATGTATGATTCTAAACAAAACAAGCGCAACTATTTATTAGACTTATACGCCAACTACTCTCATGTGTTCAATGAAAAACACAATTTCAGTGCGATGGCGGGATACGGTTGGCAGCATTTCTGGAAAAAATTCGATGCAACCACTCTTTCTCCGGAAGGAAAAGAGCTGTTTTCACCAAATCATTATGAGTCTGAGTATTACCTGCTCTCTTTTTACGGACGTCTGAATTATTCGTATGACAATCGCTATATGATTACTGCTACTTTACGTTCGGATGCCTCTTCACGTTTTGCCAAGGACAATCGTTGGGGATTATTCCCTTCTGTTGCATTGGGATGGAAAATCAGCCAAGAAGCATTCTTGCGCGATTCGGAAGTATTGTCAGACTTGAAACTACGTTTGAGCTACGGTCAAACCGGACAGCAAGATATTTTGAATGACTATCCGTATATGACTACTTTTACGGTATCTTATCCGGAATCTTGCTATCAGTTTGGAGATAAATGGTACTATACCTATCGTCCGAACGGTTATGACTCGGATATCAAGTGGGAGACTACCGAAACTTATAATATCGGTTTGGATTACGGTTTCCTTAATAATCGCATTTACGGTTCTGTCGATTATTACCAACGCCATACGAAGGATTTGCTGAATACTATTAATGTAATTTCAGGAACCAACTACTCTTCCGTCATAACAACGAATATTGGCGAGATGGATAATAAAGGTGTGGAATTTGCCATTAATGCAGTGCCTATACATACAAAAAATTGGAAATGGACAGTAGGCTTGAATTACACGTGGAATGATTCTGAAATCACGAAGTTGAATGTTATCGATTCGGATGCTAACTTTGTGCAGACAGGAGCTATTTCCGGTACGGGCAAGACAGTTCAGGTATTTATGGTAGGTCAGCGTCCCTATACTTTCTATCTGGCAAAACAAGCTTATGATGATAATGGCAAACCGATTGAAGGACAGTATGTGCAGCCGGATGGCTCCATCTCTGCCACAGAAACAAAATATGCTACGAACAAAAGCGCACTACCGACTTCCTACCTGGGATTCAATACCCAGCTAACTTATAAAAACTGGGATTTTGCTATCAGCGGACATGGAGCATTTGGCAACTATGTATACAACTATGTAGCTGCCGACCAATACGTACAATCTGTATACAGTGATCAAGGAAACTTCTCCAATATATTGCGCAGAACTAAAGACTCCGGTTTCCAGAACCAGCAACTTTATTCGGATTATTTCTTGGAAAAAGGAAACTTCTTCCGTATTGACAATATCTCTTTAGGATATACTTTCCAGAAACTTTGGAATGGATCAAGTTCTTTACGTCTGACTTTGGGGGTACAAAATGTTGCTACCTTTACAGGTTATTCTGGTATTGACCCGGAGATTTACAGCGGCATTGATAAAGAGGTATATCCTCGTCCACGCGTATTTTCATTAAGTGCTAATTTAAATTTTTAACGGCTTAAAACTATACAATATGAAAAATATAATTACTTATTCGTTTATTTTGTTCTTCATGGGCATAGGTTTGGTCTCTTGTTTGGGTGACTTGGACACGATGCCTTTGGATGATAACCAACTGGTAAGTGAAAAGGTATATCAGACAAAAGATGGTTACACCGGTGTTCTGGCAAAGTGTTATGCATCACTGATTCTGACGGGGCAGCAAGGTGGTGATGGAGGAGATGGTGACCTTGAAGGCGCTAACGAGGGTTATTCCGGTTATGTACGTCTGCTGTTTTATTTGCAGGAGTTGAGTACGGATAATTTTTTGATGCCTTCCTCTTCCAATGGTTTGCGTAAATGTTTGAACTTGCAGTGGGATGCTTCCAATGCTTCGGTTATTACATGGACTTACCAAAGACTATATATGAGTATTGCCTATTGTAATGAGCTTTTGCGTGAATGTACGGAAAGCAAATTGCAGGGTAGAGGACTTTGGGAAGAGATGAAAGATGATTATATGAACTATCGTGCAGAGGCTCGTTTTATACGTGCTTATTGCTATTCGATGCTTTGCGATTTATTTGGTGCAGTTCCTTATGTGGATGAAAATACGGGTGTGAAAGAGATTCCGGTTCAATATACGCGTAAACAGATTTTTGAGTTTGCAGAAAGTGAATTACTGGCTATTGAGAATGAATTGAAAGTTCCGGGAAGCAATGAGTACGGACGTGTTGACCGAGTAGCCGGTTGGTTCTTGCTGGCTCGCATGTATTTGAATGCGCAGACTTGGATTAATGAGAATAAATATCAGGAGGCATATATCTATGCTACAAAAGTTATTGCCGACGGGCATTACCCATTGGCTTCCGATTATCGTGAAATATTTTTGGCTGATAATAATACCTGTAAGGAGATTATTTGGCCGTTGGTACAGGATGGTCTGCGTGCACAGAGTTCTGCCGGAACGAACTTCTATGTGAAGGCTTTTGTGAATGGTCCTATGGATGAACTCTACAAGACAGGTGTTGGTTCCAGAGGCTGGGGTAATGTTCGCGCTAAAGTGTCATTGGTGGATGCGTTCGATGCGGATGATGTTATGTTCGATGGCAATGATACCTGGGGAAATAACAAGAAAGATAAAAGAGCACAGTTTATGACTGCCCTTCCCAATCAGGTGAAAGATACATGGGATGTAAATATGGATATGACGAGCACGTTTACATGCGGTTATGGTTATATTAAGTGGAGAAACGTAACGAAAGAAGACGAACTTAGCGCTTCGGGGGATGCTTATACTTCTATTGATTTTCCGTTGTTCCGTACTGCTGATGCCTATTTGATGGCTGCTGAGGCTATTTTGCGTGGAGCAAGTGGCACAAAAAGCGAGGCGCTGGGATATGTAAATGAAGTCAGAACAAGAGCTTATATGTCTGGAAAATATGCAAAAAACGGTGTACGTTCCGATGTGTCCGGTGAAATTGGCGCCAATGAGCTCGATTTGGATTTTCTGCTGCTTGAACGTCAGAAAGAATTGGCTTCCGAATTGATAAGACGTACCGACCTGATCCGATTCGGTAAATATACGAAAGGAAATAATTGGGATTGGAAAAATGGTGTACGTTTGGGAGAGGACGTGGATGATAAGTATAATTTGTTTCCTATTCCGGAGAGCGAATTGACAAATAATCCTACTTTAGTACAAAACGATGGTTATAAGGTAATAAAGTGAAGATATGATGAAGCTGAAACAAATTCTATTATGTAGTTTGATAGTAATGTGCTGTGCTCCGCTTGGGGCGCAGACATCTAAAGAAGAGATGTTTGCTACTCCTGAGAAAACGGGAGGAGTATATTGGACATACCCCTTGGATTTTGCTCCGCAGACCAAAGCGCCTAAGGGATATAAACCTTTTTATATCAGTCATTACGGACGGCATGGCTCTCGTTATCTTATTGCAGATCGTGATTATAAATGGTTAGTAGACCTTTTTGAGGAGGCACATCGTGCACAAGCGCTTACCGGCTTGGGAGAAGATACGTATCAGCGTTTGCTCACAGTTTGGAAGGAAGCAAAAGGGCATGGTGGGGATTTAACTCCATTGGGAGTAAGACAACACCGAGGCATTGCTGAAAGAATGTATACTTCATTTCCGGAGGTGTTCAAGGGTAATCCCCTTATATCTGCCCGTTCTACCATTGTGTTACGTTGTGCTATGAGTATGGTTGCTTTTGGTGACCGTTTGAAAGAGTTAAATCCAAATTTACGGATTTCTTATGAGGCGAGTGAGAAATATATGGATTATCTGAATTATCATACCGACGAATCCAACCGTTTCACTTCTTCCCATGACGGTCCTTGGGTTGAGGAGTATAGGAAATTTGAGGAAACTCATACCAATCCGGATCGTTTGGTTGCATCCTTATTTAAGGATAAATACTTTATCTTAAAGAAAGTAAATCCTAAAGAATTGATGTGGGGAATGTACTGGGTAGCCAGTGACATGCAGAATGCTGAAACAAAGGTTTCTTTCTATGATTTATTTAAAGGACAGGAATTATTTGATTTGTGGCAGTGTGTCAATTACCGTTTTTATGTAGGAAATGCCAATCATGCCGACGGAAAAGGTATTGTAGTAGCCAATGCCAAATCCTTGTTAAGAAATATTTTGGATAGTGCTGATGAAGCAATCCGAAAAGGGGGTATCGCTGCTACTCTCCGCTTTGGGCACGATGGTAATGTGATTCCTTTGGTTGCACTGATGCAAATAGAGAATTGTAATGTTGCAGTTAGCGATCCGTATGAAGTTTATAAGGTATGGAGTGATTTCAAGGTGGTTCCTATGGCTGCCAATGTACAGATTATCTTTTTCCGGAATGAAAAGTCCAATGATATTCTGGTAAAGATTATGCATAATGAAAATGAAGTGCATATTCCGGTACAAACCGATATGTTCCCTTATTATAGATGGAGAGATGTTGAGAACTACTATAGGGGAATGTTGAAATAAGAATGTTTTTTGAAGTTAACAATATAGAAACTATTGTGAGAAGTGCGACGATGGGATATCGGCGCACTTTTTTATATTATATATCCGCTTCCTTTGTACGATATTAGTATATAATCGTTCTATTTTTATATTTGCGATAGTCTCTTCTCGCTATTTTTGCTATAAGTTGACGTAAGATGAAAAGGAGGTTGTCTTAGTTAAACCAGTTGTTTTGTTGGATATACCTCGGGAATAATTCATAAGTTTGTTTTTCGTATTAAAGGAAGTCTGTTATATGTATAAAAAATATCTTACTTTTCTCTTTTATTTCTTCTCTTCTTTTTCGTTTGCACAGAATATACATTTTCAGGTAATCGGAGTAGAAGACGGTATCTCGCAACCGACAGTAACATCTATCTATCAAGATGAATTCGGAATTATCTGGATAGGAACTAAGGATGGATTGAATCGCTATAACGGTACTGATTTTTATGTTTTCCGTCCGGTAAAGGGTGATAAGAATAGTTTGTACAATAATAATATAGGTACAATCTGCGGTGACAAGCAAGGGCACATTTATATTCGTTGCAAATATGCGGTTGTTGAGTATGATATAAAGAAAAATACTTTTCATACAATTCGTGATAATGATATTCAGGCTATCACTTATGATAACGCACGATTGTGGGTTTGTACGAGAGATTCCTTGTTTACTTATAATCGCGTAGAAGATAGACTTGATTATTATTATAATCTGGAAGGTGTGCGTATGTCTTGTGTAACCGAGGACAGTGCTGGTAATTTATATGTGGGAACTATGAATAATGGTTTGTACATGATAGACCATAATAAAAAATGGCTGAACTATTTTCCTAAGAAAGATATCACATGCATCTACGAAGACTCTAAAAAGAGTATATGGGTGGGAACTAAAGATGACGGTCTTTTCCGGTTGGATAGAAATGGTGGAATAACCAATTATGGAACTGCTCCTCATCAGAATATGCTTTCCAGTAGTTATGTTCGTTGTGTTGTGGAAGATAATTTGGGTAATTATTGGATTGGAACTTTCAAGGGTTTGGATAAATTGGATGTGACGACTGGTACTTTTACTCATTATAGTAAAGATAATAAACCGTATAGTCTGAGTAATTCTTCTATTATTTGTATGATGAAAGACAGGCAGGGTACTTTCTGGATCGGTACGTATTATGGTGGGGTAAATCTGTTTAATCCTGACTATGAGATATATACATATTATTATCCGGATGAGTCGCAAAAAGGAAAACTAACCTCTCCTTTTGCCGGAAGGATGACAGAAGATTCTAATGGCGGGATATGGATTGCGACAGAAGGTGGAGGAGTGAACTATCTTGATAAAAAAACGAAAACTTTTACTGAATACAAACATGATGCAACTAAAAATTCTCTTGCATCTAATACGATTCAGGGTTTATTTTTAGATGAAGATAACCATGCCTTATGGATAGGAACATTGCGGGGGGGATTGGATCGTCTGGATCTGAAAACATATCAGTTTACTAATTACCGGCATAATGCAGAGAAAAAGAATTCATTAATTAATGATATAGTTCGTAAAATTATTCCTTATAAAGGGAATCTATTATTGGCTACTCATAATGGGATTGGTCTTTTCGATCCTAACACAGGAGAGTGTGTGAAGCTATTGAATGACAGTCGGCTTAACAACAGACAAATTATAGATATGCTTGTTGATAAGGACAATAATCTTTGGTTTTCTTACTCATTGGGATTGGTAAAGTATAATCTGGAGACTCAGAAGCGTGATGAGTATTTTGTGCCCAATGCTTCAAAGCAGACTGTTGGTCCAAATCTGATTAATGTACTTTTTGAAGATAAGAAAGGTAATATTTGGGCCGGTTCTTCAGGGGATGGCATATTTCTGTATGAACAAGACTCCAATACATTCAAATCGTTTAACTCGCATAATTCAGATTTAATCAATGATTACATACTCGATATAAAAGAGTCGCTTTCCGGTTATCTTCTGATAGCCAGCAATCAAGGATTCTCACGTTTTGATATGGAGAATCAACGCTTTTATAACTATAATAAGCAGAATGGTTTTCCTATGACGGCATTGAATCCTTATGGACTGTTTGTAGCCAGTGATAATGAAATATATCTTTCCAGTCCTAAGATGATGATTTCTTTCTTTGAGAACGAGTTGAATTCCTATGTGAAGCCCTACCAACTGAATTTTACTTCGTTGGAAGTAAATAACCAGCAAGTTCTGCCCAATGACGGTTCGGGCATTCTTACGGAGTCAATTCTGTATCAGCCGCAGATTACTTTAAATCATAATCACTCTATTATAACCGTTAACTTCTCATTGTCCAATTATGTATCGGTACTGAAAAATAGAATCTATTACAAGTTGGAAGGATTTGATAAAGATTGGATGAGTGCAGGCTATCGTAAAGCCATTACTTATACCAACCTTAATCCAGGTGCGTATAAATTGAAGATTAGAAGTTCGGAAGAATATTCCGGTAAGGAGAGTATCTGTAAAGAGATAGATATTATAGTGAAACCACCTTTTTATAAATCTACTTGGGCATATTGTATTTATGTTGCTATTATTATAATAGCAATCTATTTGGTGGTGAGTTTCTATTCGTCGAAATTGAAGCTGAGGGCTTCGCTGGAGTATGAAAAGAAAGAAAAAAAGCAGATAGAGGAATTGAACCAGTCTAAGCTCCGCTTTTTTACTAATATATCACATGAATTCCGTACTCCGCTTACGCTGATCGTGAGCCAATTGGAAATGCTGATGGAGCGAAGCGACATTCAACCCTTGGTGTATAGTAAGCTTGTGAATATCCATAGAAATACGTTGCGTATGAAACGCTTGATAACCGAACTGTTGGATTTCAGAAAACAGGAACAAGGCTTTGAAAAATTTAAATACAGTAAGCAGAATATTTACTCTTTTTTGGATGAAATTTACTTGTCTTTTAAAGAATATGCACGAGGTAAACAAATTAATCTTGAGTTTCTTAATAAGGATAGGAATCTTGAAGTCTGGTTCGATGTAGTACAATTGGAAAAGGTGATTTATAATTTGTTGTCCAATGCTTTTAAATATACTCCTTTGGGCGGTACGATTTCACTGTCGGTACAGGAATATGGGAATAGTGTTATGGTTACTGTGTCGGATACGGGAGTGGGTATTGCTGAAGAGAGTTTGGATAAGATATTCGACCGTTTCTATCAAGTAGACAGTATGAATAATCAGAAAGGTACAGGCATAGGCCTGGCACTTGCAAAGAGTATAATCGAAGCTCATAAAGGGAAAATCAGTGTTCGGAGTATGGAAGGCAAAGGAACGACTTTCGTTGTTGAACTGCCTTTAGGAGATAGCCATATTACCGATGCACAGAAAATAGCTACTCCTGATATTGATTCATCATGTATCTCTGAACTGACAGTATATGGTTCGCAGGTACCGGCGGATGTGGTGGATGATGAGAAGATGGATAATCAGTCGGACGAGACAAGAAGCAAGATTATTATTGTGGAAGATAACGAAGAACTTAGGGGGTTGCTGGCGCGTTTGTTTTCTAAAATATATACTGTTTATGAAGCTCAGGATGGTGAGGAAGGATTTGAAAAGACAAAAGAGGTGCAACCAGATATTGTACTGAGTGATATTATGATGCCCAAAATGTCCGGTATAGAGATGTGTAGAAAGATAAAGAGTAATTTCGAAACCTCTCATATTCCCGTGATATTGCTTACGGCACAAACAGCTGAAGAATACACAATGCAAGGGTTAAAAATGGGAGCGGATGACTATGTAACCAAACCTTTTAATGTGAAACATTTGTTTATGCGTTGTAACAACCTGGTGAACAGTAGAAAACTGTTACAGCAGAAATATGCGAAACAAATGGATAATAATGTAGATATATTGGCAACCAATAGCGCGGACTATCAGTTCATGGAACAATGTGTAGCCTGTGTTGAACAGAATTTGGATAATCCGGATTTTGATGTGAATATGTTTGCTCAGGCTATGAATATGGGACGTACCAAACTCTTCCTGAAAGTTAAAGGTATTACGGGACAGACACCGAATGATTTTATTCTGAATATCAGGTTGAAGAAGGCGCAGATACTTCTCAAGCAAATAGATACGAAGACTGTTTCAGAAATAGCGTATGAAGTAGGCTTTAATTCCCCGAGCTATTTCATTAAGCGCTTTAGGGAATTGTTTGGAGTGACCCCTGCCCAATATCAAAAAGGTGAAAAATAAACTTATTTATTATATATGCACTATGAAAACAAAATTACTATGTACGTTGTATTTTTTGTGTCCATTGGCCTTGTCAGCAGCAAATGTTCATAAACTTACTCCGATTACTACTGATAAGGATGTCAGAGTTGAAATAAGTTTGTCCGTTGAGGCAAACGAACATCTGTCTTTTGATGCAGTCATTTCTCATACTCGTAATGGTGAGGTATTGTGTAGTCGTTCAAAAGAGTTTTCTTTTAAGAATAAAGTCGATACGACAATAGTATGGAAAATAGATGGTTTGAATCCGGAATTGTGGAGTCCGGTTACTCCTGTTCTTTATAACCTTGAAATAAAGACGGATACTGAAGTTGTACGCAAGCGGATTGGTTTCAGAAAATTTGAGATGCGGGATGGGGTGTTCTATCTGAACGGGAAACCTATCTATTTGCGAGGTAATGCCATTAATCCGCCGGAAAGAGGGATACCTGAATCCTTGGAAAGAAGTAAGGAGTTCGCTCGTGATTATGTCCGTTTTATGAAGAGTTTGAATATAAATATTATTCGTATTCCTGATGACCAAAACTGGATGGATGTATGCGATGAAGAAGGCATGATGATTTTTGCCGGTCGCTATGGACGGCCTAAACATGGAACTAATACTGCACCGCCGGCAGACTTCGACTTATCGTTTAAGACATATAAGGAAATAGATTTAGGACCGTTTACCCCTCACCCTTCTGTTGTCATTTATATATTGGCTAATGAAATGCCGCCTGAAGGTGAAGTTGGAACTCGGTATCGGGAGTTTCTGACAAAAATGTGTGGTAAACTCAAGAAATGGGATGATACCAGATTGTATATAGGTAATACCGGATATGGGCTTGGAAAATCAGGTGATATTTATGATGTACATCGGTATTGGGGATGGTATTACAACACTTTCTTGACTTATCTTAATATGCGTGATAAGAGTATGTGGCAAAATTCGGGTAGAGTTCAGCCTATTACATTTACTGAGTGCGTGGGTAACTATACGGGGATAGACGGACGTTTCAACCTTTGTTCCCGGACTAAGCAGCCCGGTTCGCAAAAGTGTTGGACCGGTCATCTGCCAAATGAAGAACAAGCTGAGGCTGCTATGTCATATCAAGCCTTTGTCTTAAAAAATGCTACGGAACTGTTTCGTCGGTTGAGATGCCAGAATGGTAATCTTGCAGGTACTATGCCTTTTACCATAATATTCCATAATTGGGATGGAGTAAAATCGTTTGCAGAAATGAAACCGAAACCTGTAGCATGGCAGTATCAGACAAGTTATCAACCGATATTACTGAGTTGGGAAAACTGGCAGTCTCAAGTTTATGTCGGAAATAAGTTGTCGGTCGTTGCTCATGTAGTTAATGATGATGATTATTGCAATGATTTGAATGGCGCCCGTTTGCAATGGTGGATTGAGAAAGGGAATGAGAAGTTTTTGTCAGGAGGTATCGAACTGCCGTCTGTTCCTTACTATGGGACATATAGGAGTCCTCTTTCAATTGATATTCCTCAGGATTTGGCTTCGGGAGATTATGTATTGAAAGGTGAAATTTGGATGAATGGCAGGAAGATATCCCATAATGAGAGTGAAATCTTCATTGCAGGACAGGATTGGAACAATAAGGATGTAACTGGAAAAGCGATTTATGTATATGATTCTTCGGTGGGGGAACAAACCCGAAGTTGCCTGCAAAAGCTTGGTTATATGGTGAAACCGATACGTATGATTAAGGATTTGCCTCGCAATTCCATTTTAGTTTTGGGAAAGGATTCTTGGGACAATAACATAAACAGCCAAGTTGAACAATTAAGGGAGTATATAAAGAAAGGAGGACGCGTTGTTTGTCTGGAGCAGGATCCGGTTAAATTCAATCAGTCATGGCTGCCGATTTCGGTTAGATTCTTAGAAGACAGTAATAATGATCCGGTCTACCTGTCTCCTTCTTTAGCATATAAAGACGGTATGAATATTAATCTTGAACGTCCTTATCATCCGGTCTTTAAAGGGCTGACCCCGAAACGTTTTAAACTTTGGTCTGATTATACTTCTTATGATGAGTCGCAAAAGGGATTTCCTGCTATTTATCCAGTGAATAGAGGATATGACTTGCATGCAGCTGATTTGAAAAACGTGGCAATTCTTGCTAATTATAGTCGTGCGTTATCGGCAACTGCTTTGTCGGAGCTGTTTATGGGTAAGGGGTCTGTGTTATTGTCGGGTTTCGATTTGATAAATCATTGTGGAACGGATCCGGTAGCAGATAAACTTCTTTCAAATATATTACATTATATGGCTACTGATAAAAAGCATGAACCATATGTGGCAGTGACTGACTCTATTGTTTGGGGAGATTATGCCTCTGAACGAGGTATTGTGAATGCTCTTTGTAATGGCTTGATGGTAAATACGGTTCCTATTATTCCGAAAGGACAGGAGAAGGATGCCAAATATAAGTTGAAGATTGATGAGTATGGTTATCAATATGCCGGATCATATGGTGGCTGGAACTCAAAACCGGGTGTACAATATGTACCCTATGGGAGAAGACCGATGGCTCCGTTCACGTTTTCGCGAGGAGGAAGCCCGCTTATTAAAAAATCATCTGTAACAGGCGAGGGGTATTTTTACATAACTTTACCGGAGAAGAAGAATACGATGATTACTGTATTGGAGAATCCTGTGGACGAGCCTATTCGTATCAGTCTTTCCGTAAACAATGAAGCGGGAAAGGAGTATGTAATTTTGCCTAAGCAGCAATTAAGTATTGAAACGGATATTTCTCATATAAAGAATGCGATGAAGGTATCTTTGAAAGGAGATAGGCGCACGATTCTGCTGAAAACCATATTAGGTATGAAACATAGTCGGAAATAATGTTTAATCGAATAAGTTGTACTACTTGAATGGTACAACTTATTCTGTTTATAGGCCCTTTGTACAACTTTGCTGTACAAAAGAACGATTGTTATATACTTTCATAGGATAAACGGACACTTTTGCAGAGGTATTTAAAATCCGAATATAACTATGAAACGCATTTTATCTTCTTTATACTTATTACTGATAAGTATTTCTCTTTTGGCAAACGACAGATTTGCCGTTGCTGATATTTTTACAGACCATATGGTATTGCAGCGTAATGCCAATGTAAAGGTTTGGGGGGAGGGAACGGACGGTTCGCTGGTTGAAGTTCGTTTTGAAGGACAAAACCGGAAGATGGTGGTTGCAAAAGGCAAATGGATGGTTGAATTGAAGACTGGAGAGGCCGGAGGACCATATAAGTTGGAAATTGTAAATGGTAATCATAAGATTTGTTTCAAGGATGTTTTCGTAGGTGACGTATGGCTGGCGGGTGGTCAGTCAAATATGGAGTTTGCTCTACGCAGGGTGAAAGATGCGCAGGCAGAAATTTCTTTGGCTGATTATCCTCAGATACGTTATTATAAGGTACCGAGGAAATTTTATCCGGAACAAAAAGTACCCGGAACATCTTGGAAGGCGTGCTCGCCGGAAACAGCGACAGATTTTGCAGCTATAGCCTATTATTTTGCCAAGAATATACATAAAGAACTGAATATTCCTATCGGTATCATTCAAGTTCCTGTAGGTGGGACAACGGTTGAGGCATGGACAAGCCGGAAATTGTTGATGTCTGATAAAGATTTTCGTCCGCTGCTGGAATACTATGATAGTATTGCCAACTCTTATCGTCCTGGTGAATATGAGAAATTGTATAATAATTACCATAGTTCTTTGGCGGAGTACAACAAGTTGAGCGCAGAGAAGAAACGATACATTAACAAACCGTCAGAACCTATGGGAAAATGGAATTTTCGCCGTCCGGTAGGTTTGTCCGAAACAATGTTGAGTACTGCTTGTCCATACACATTGAAAGGATTCATTTTTTATCAGGGAGAATCGAATACTGCCAGAGGGGCGCAATACCGCAAACTATTTCCCGCTATGATTAAAGAGTGGAGGACTTCATGGGGGCAAGGAGATATTCCTTTCTTATTTGTACAGTTACCCCGATTTGAAACAAAGACACGCTATTGGAATGAATTACGTGAAGCACAATATTTAACTTCACTTCGTGTGAAAAATACGGGGATGGCGGTCGCCTTTGATCAGGGAAACCCTAAAGATATTCATCCGATTGTAAAGGATACGGTAGGTTGGCGATTGGCACAGTTAGCTTTGGGAAAGATATATGGTAAAAAGATTATTTATCAGGGTCCTGAATTTAAGAAATTATCAAAAGCGGAAAATGGTAGTTTACTTCTTGATTTTATAAATACAGGTACCGGGATTATTGCTAAAGATGGAGCTGCTTCACTCTCCGGATTTATGGTTGCAGGTAAAGATGGTAAGTTCTATCCTGCCGAAGCGGTCATCGTTAGTAATAGCCAGGTGCGAGTAAGCAGTGAGCAGGTGCAGGCTCCTATTGATGTTCGTTACCTGTGGGTAAATAGTGCAAATCCTAATTTCTTTAATAAAGAGGGATTTCCTGCATGTCCTTTTCGTACCGACAGTTATCGACTGGAAACGGAAGGTGTGTATGTTAACCCTGAGCCGGTGATGCCTAAATTGGATTTA
The DNA here is from genome assembly GCF_025146565.1 of Bacteroides eggerthii. Lineage (NCBI taxonomy): Bacteria > Pseudomonadati > Bacteroidota > Bacteroidia > Bacteroidales > Bacteroidaceae > Bacteroides > Bacteroides eggerthii. Next base: position 656,580 of record NZ_CP102258.1, on the reverse strand, counting down.
TTCCTTTTTATAGGACAGTCTAATATGGCAGGTCGTGGATATATTACTGATAATTATAAAAGTAGCATTAAAGATGTGTATTTGCTGACTCCTACCGGTACAATGGAACAGGCAAGGAATCCTTTGAACAAGTATTCTACTATTCGCAAGCAGTTGGATTTACAGGGAGTAGGTCCTGCCTATTCTTTTGCAAAGGCAATAACAGAGAAAACCGGACATCAATTAGGGCTGGTAGTGAATGCCCGCGGTGGCAGTTCTATTAATTCGTGGTTAAAAGGGGCTCGGGATGATTATTATGGTGAAGCTTTATCGCGTATACGCCAGGCTATGAAATATGGTAAGGTGAAAGCTATTATTTGGCATCAGGGTGAATCGGACAGTCGGGAACCGGGACTATATATGGAAAAACTGAAGAAGTTGGTCGCTGATTTACGGCAAGATTTGGGAGATGAGAAACTTCCTGTTATAGTAGGTGAGATTGCCGATTGGCGGGCAAATGGAACTTCGGAGGCATTTAATAAAATGCTACGTACAGTTCCTCAGCATATTTCATATGCTTATTGTGTGTCATCCAAAGAACTAGTTCCTTTGATTGATGAACGTGATCCTCACTTTAGCGCAGACAGCCAAATAATTCTAGGCAGGAGATATGCTGAAGCTGCTTATGAGGCTTGTTATTCTCAAAAGTAAATAATTCATTAAAAAATAATTTATGAGTTTTAAGAAACAGCTGTTTTTAATATGCGGAGTTCTTGCTGTGCCATTTTTAGGATTGCAAGCCGATGATGTAAATGTGGCGTTACGTAAGCCGGTGACTGCATCGTCACAACAGGAGAAATTTCCGGCATCTAATGTGACGGACGGAGTTATTTCACGCAAATCAACTTGGATGAGTGCCGAAAGTGCACGACCTCCTCATATATTGGATATTAATTTGGAACGATATTATGATATCAACAGGATTGTTATCTATACCGGTATTCCGGAAAACGAGTTGACGGAACCGGAAAAAGGCAAAGCTCCGGGATTTTGGTCGATGAAGAACTTTAAGATTCAGTATTGGGATGACGCCAACTGGACGGATTTACCGGATACGGAACGTACGGAAAACCGGTTGGATAAACTTGAATTTATTTTTAAACCTACATTACAGACTTTTCAGATTCGTCTGGTGTCCACAGATGGTGAGCCAATTCGGATTAATGAATTTGAAGTGTATGGTAAGGAAAAGGCTAATATGCCTGTACCTGTGATAATAAATGAAGTGCAGAAAACTGTTCAGGAGCCATCGAAGACAAAAATGCAGATAACAATAACCAAAGAGGTTATTGGGAAATCAATGAAGTATGTGGCTTACAACCAAGGGTATTATTTCCCAGGAAGTAATATTTCCGGTTGGCTTGAATATTCCAATGTAAATAGTCTGCGAGTTTGGACATCCTTGAATGATTATGTTCCTCAGTCAGCTGTACTGAATGATGAAAGAGTGTCTACTTTGGATGATTTTGAAGTATGTAAGACTGAATTGAGAAATAATCCAGAACGTAACCGCTTTATCCGTTGGGAACCGGTTTTGGAAAATTGCCGTAAAAAACAGTTTTCTACTAACTCGATGGTTTTTGAATATGCATTGAAAGAATTGAAACGTCTGAATATAGAACCAGTTCTTCAGATAAATTCTACAGATTTCGATGGAACGTGGAATAATAAATGGAAACAGTGGCAACGTTTCTATGCACTTGCTTTTTATGCGGCTAAGACTGGAGATGTAACCATGTATGCTATGCATAACGAACCGAACCATCGCCACGCGGGTCCCATGAGGATAACACAGTATGTGGATGCTATGAAGATTGTTTCGGATGCTGTGTATTGTGCAGTACAGGATGTGAACAAACTATATGGGAAATGTTTGAAGTCGCGTTTTGTAAGCCCTGTCACAGCAGGTTCGAATGCGAATTGGTGGGCAGAAGTAGTGAAAAATTTGCGTATAGACTATCGCGGTTTACCTTCAGACAGAGATTTATTGGATATATTTTCTACTCATTCTTATAATCTGCCGGCTGCGGGTTATGCATCTAAGGTTTCTGATATAAGAAAAATTATCGTGGAAAACCATCCTATGAAACAATCTCTGCCAATTGTTTATACAGAGACCGGTCGCTGGATGAATGCTTATCTGATAGATAAGGAAGAAACAATGGATTCTCCCTCTTTATTTACGGAATGGGCAGGTGAATATGCGAATAATACGCTTAATCAGGGTTATGGTATGTGGGCTTTTAAGTTTGCAAATACTACTAGTGGCACATATCCGCGAGGAATCAAATCAGGACATCATTTTATCTGGCAGGGGAAGCGGATTGTTGAGGATGCTTATAATAATGTGGCATTGGGTAAGAAAACGTCAGACCTGACTTCTTCTCATGGAGTAATCGTGAAAGCTATAACGGATGGAGATAAAACAGATGTCTCCATGTGGGTCTCTTCAGATACGGATGAAGAGAAATGTTTGGAGATTAATTTGGGTAAAAGTTACTCTTTGGGTGGGGCAGTAGTCTATACAGGTTCTTCTTATGGAGTTTATACTTCTCCTGACCGCGTGAAAAACTTTAATTTACAATATTGGGATGGCACCGCTTGGGTGGATATAAAGGAAACAATGGAAAAGAATGCACGTTATGCTCAGTCTTTCTTCTTGTTTGATGCTCCTGTTACGACTTCTAAAGTTCGGTTTGTGTCAACTGATAAGGGAAGTATAAAGGTGAGAGAAATTAAATTATTTGATTCAGAATCCGTAAAAGATATTCCTTCTTCTTATGATATAAGCGGTATTCAGCGCACTGGTGAAGTAGTCCGTCTTTTTGCAAAAGGCTTTAAGAATGAACGTCCTTTATTGAGTACGGTGAAATCTGCTACTGATAATGATGTGGATGCCATTACATGCTTTAATCCGGAAGAAATGAGATACTATATATGGCTTGTACAACGCAAACACTTTTCAAATAATCTGACTTTGAATATGAAATCATTAGACTTACCCACCGGAACCAGAGTAATTGCCGAAGAAGTAAGTGCAAATGCTTATGGTGAGGTGGTTTGGTCGAAAGAAATCTCGGAGAATGGACAACTTTCCTTTGAGCTTCCGGGTCAAAGCGTGATGCTTCTTACTATTCCTGTTTGCATGAATGCGCAAAATACATTAGTCGCTGTAGATGATGCGGTAGTAAAAGCCGGTAGGAATGATAAAAAGAACTTCGGTAAGGCTAAAATGATGAATGTGGAGATGAATGCTTCCCGGGTAAATGGGAATCAGGTAAGCTATGTTAAGTTTGATTTGTCGGGAGTGGATAGACAGAAAATAAATGCTGCCATATTTCAGATATATGGTAATTCCATTGCCGGACATCCTTATCGTTTCCACGTTTACGCTTTGGATAATAATAATTGGGATGAGAATTCTTTAAACTGGAGAAATGCTCCTAATTTGGAAGGGAAGCAGGTTCGTATAACGGACGTTGGGGGTACTGCGCATGTAGCAGGTGAAATAGTAGTGGATAAAACAGCTGCTTATCACCAACTGGATGTTACAGAATTACTCCGTAATTGTAGGGAACAAGAAATAACTTTTGTATTAATAAGGGAGGTCAGACAATTGGGTGATGATTCTGATAATGGCAAAAGTTGTTCTTTTGGTACGAAAGAATCTAAAAATGGGCCAAAATTGGCTATTTGGTAGTATGAAGTGGGGATGTGTATGATAGTGCTTTCTTTTCGTACAATCCTTTTATGATAACTTTATCTTTTTTGTGACTTTTGTTCTGTAATATTTAAATAATTTTAATCTTAATGTATAAATGAAAAACAGTCGTCTAAAACTAATTGTGTCGGCCATGTTTCTATTGATCATGGTGGGCATACATGCACAAAATGTACGAGTGACAGGTGTTGTATCTGATGCACAAGGTTCATTGATTGGAGTGAATGTTCATGTGAAAGGGGGAACCACCGGTGTGATTACCGATATAAACGGTAAATATTCTATTGAGATACCTGCTAGTGCTACACTTGTATTCTCTTATATAGGTTATGTAGAACAGGAACTCAAAGTTGGTAATAAACGAGTTATTAATGTAACTTTAGTTGAAGATTCCGAATTATTGGATGAGGTGGTAGTGGTAGGTTATGGCTACCAGCGAAAGAGTGATGTAGCAACCTCTGTAGCTTCTGTCAAGACCGATGAGATGAAGAGTTTTCCGGCAGGTAATGTTGGTGATATGCTTCGTGGACGTGTAGCAGGTGTCAATGTAACGAGTGCTTCGGGCAGACCGGGTTCTACACCAAGTATTACTATTCGTGGGAATCGGTCTATTAGTGCACAGAATACTCCTTTATATGTAATTGATGGTTCTGTATCAGATGGAGAAGAATTTAGCACATTGAGTGCTGAAAGTATTGAGTCTATTGAGATTCTGAAAGATGCAGCTTCACAGGCTATCTATGGTGCACGTGCTAGCGATGGTGTCATTTTAGTGACTACTAAACGTGGGGCACAGGGTAAGATGGAAGTAAATTATAACGGATATGTAGGTATTCAATCCTTGTGGCGTAATTTTGATTTTTATTCTCCTGAAGAGTACGTGATGTTGAGACGTGAGGCTATGGCAAATGATAAAGGCATTATTGATGCTCGCGAGATGTCTATTTCAGAAGCACTTAGTGATGATGTGATGAAAGAAGTATGGGCAAGCGGGCAATTTGTTGATTGGGAAGACCTAATGTTGAAGAATGCCTTATATCAAAACCATGATATAACTGTACGTGGTGGAAACGACAAACTTCGTGTTTCTGCAGGACTTAATTATTTTGATCAGGACGGTATGGTAACTACTGGTTCCGGCTATCAAAAGGCTGCTTTTCGTCTGAATGTAGACTATAAGGTTAATAAATGGATTAATTTTGGTGTAAATACTTCTTATGCTTTAACGAAGAGCGAACGTGAAGATGGGAATTTTACAGAATTTATTACCCGTACACCGTTAGCTAAGGTGTATGAGGAGGATGGAACTTATACTAAGTATATTAATTCAGCTAATGATGTCAACCCTCTTTATAGGGCGCAAAATTATAATCGTGAAATAACAAACAACAGTTATCGTGTTAATTTATTCTTGGAACTGAAACCATTTAAAGGATTTAATTATCGTTTGAATACATCTTTTTATAACAGACAACAAGAAGATGGGGAAGCAAAAAAAACAGATTATCCCGGTGGAGGTGCTACTGCAAAATTAGCAAATAATGAAAAAAGAAGTTATTTGATAGAAAACATATTTACGTATGATGTCCCTTTCAGAGACAAGAATCATAAATTAGTTTTAACTGCTGTACAGTCTGTAGATCATACTCAATCCAAAGAGTTAGGATATTCTACGGCTTCACTACCAGTGGATATGGGTTGGGATTTTATCGCAAACGGTGAGTTTAGCGGAAAACCGGTCAGAACATTCTCTGAGAATAATTTGGTGTCGTTTATGGGACGTGCCTCGTATACGCTTATGGATAAGTATATTATGAACATAGCGGTCAGACGAGATGGTTCAAGTCGTTTTGGTAAAAATAATAAATGGGGTACATTCCCCTCTATAGCTTTAGCATGGCGCATAAATCAGGAGGAGTTTCTTCGCAATGTATCTTGGATTGATAATCTGAAATTGCGTTTGAGCTATGGCATTGTAGGTAATCAAAATGGTATTGGAAACTATACAACTCTTGGTTTGGCTAATGAATATCGTTATGAATTTGGCGATAATATGTATATGGGGTATCTTCCAGGAAAGGAATTGTCTAACCCTAATTTGAAGTGGGAGCAATCTCGTACTACGAATGTGGGAGTTGACTTTGCTTTTTTCAAAAATAGATTATCCGGAACAATAGAATATTATCAGACTAGAACAACGGACTTACTTGTAAAACGTGAGATCAATTCGGTTTTAGGCTATGAAAATATGCTTGATAATTTGGGGGAAACCAAGTCCCATGGTGTGGATATAAATATTAGTGGTGATGTTATCCGTACAAAAGATCTGACTTGGAGTTTAGGTGCTAATTTTAGTCATTATGCTAATGAAATTGTAAAGATTGATGATCAAGTTGATGAAAATGGTAAGCCATTGAGTCAGCCCGGAAATAAATGGTTTGTTGGTGAACCTATCAATGTTTATTATAATTATGTACCAGATGGCATTTATCAGTATGAAGATTTTGATATTAAACGTAATCCTTATAATGAATTGGAGTACACTCTGAAACCTACTATTGATACGGATGGGGATGGTATTGCGGATAAAGCACTTTCGCGGGAAGACAATGTAAAACCTGGTTCTGTGAAGATTAAAGATATAAATGGTGATGGTAAAATTAATGCGGATGACCGTACTCCGATATCTAAAGATCCTGATTTTACATTATCTTTGAATACATCTCTAAAATGGAAAGGTTTTGACTTTTATATGGATTGGTATGGTGTGTCCGGTCGTAAGATTCAGAATGCCTATTTGAATGAATCTAATAGTGGTGGTTCTTTGCAGGGTAAATTAAATGGTATCAAAGTGAACTATTGGACTCCATTTAATCCATCGAATGAATTCCCGCGCCCCAGCCATAATACGAATGTACCTTATCATGGTGCATTGGCTATTCAGGATGCTTCCTATATCCGTTTACGTACATTACAGTTAGGATATACTTTCCCGGCAGAGTGGATAAAACATATTTCTCTGTCACGTCTGAGGGTTTATGCTACAGCAACTAACTTATTGACATTTACGGACTTTAAGTCTTATAGTCCTGAGTTGACACCGGGAGCTTATCCTGAATCAAGACAGTATGTATTTGGAATTAATGTTTCATTCTAATCAATACGTGTAAAACATGAAAAAGATATTATATATAGCGGCTTTGGCAGTATCATCTACCGTACTGTTGTCTTCTTGTGAAGATTTTCTGAATCCTGAGTCAAAAACGAATATAACAATTGATTACCTGACTAATTCTCCTGATGGTTTGAATCGTGCAGCAATAGGTTTGTATGCGCTAGATAGAGAAATTGCCAAAGGTGCCGATAATGGTGGAAGCGGTAATTTGTATGTTGTGAGTATGTGTGATTATACTACTGATCTTATGGCTTTTCGTGCCGGAACCAGTACTGCCATTGCTAAACTTGAAAATTTCATGCCGAATAATGGTGATGTAGAGGCTTTTTGGCAGCAGCATTATTTTATTATTGGTAAAGCTAATGAGGTAATAGCAGGAGCAGAAGCTTTGGGAGTAGAAGATCCAGATCCTTTGACACGTCGCGCTTATGGAGAAGCCAAATTCTTTCGTGGACGAGCATATTTTGAATTATGGAAACGTTTTGAACGTCTGTACTTAAATACTGAGCCTACTACCGTAAGCAATTTGGAACGTGATTTTACTCCAGCCAGTAAAGAGGATATATTTACTGTGATTCGTGGTGACCTGGATACTGCTATTGAGATGCTTGACTGGAAAGCACAGGACGGAGATTATGGTCGTATAACAAAAGCTACTGCTAAGCATGTGCGTGCACAGGTGGCTATGTGGGATAAAGATTATGACAAAGCCATCGAAGAGTGTGAAGATATCTTTGAGGATGGTACATACTCTATGGAAAATAAAACCGGTGATGTGTTTAATGGTCCGGACTTTCGTTCAAAAGAGGTATTGTGGGCATACCAGTTTTCAACAAACTTAGGTGGTGGTGGAAGTGGTACACCGTTGATGGGACATCGTGCAGCAATTATTACGACTACTCGTTATCAGTCTAATGCCGATTGTACTTTTGAAGCTAAGAATGGCGGATATGGTTGGGGACGTGTATATCCCAATACTTATTTATTCAGTCTTTACGATCAAGCTAAAGATAATCGTTATAAGGACCTTTTCATTCATACGTTCTATTATAATGATCCTAAATCTGCAAAATTCGGTCAAGAGATTCCAAAAAATTTGTATGGAACATCTGCCGGCTATATGGAAAAACTACATCCTATGTCAAAAAAACATTTTGATCAATGGACTAATGCCGACCAACCTGACCGTACTACAAGTTTCCGCGATTTGATAGTATACCGTTTGGCTGAAACCTATCTGATGTGTGCTGAAGCCTATTTCCATCGTGATGGAGGTAGTAGTCCGAAAGCTATTGAATATTACAATGAGACTTGGGAACGTGCAGGTAATGATCATGAAGACGGTCCTTTGACACTTGATATGCTTTTGGATGAATATGCTCGCGAACTTCATTTTGAAGGAGTGCGTTGGCCGTTGTTGAAGCGTTTGGGTATTTTGGGCGAACGTGTTCGTCTGCATGGTGGTGATTTGAAATCAGAAGATCCATATTTGGATAAAGACTATGCCGAGTGTCGTCGAAACTTTGTGGATGGTAAACATGAAACATGGCCTATTCCGCAGAATCAGGTGGATTTGATGGGAGCGGATGTTTTCCCTCAGAGTGATCCATGGAAATAATTTGTGACCTATTTTATTTATAAATCTAAGAAAAGAAACTATAATATGAAAAAACTTATATGGGTTTCATTCCTTCTGTGCTTGATTCTCGTTTCCTGTAAAGAGTATAATGAAGTGAGAATTATGCCGGAGTTTAATAATAGTGAGACAGAAGTTACATTATATAAAAATATTGGTTCTCAAGCTACTGTAGTAATAAATACAACAGCAGATGATATAACTGCTGAATATGATGCCGATTGGCTTTCGGTGGACGTAAATAAGCGTCGTGTGATTTATACTATTACGGCTGTCAATGAGACTGGAGAACCACGTACAGCTGTTGTGAAGTTGGTTTCTGGTGAATGGATGCAAGAGATAACTGTTACGCAGCGCGAGTTGGAAGAATCGGAAATCAAATTATTGAAAGTGGGTGATTTGACGGAAGATGGTTTGGGTATGATATTTTGGGTGGATCCTGAAAATCCTGAGGTCGGTAAGGCTATTTCTTTACAACGCCGGGTAGGTGCATGTGAATTACCTTACAAGATGAACGGGGCTTTCTCCACTGTAAATGGTATAGAAAACACAGCTCTCTTTGCCAATCCTTCACCCAATGATGCAGTGGTATTCTGTACAAGTATTGGAGATGGGTGGTATATGCCTGCATCTGAGGAACTTGCTGATTTATTTGATGCTTATAATGGCATTGCTCATGATGATCCGGCATTTGTAGCTAATAATACAGAAGCTATTACAGATACAGAAAAAACGGCTCGTGCTAAATTTGAGAAAATGTTGGCTGATTTGGGCGGTGATCCAATTAATTCGGCTGCTGCGGGAGCAGGTGAGAGTTACTGGTCTAGTACAGAAGTCTCTACTGTTGTTGATGGAAAGAATGCTATTTATGTACGTTTTGGGAAATATTTGTCACAAGGTGGCTCTAAAGAAGGCTCAACTCGTTATGCTCGTGCTATGAAGTTAGTAGGTAACTATAAATTCCCTGAAGAACCGGCTACTTTGAAAGTGTCCCCTTCTAAGGTTGATTTGACAAGCGAAGAAGGAGCCTCAAAGGAAGTGACTGTGACTACTAACAAAGATACATATACTTATATTGTTGAAGGTGAAGATGTCGCTTGGATTAAAGCAGAACAGAATGGCGATATCGTAACTTTTACTGCACTTTCTGCTAATACAAGTGATAAAGAACGTTCTGTTACTGTTACTTTTACTACAGGTTCTGAAGATAATCAAGCTATGGTGGAAGTAATTGTTACGCAGGAAAAAATGCCGATTACATCAGCATTTACTATTGGTGAATATGTAGATATGGATAAAGGGGTACAGCTGGCTGAAGGTGGTATTGTTTTCTGGGCTGAGGGTAATGAAGCTAAGATACTTGCATTGAAACGTATTGAGCCAGTGAGCTGGTTATCGTCAGATGCAGATGCGGCGCTTGCAAGTATAGCTTTAGGTCTAGATAAGGATAATGGTGAAAAAAATACTCAAAAGATGCGTGAGTGTAGTTTTTCCGATAAAATTTCTGTCTTACAATATTGTCAGGATGGTTGGTATCTTCCAGCAGTTAACGAGATGGATGAAGTGTTTAAAGCTTATAATGGTGGAGTAGAAGTAGATAATACTGTAATAACACCAGAAGAACAAGCTGCCCGTGCTAATTGGGAGCAGATTCTAGCCACTCATTCGGGGGATGCGATGAATATTAAAGAGGGAGCTGGTGATGAGTATATGACAAGTTCGGAATCTGCAGATGTCACAAAAATTTTCTTTGTACGTTTTGGCAAATGGGAGCCTGAAAAGCCAGGAGCTAAAATAATGAAAAAGCCAACTCGTTATATGCGTTTAATCCGTAAAGTATCTAAATAAAAATATCATTAAAAAGAATAACCATGACGATGAAATCCTTCTATATAGTAGCACTTTTTACAAGTGGAGCATTTTTTGTTTCATGCACTGATTATGAAGTAAAAGATCCAAATTTTATGCCACCTGATGTGGTTCTCAATGAGGATCCTAAGTATAATGAGATAATTGAAGGGTTACCTGAACCTGGAAAAATGCAGGCATACAAGCCTTCATTGATAGGTAAACCTTATCGCCCAATAACGGTAAATTACTCTAGTGAATTTAAGCCTGTAAGCCGTTGGACGCCTGGAGATACGCGGATCGTAGCTTATATGGCTGATTATGAGCCTCAAGTCTTGACGGAAGAAGATTATAAAGCTATTACTAATAAATATGGTAGTCTTACTACCGGGATTAAATTTGAAGCGACGGGCCGTTTTCATGTTACTAAAGGGGCTGATGGCCGTTGGTGGATTGTTGATCCGGAAGGCTATCCCCGTTATGAAAGAAGTGTTACTTCGGTACGTTATGGTAGCTCTGAACGTAATCGTGCGGCATGGATGGAACGTTTTGGTTCGGATGAGAATTGGTTGGCTACTTCACAAGCAGAGTTGGCATCTATCGGCTTTCACGGTACGGGAGCTTTCTGTACGGATACTTATGAAAAGATACAGGCCCATAATATGGCACATCCTGATGCGCCGATGACGCTTGCACCTTCATTTGGCTTTCTTAGTAAGTTTAAATCGACGAATGGATATGCGTATCCGGGAGGTAAATCGGAAAATTTACTGGGGTTGGTGTTAAATGAAGAAGCTTGGATGACATTCTGTAAGAACTATGTAGAAGAGGCGTTGGCTCCTTATAAGGGAGACCCTAATGTTCTGGGCTTTTTTTCCGATAATGAGATAAACTTCTCTACAGGGGGTAGCAATATATTAGATCAGTTCTTGAAAATTGCAGATGAGAATGATCTTGCCCGTAAAGCGGCTGACGCTTTTATGAAAGAAAAGGGAGCTGAAAAAGTTACAGCAGCATTGAATACTGAGTTTGCCGGTCGTTTAGCAGAAATTTATTATAAGGGAGTGAGGGAAGCTATTGACGCATTTGACTCTGGTATGATGTATTTAGGAACTCGTTTGCATGGCACACCTAAGTACATGAAAAATGTAGTAGAAGCTTGTGGCAAATATTGTGACATTATATCCATTAACTATTATAGTCGTTGGAGTCCGGAATTGGATACTTATGTGAAAGATTGGGATACGTGGGCAGGAAAACCTTTCCTTGTAACAGAGTTTTATACCAAAGGAACAGAGGATTCTGATTTAAATAATCTTTCAGGAGCTGGTTTTTCGGTACCCAGACAAGAGGATCGGGCTTATGCTTATCAGCACTTTACATTAGGATTATTGGAAGCTAAGAACTGTGTGGGCTGGCATTGGTTTAAATACCAAGATGATGATGGGAGTGACAATGGTGGAAAACCTGCTAATAAGGGGGTTTATGATAATTATTATAAGATGTATCCTTATTTGGCCAAGTTTATGCAAGAGGTAAATTACAATGTATACAATCTTGTTGATTTTTTTGATAATTGATAAAATATCAAGAGATTATTTACATAAATATTTCCTAATTAGATGAAGAATTCCCGGCCTGAAAGAATACAGTACAGGTCGGGAATTTTTGGATAGATTCGTTTTTTACGTATATTGGATTATGAAAAATAAACGCTTTATTTTCTTACTATTGTTTATCATTCGGTCTGTATGGATATTTGCTTGCATGAATTCTCTCGTTTTGAGTGAAGGTAATTTTCGTATAGTTGTTTCTGACGGAGAATTGCCACCGATAAAATTGGCAGTTGCGACGTTACAGCGTGATTTTAAGAGCGTAATGGGCTTTCGTCCTTCTATTGTTTCTGTTCCGACTGATAGAGAAGCGGGAAGTATCGAACTAATTATAGTTAATGAATCTACTGTTAATCCTAACGTGGATAAATCGGAACTTCGTTCTTTAGATGGCTTTGAGTCTCATCGTCTATATGCAGACGCTTCGACTAAACGGATTTATTTGACAGGAAAAGATATGCGTGGAGCGATCTATGCTATATATACTTTTAGTGAGAAATTTCTGGATGTTCCTCCTTTGTGGTTCTTTTCTTCATGGAGACCTCAAAAAAAAGAACAGATTGAGATCCCTTGTAATCTTGATTATTTTTATAAATCTCCACAAGTACGTTACAGAGCTTGGTTCCCTAATGATACAGAACTTTTTACGCCGTGGCGGCAACGTACATTACAAAATAACGAAGTGTGGTTAGAGACTATGTTACGTTTGAAATTGAATACAGTGGAAATGGAGCAGACAGTCACTTACCCGGATTATAAATTGGCGGAATCGGTGTCCCTGCTCCATAAATATGGTTTGATACTTTCTTCAACTCACCATACTGCTTGCAATAATAATTTAGTAACTTGGAAGGAGTATTGGTGCAAGGTACGTGGAATTACTCCTCCAAAATTGTTACTTTCTGACGAAAAGTCTCTACGGGAATTTTGGCAATATAGTATTGAGACAGTATGCCGTTGTGGACAGGAAAATCTTTGGACTATTGCTTTCAGAGGTATAGGCGATCAACCTTATTGGGCAGCTTTTGAAGACGCTCCTGTGGGTGAGAAGGAACGTGCGGAAGTTATCAATCGGATGTTACGTATTCAACTTGATATGATAAAAGAAAGAACGGGCAATCCTAATCCTTTTGTGCGTGTCACTTTTTATGATGAACTGTCGGATCTCTTGGCTAAAGGTTATTTGAGGCCGCCCGTCGGTGATAATATTTTGTGGACTTTTGTTGCTGCCCGCCGTGACCATTATCCTAATGATGACATTGTATCTTTTGATACTGCAACTCGGGTTAAATTAGGTTATTATATGAATTTTCAGTTTACTTCTACCGGAGCCCATTTAGCTGCGGCAGAAGGACCTTGGAAAATGGAGTTTAATTTTCGCTATGTTAACAGTCGTCGTTCGTTAGCTTTATCAGTAGTTAATGCCGGAAATCTTCGTGAATTTGTAATGGAATTATCTGCCAATGCATCTATGATGTGGGATATGGTTACTTATGATACGGATGAGTTCCTTTATGATTTTTGTGTTCGTTATTTTGGGAAAAAGCATGCAAAAGAAGTAATGCAACTTTATCGTGATTATTACCATGCGTATTGGGAGCAAAAGAGCGCTGAATTCCCGGGATTGGAGTGCCAGTTTATATTCCATGATTTACGTTATGCACGAGTGTTCAAACAGATTAGTGAACATTTTGAGCATTTCTCTCCTAATCCTTTAAAAGAAATTATACGTGAACGTGTATCAGGACGCTCGTTTCGTATAGAAGGGAGCAATCAGGTGGATTCGTTGCTGTCTGGCATGGAACGTACTTTCGGCAGGTTTGATAAAGTAGCTCAACGTTGTGCCGAACTTATGCCTCGGTTGCCCGAACAATATCGTTGTTTTTTTCATGATAATTTAAGTGCACCTTGTCATTATATGGCAGCATTAAGTCATTCACTTTATCATTTTTTGCGAGCCTATAAATATACGGAGAAGAGGACTGAGCATCTGGACTTATCCATAGAGTATTTAGAAACAGCACAAGAAGCGCTTTATTCTACTCAGCATGATATATTTACCGATTGGTACGCTGGAGACAAATCACATGGGAAATTTAACATTCCGGCAAAACTAACACTGTTACATAATCTTCGTGATAGGTATGGTGAAAAATAAATGTAAGAAAAGAGTTTTAGAGTTTATACTAAATATAAAGGCCACTTTATTATTTAATTTATTATAATGTCTATTGTATGAAAAAACTTTGCATCTTATTAATTCTTATCTTTTGGGGAATATTCCAAGCGTATTCTACAGAAAACAACCCTCGCATAACATATAGTATTAATGATTCTTGGCAATTTCGGCTAGGTACTTCTGATATTGGTGAGGATGGCTGGAGTATGGTTTCAATTCCACATACTTGGAATGCAGAAGATTGTGTCGATGATTTTCCAGGTTTTTATCGTGGTACAGGATGGTATCGTAAGAATATACAAGTGGATAGTGTTATGTTGAGCAGATCTTTGTATCTTTTCTTTGAGGGGGCAAATCAGCGTACTAAACTTTTTGTTAATCGCCATAGGGTTGGTGAACATATCGGAGGATATACTTTCTTCTGTTTTGATATTACTCCTTATATAAGAGAAGGAGAAAATCAGTTGGTTGTGTGCGTCGATAATTCGTACGATCCTGAAATTCCACCCCTTTCTGCTGATTTCACTTTTTTTGGTGGAATTTATCGTGATGTCTCTCTGATTTCTGTTTCTCCTATTCATATTTCTACTACTCACTATGCTTCTTCAGGAGTATATGTGAATACGCCGGAAATAACTGAGGAAAAAGCCTTGGTAGATATATGTACAATGTTGAGTAATACGCAGGCAGAGCGTAGCAAGATTTTTGTGGAACATAAAATTTATTCAGCTACAGGTGAATGTGTAGCTACAAGTAAAAAGAAAGTAATTGTAAACACTGAAAGAGAACAGGCCTTTAATATCCAAATTGTAGTAAATCATCCTGAATTGTGGGAGATAGAGCGTCCTAATTTGTATAGGCTGCAAACATGTCTTTGGGATAATGAGGGAAAGTTGCTTGATGAAGTTAGTAATACTTTTGGTATTAGAACTTGTTCGTTTTCTGCAGAAAAAGGTTTTGAATTGAATGGAAAAGCGGTAAAGTTATTGGGGACTAATCGACATCAATGTCATTTAGGTATGGGAAATGCTCTAAAAGATGAAATGCATGTTCGTGATATAGAATTGCTACATGCGATGGGAGGTAACTTTTTACGTATTGCCCATTATCCCCAAGACGAAATGGTATTGGCTGCTTGTAATCGGCTAGGAATTGTGACTTCTGTGGAAATTCCGGTGATTAACACTATTACTATGAGTCAGAAGTTCTCAGACAATTGTGTTGAAATGATGAAAGAGATGATTTATCAGTGTTTTAACTCTCCCTCTGTTTGCATTTGGGCTTATATGAATGAAATCATGTTACGTCCTCTTTATAATTCAGAGTCGTCTATAAAAAAAGATGAGTATTTGAAATATTTGTATCATATAGCGGAGCGTATAGAGAATACAGCTAAGGAGGTTGATCCGGGAAGGGCTACGATGCTTCCATGTCATGGAAACTTGGCTGCTTATGAGGAAGCAAATTTGATAAATCTATCTGATATATTAGGAATGAATTTATATAATGGCTGGTATGGGGGAGAATTCAGTGGATTTGAAGCGATTTTGGATACAATACATCAAAAGTATCCAGACAAGCCTATTATAATAAGTGAATATGGTGCAGATGTTGATGCTCGAATTCATTCATTTAAACCAGAACGTTTTGATTTTTCTGTAGATTATGGAGTTATGTATCATCGCCATTATTTACCCCAGATAATACAGCGTAAGTTTGTTGTAGGTTCAGCTGTGTGGAATCTGAACGATTTCCATTCAGAGGAGAGGATGGATGCTATTCCTCATGTTAATTGCAAGGGGTTAGTTACTTTAGATAGAATACCTAAAGATACTTATCGATATTATAAAGCTATGCTTAGTAAGGAACCGTATGTAGCAATAGGTGGCTCGGATTGGTATAATAGGTCTGGTGTTGCTGACAATTCAGGAGTTTGTTATTATCCGGTATCTGTTTATACTAATTTAAAACAGGTTAACTTGAAAGTAAATGGAAAAATGCTTGCAGTAATGAAAGCGGAAAATGGAATAGCTCAATTTAATGTACCGTTTATTAATGGTATTAATCAATTGGAAGCGGAAGGAGTGTCTCAGGGGAGCTATGTTAAAGATTTCTGTAGAGTGAATATGAAATTAGTTCCTGATTCTTTTGATAACAAAGAGTCTTTTACAGAGTTAAACATGTTGTTTGGTACAGCCCGTCATTTTGAAGATAAGACTGCTTCTTTAGCTTGGCAACCAGAGCGGGAGTATACATCTGGCGGTTGGGGATATGTAGGAGGAAAAGCTTTTCGGGCGCGAACAAAGCGGGGTTCTCAACCTGCTTCTAATTTAAATATCTATGGAACGGAACAAGATCCGATTTTCCAAACTCAACGGCGTGGGTTGAATAGTTTTAAGGCAGACTTACCTGATGGAAGATATGTAGTTTATTTGTATTGGACAGAACTCTCAGGTGCGGATGTTGTTGATTTGGCTTATCAACTGGATAATATTGTACAAAAAGAGAAGGCTACTGAACGGTTATTTCATGTAGATATCAATGGAATGCGTGTATTATCATCACTTGATGTTGCTAAGGAAGTGGGAGTGAGAAGACCGATGATTTGCAAGATACCGGTAACTATTTCGGCTAAAAAAGGACTTACCGTTGATTTTATTCCAATAAAAGGAGAAACAATGATTACTGCGATACGAATTCTCAAAATGGATTAATCAAGTAAAACGGGATGAAGAAAGCGCTTATCTATTATAGATATTTGTATGTACTAATGTTTGTATACATGGTCAGGAAAAAGATAGAGTAACGGTCTCCGATTAGCCTTTGCTGCTCCCCTATTTTGAGAGTACATTAGACTCTTGGAACAACTGGGGGGCGAAAATTTTGAAGTCATTTAGAGAAGTATGAATATGAAACAATTCTAAGATATCATGGTATCTCTGTTGAAACTTGCAGAGAAGTATAGATACAATATTTAGGAGGATTAACTAAATGTGATATTGGAAAGAACTATCTACGGCAGGTAGAGAATTGGTTGTCATTTGAAATCGGGATTACATTCTGAAAACATGAAAGTTTGAATAAAAGATATTGTTGTTTTAGTTCTATTTAGGGTGAAATAATGAAAGTAGAGTGGCTCAGAACAGTTCATGTACAATTTTTATTTAAATCAGAACTATTGTGTTATGCTAAGAATGTAGATTCAGCTTCCTTTGTATCGTTCAGAAATAATATAAATGTAAAGTTAAACCTTAAAATGAGGGTAATGAGAAACAAGAAAAAAACTTTAATTATCAGTTTAGTCCTGTTAGCGTGTTTCGCGTCATCGGCGTGTGCAGTATCGAAAGGCATGAAAAAAGTAGTAGATGAGGCTCTTGACTTCTCTGTCAAGCAGTCAATGTCTATGTTCAGTGAGATGCAAGGTCAAGTAGGCATACTTCCTAGAACAGCAAAGGACGGTAAAATGATTACTTGTGAATCGCCTTGGTGGACAAGTGGTTTTTATCCCGGTACATTGTGGTATTGTTATGAATATAGTAATGATCCGCAGGTTAGGGCTGCTGCAGAAGAAATGACATCACGTGTGGAAAAGCAGAAATATACAACAAGTAATCATGATGTCGGATTTATTATCAACTGTAGTTTTGGAAACGGTTACCGCCTTACACACAATGAGGCTTATAGAGAAGTGATAGAAACGGCTGCCAAGTCTTTATCTACCCGCTTTCATCCGGTAACGGGATGTACCCGTTCATGGAACAGTAAAAAATGGCAATTCTCTGTAATCATTGATAATATGATGAATTTGGAATTGCTTACAGTAGCTTCTTCTATGACGGGGGACAATTCTTATTATAAGAAAGCGAAATCACATGCGGATCGCACGATGATGAATCATTTTCGTCCGGACGGTAGCTCTTATCATGTAGTTAGTTATGATACAATTACCGGTAAGGTATTAAATCAGGTTACCCATCAAGGGGTAAATGACCAGTCGGCTTGGTCTCGTGGACAGGCATGGGGATTATACGGATTTACTATGATGTACCGCCAGACTGGAAAAAAAGAATATTTGGACCATGCTATAAAGGTTGGTAAATTTATCATGAATCATCCACGTCTGCCAAAGGACAAAATTCCGTATTGGGATTTTGATGCTCCTAATATTCCAAAAGCGGATAGAGATGCTTCAGCCGGTGCTATTATGGCATCCGCTTTCGTAGAACTGAGTACGTATGTACCTGGCGAGTTGGGTGAACAATTTCTTTCTATTGGAGAACAACAGATAAAGTCATTGGCTTCTCCCGCATATCGTGCAAAGAAAGTGGGGGATAACAACCATTTCATCATACAGCATTGTACCGGTTTCATGGGAAAACAATATGAGATAGATGCACCTCTTACCTATGCGGATTATTATTTTGTAGAAGCTCTTATCCGTTATAAGAATTTGTTGGAAGCTCGTCCTGTGGTACAAACTATTACGGCATTTTCAGAAAATGAGGATCGTGCGGCATGGTTGAGTGCGTTACATCGTATTTCTTACCCATTACTCAGTAATATGGCAAAAGGTGAACTTCGTAAGAATATGCCAGTTGAATCCATTGCTGCCGATATGCAGAAAAGAAGGGAAGTAACCCATCTTGAGGCTTTAGGACGATTGATTACAGGCATTTCCGCTTGGTTAGAATTAGGACCTGACAGTACGATAGAAGGTAGACTACGTGCCGAATATATTGATTTGTCTTTAAAATCAATTGTTAATGGTGTAAATCCGGCTTCTCCTGATTATCTTAATTTTAACAAAGGCCGTCAACCGCTGGTAGATGCTGCATTTCTAGCTCATGGTTTATTAAGAGCACGTACGCAATTGTGGGATAAACTCGATAAAACGACGCAAGAAAGGGTAATTAAAGAACTGAAATCGTCAAGAGTAATTAAACCTTCCGAAACCAATTGGTTGTTCTTTGCTGCCATGGTAGAAGCTGCGTTAAAGGAATTTACGGGTGAATGGGAATATGAACGGGTGAAATATGCTTGTGATCGCTTTGCTCAATGGTATAAAGGTGATGGTTGGTATGGTGATGGCGCAGATTTCCATTTGGATTATTATAATAGCTTTGTTATACATCCGATGATGGTTGAAGTCTTGGCTGTTATGAAAAAGCATGGCTTGGAAGGAGCTATTCCTTATGATCTGGAGCTTAGTCGTTATGCGCGTTATGCAGAACAACAGGAAAGATTGATTTCTCCCGAAGGTACTTTCCCGATAATAGGTCGTTCATTAGCATATCGTTTTGGTGCTTTCCATGCTTTGTCTGATGTTGCATACAGAAAGTTACTTCCTACTAAAGTAACTCCCGCTCAAGTGAGATGTGCGTTGACTGCTGTGATTAATCGTCAGATTAATGCTCCGGGGACATTCAATCCGGAAGGCTGGTTGCGAGTCGGCTTTGCCGGTTATCAGCCTCATATTGGAGAAACTTACATTTCTACAGGTAGTTTGTATTTATGTACTGCTGTATTTGTTGCCCTTGGTCTGCCGGAATCAGATGAATATTGGTCTTCTCCAGCTACAGCCTGGACTTGTAAAAAAGGTTGGGAAGGTGTTGATTTGGAGGTAGATAAAGCCTTGAAAAAATAATCGAATTAAATTAATAGATATGATGAATTTAACGGAAACCGTATTGTATAGCTGTGGTATTTCATTATTCACTTCCTTTGGTATACAGAAAGTAGAAGCAAAGAGGCCGAATATTCTTTTCATTATGACCGATCAGCAGAGATATGATATGCTAAGTTGTGCAGGTAACCGTTATGTCCACACTCCTTCATTAGACCAGTTAGCAGAAAATGGTGTCCGGTTTGAGCGTAATTATTGTGCAAATCCTGTTTCTATGCCGTCACGTTTTGCAATGATAACGGGACGTTTTGCTGGCGAAATAGGTTATACGAATAATTCGACTAAACCGGATACTTTGAGAGTATTGCCTGTTGCACGTGAAAGTTCGGTTGGAAATCTTTTTCGGAATGCTGGTTATGAAACTATTTATTCCGGTTATCCAGGTTTTTATTGTGGAAGAACGGATATTACGGATTATGGTTTTATTCAAAACGGTATGGACTTTTACGATGGTCCTTCTAACTTTGCCGAGAGTTTTTTTGCGGGCTATAAGCCGGAAGAAGATAAGCCTTTTTTTCTTTACCTTTCATTTATGAACCCTCATGACATTTGTTATGGTGCTGGTTTTGACCCGAGATTTCCTGATAAATTACGTCCTCATCAAATAGCGGCTACACAGAAATATATAAATTTTCGTAAAACGTTGAGTGAAGAGGAATATCGGAACCAAATACCACCTGTGCCTGCTAATATGGAGCCTAATGGTGCATATGCCGAAATGAAAGAAATCGGTTCCGGTTCTCGAAGTTGGACCGAAGAACAATGGGATTTTTATCGTTGGATGTACTGTCGGCTTGTAGAAGATGTGGAGAAGCAGATTGGACGTATCTTAACTGCATTGGCGGATGCTGGTCTAGCTGATAATACGATTGTTGTGTTTACTTCGGATCATGGAGAAATGGGGCAGTCACATGGTCTTGTGTTCAAAAGCCAATTATTGGAAGAAGCTACCCGCACACCACTCATAATTGCTGGTCCTGGAATACAAAAAGGTATTGTAGATTCAAAAAACCTGACTTGTGGTATTGACCTTGTCCCTACAATGTGCGATTTAGCAGGGATTCCTATACCGAAAGGGCTATCAGGGAAATCATTGAAACCGATTCTAACGGGACAGACTGTTAAAATGTCTCGTAATCATATTATTGTTGAATCAAGTTCAGGGTATCAAATCCATGATGGACGTTATAAATATACGGCTTTTACACGCGGAGATAAAAAAGAAACTTTGATGGATATTTTATCTGATCCGGGGGAAATGTCGGATAAAAGTACTGATCCGGCTTATAGAGCAGTAAAAAGTCATTTGCGTAATTTACTAATGAAGGATTTAAACAAAATAACCCAAAATGCTCCGGTGATAAAGTGAATATAGGAGTATTTATTAATCTTATTACTGTATATGAAAAATATATTATCTGTATTATTAGCTTCGCTTGTTTTATCTTCCTGTTCAGAGAATAAAATAGCAGAGAAACAAACGACATTTTGTAATCCGATGAATTTGGATTATGGTTGGGGATGTTTTCAGACTAAACAGAAGAAAGCTCGTTCTGCTGCCGACCCTGTCGTAGTTTTGTTTAAGGGTAAATATTACCTGTTTACTACAATGGATATTGGAGGATATCGTGTTTCAGACGATCTTATTACTTGGAAGAATGTATATTTCAATTCTGAAGTACATGCTTCTGCACTAGATTTGGATCATTATGTGGCTCCTGCTGTAGCTGCTGATGATAATTATGTATATTTTGTCAACTTTACTCGTGATCGTACGAAAAAAACGGTAGATGTCATTCGCTCGTCTGATCCTGAGAATGGAAAATGGGAGAAATGCGGTGAGGTCAGACGTATGGCCGATCCTTGCCTGTTTATTGATAATGGTCGTTTCTATTTTTATTATGGTTTAGGCGGTACTCAGTCTACTACTTTTTTTGAAGTAGACCCTGTTACTTTTAAAGAAATTGAGGGATCGAAGAAAGTCCTGCGCGAGTATGTTACAGATGTCAATCAATGTAAGTCCGGTTATCAATTCGGACGTAGAGAACTTTATGATGAGATTGATGCTTCTGCCTGGCAGGGCAAGTTTGCGAAAGTGCCCTGTCCTGAGGGTGCTTGGGTTGTGAAGAATAATGATAAATATTATCTTCAGTATGCTACGCCGGGAACTATCTGTAATTGGTATTGCGATGTGGTTTTGGAGAGTGATAGTGTCAACGGTGGTTTTGTAGAGCAACCGTATAATCCTGTTTCTTTGAAAGTTGGCGGTTTTATTGGTGGTGCCGGACATAGTTGCGTATTTAAAGATAAGTACGAAAATTGGTGGCAAGTAACGTCAATGTGGGTAGGTAATCATGATGAATTTGAAAGAAGAATCGGTTTATTCCCTGTTTCTTTTGATGAAAAGGGGAGAATGAGAACCCATACTGTATTGGGAGATTATCCTATGCAATTGCCGCAGAAGAAATTTGATCCTCAGGATATCTCTGCTTTTGGCTGGATGCTTCAGTCTCAGAATAAAAAGAGTATGGCATCTTCCTCACTGCCCGGTTTTGAATCAGAAAAAGCAACAGATGAGAATGTCAGAACTTGGTGGTCTGCAGCGAGTGGTAATGCCGGTGAATATTTTGTAATGGATTTAGGTAAAAAAGTACGTGTCAACTCCGTTCAGATAAATTTTGCCGAACAGGATATAAATCCGGATGCTTCTAAGGAGACGGATTATCATGCTTATAAGCTGTATATATCTAACAATGGTGAAGATTGGAAACAGATTGTTGATAAATCAAAGAATACAGTAGCCGTTCCGCATGAATATGTTGAACTTTCCGTACCGGTCGAGGCCTCTTTTATTAAAATAGAGAATGTACATACTCCCAAAGAAGGTAAGTTTGCTTTGTTGGATTTACGTGTATTCGGTTTTGGTTATTCGGAGAAACCGGGTTTGGTTAAGAAACTTTCAGTACAGAGGAATCAAGAAGATGAAAGATACGCTTTACTTACTTGGGATAAAGTATCCGGAGCTGACGGTTATTTGGTTCGTTTTGGTTATCAGCCTGATTTCTTAAATCAGTGTATTCAGGTGAAAGATTGTGAAACCACCGATTTACTGCTTCATATTCTTACTAAAGGTGTGAAATATCATTACCGGGTAGATACCTATAACGATAGTGGGATTACAGAAGGTGTTGTTATTTCAGAATAAAAAGATATGAATAAGAGACTGATAATTTATCCTATGCTTTTATCTGCCGGGCTGTTACAGGCCCGGCAAAAGCCTAATGTTGTGATTATCTTTACGGATGATCAGGGTTATCAAGATTTAGGTTGCTACGGTTCGCCGTTGATACAGACCCCTTCGATTGACCGTATGGCAAAGGATGGTTTGAAATTGACAGACTTTTATGTTTCGGCTTCCGTATCAAGTGCTTCGCGTGCCGGGTTGTTAACAGGTCGGCTGAATACGAAAAATGGAGTAAAAGGTGTATTTTTTCCTGAATCTGCGGGTATGCCTTCCGAAGAAATTACTTTGGCTGAAGCATTGAAAGAACAAGGTTATATAACAGGGTGTTTTGGTAAATGGCATTTAGGTGATTTAAAAGGGCATTTACCTACGGACCAAGGGTTTGATTACTATTATGGTATCCCTTACAGTAATGATATGTATATTGCTCCTTCTCAGCAATTTGCTCCTGATGCGATTTTTAGAGAAGGATACACTTTAGTGAAAGCTAAGGAAGATCAGGAATTTGTGAGGACTTCCAGTAGGGCGGCTGTAAAAAAGAGATTGAATAATGCTTCTCCGTTGTTTGAAGGAGATAGGATTATTGAATATCCATGTGATCAGTCTACCACTACCCGGCGTTATTTTGACCATGCTATTGATTTTGTAGAACAACATAATGAAAAACAACCTTTCTTTTTATATATAACTCCGTCAATGCCTCATGTACCTTTATTTGCTTCCGAACAGTTTAGAGGCAAAAGTAAACGAGGGCTTTATGGAGACGTAGTAGAAGAAATAGACTGGAATGTAGGTCGCTTTCTAGACTATTTAGATAAAAAAGGATTAGCCGAAAACACTTTGGTTATTTTTGCATCGGATAATGGACCTTGGTTGTCTTTTAAAGGAGAGGGTGGCTCTGCCGATCCTTTACGTGGCGGTAAATTTTCGTATTATGAGGGTGGGGTAAGAGTACCTTGCATTATTAGATGGAAAGGAGTTGTTCCTGCTGGAGTGACAAGTGATGCTATAATTGCTAGCATTGACCTTTTTCCAACAATTATGCACTATGCAGGCAGCCATTCTTTCAATCAGGAGATAGATGGAATAAACGTTTCATCTTTTTTTGAGAATCCTTCTTTGAGACCGCGCGATGAATATGTTTATGTAAAGGGTGGACAAGTACATGGCATACGCAAGGGGGATTGGGTATATCTTCCTAAAACGGGTAATAGTAAGTTTAAAGAAGGAGATGTACCTGAACTTTTTAATTTGAAGCAGGATGTGGGAGAATCAGACAATCTTTTGCAGAAATATCCGGATAAAGTAAAAGAACTACAGTTGTTAATGCAAAAATATTAGTTTTAGTGAGCACATTATACATTTATATATAATAGGAAATACGAAGTAAAGCGATGGTATACCGATTGATTTTTATATTCTTGGCTCTTTTCTGTCCAATGGTCCTGGGTATGGCTCCTGTTTGTGGACAGGATGCTAATAATGGTGATAGGCAATATTGGATACAGACAATTGTTAAGATTGCTGATCCTGTGATAAACAATCTTAGTAAAGATCAGTTGAAAAAAAAGATTCCTATAGGACGTTCGTCTTCTGCTTTGGCCAGTAGGCGAGAATTTGTGACTCACATGGAGTCTGTAGGAAGAACAATTGCTGGAATAGCACCCTGGCTGGAACTTGGTCCGGATGAAACATCGGAGGGGAAATTACGTGAGAAATATATAAAGATGACCTGTAAGGCGTTAGCCAATTCCGTAGACCCGAAGTCAGATGATTATTTTAACAGTACGGCTACTCGCCAGATATTGGTAAACAGCGCTTTTCTTATTCAGGGTTTATTACAGGCCCCTACCCAGCTATGGGGAAATTTAGATGAAACTTCCCGTGAGAGGTTTATTGCACAATGGAAGTCTACCCGAACCATGAAGCCAGGAAATAATAACTGGTTACTGTTTTCTGCAATGGTGGAATGTGGTTTGAAGGAATTCGGTGGAGAATGGAACTTTTCA
Source organism: Bacteroides eggerthii (assembly GCF_025146565.1). Classification (NCBI taxonomy): domain Bacteria; kingdom Pseudomonadati; phylum Bacteroidota; class Bacteroidia; order Bacteroidales; family Bacteroidaceae; genus Bacteroides; species Bacteroides eggerthii. The sequence goes on along the minus strand of NZ_CP102258.1, from coordinate 631,433 downwards.
GTGGTAAAAAAGGCATTGGACTCTCATAAGGCATGGTATAAGGGAGATGGTGTTTATGGAGATGGTGCAGAATTTCATCTGGATTATTATAATAGTTATGTTATACATCCTTTATTGCTTCAAGTCTTGAAAATAGCGGTAAAATACGATTCGTCTTTTCTGCCATTTTTGGATGAGGAGTGGATACGCTTTATGCGTTATGCCGAGATTCAAGAACGAATGATAGCTCCTGATGGTAGTTATCCGGTATTAGGGCGTTCTGTCAGTTATCGCTCTGCAGCATTTCAGGTGTTGGGAGCATGTGCTTTATTTCAACGACTTCCTCAGTCATTGAAACCGGGACAAGTAAGGGGAGCTATGACAGCCATGCTGAAACGTTTGTTTGAGCAACCGGGGACTTTTGATAAAGATGGTTGGCTGACGATCGGGGTGTGTGGTGAACAGAAAGAGTTGGGAGATACCTATTTGTCAACTCCTTGTGTTTATCTATGCTCGTTGGCATTTCTTCCTTTAGGGCTTCCGGCCAATAATCCTTTTTGGTGTGATCCTGTAGAACCTTGGACAAGTGTAAAGGCATTCAGTGGCCTGGAATTTCCGATAGATAAGTTCATAAAACCATAAAATAGAACCATGAAATATAGTATTCTGATTTTAACTTTACTGATGTTCTGTATTACCGGTCGCTCGCAGGTTGCTTCAGGACGGGAGGATAGAGCATACTGGATAAGCATATTGTCACAAGTAGCGGATCCGTTATTAAATAATATGAGTAAAGGTGAGTTAAGAAATAACATGCCGGTAGAGACTGTTTCCGGTGCGGCCAATCCTTCTAATGCACGCACTACTCATTTGGAAGCTTTGGGACGTTTATTGGTGGGAATAGCTCCTTGGCTGGAACTTGGACCGGATGAAACATCGGAAGGACAATTGCGTGAGAAATATATTCAATTAATGCTTAAGTCCATTGAATATGGTTTTGATCCAGAATCTCCCGACTATTTGAATTTTACGGTTACCCGACAGCCTTTGGTGGATGCTGCTTTCTTTTGCCAGGGGGTGTTACGTGCTCCTGTACAAGTATGGAGCAGGCTTTCTCCGGTAGTCCGACAGAATGTTTTGAATGCCCTGCAGCAGATACGAAACATAAAACCGGTGGAAAGTAACTGGTTACTTTTTTCGGCTATGGTAGAGGCTGCTTTATTGGAGTTAACAGGTGAATGTAATATGTATCCGATAGAGTATGCTGTCATGAGGTTTAAAGAATGGTATAAAGGTGATGCATGGTATGGTGACGGTGTAAACCTACACATGGACTATTATAATAGTTTTGTAATACATCCGATGCTTTTAGATGTTCTGAAAGTTATGCAGAAGCATGATAAGGGCGAATCTGATTTTTATAAGAAAGAATTACGGCGCTTTTCCAGATATGCCGAACAACAAGAGAGAATGATTTCTCCTGATGGGGCATATCCGGTGGTGGGTCGTTCCATCGCTTACCGTTTTGGCGCTTTTCATGTGCTTTCGCAAGCGGCATTGGATGGATTGTTGCCGGCTTCAGTGACTAAAGCTCAAGTACGGTGTGGATTGACTGCTGTAATAAAAAGACATATGTCCGTAAAAGGTAATTTTGATGAACGAGGTTGGCTGACTTTAGGCTTTGCAGGGCATCAACCGCAAATTGCTGAAAGATATATTTCTACGGGTAGTCTTTATTTATGTTCTGTCGTATTTACTGCGTTAGGGCTTCCGGTTACCGATGAGTTCTGGTGTGCTCCTTATGCGGAATGGACCGGAAAGAAAATTTGGAACGGTAATAAGAGTGTTAAGTTGGATAAAGCTATAAAAGATAATTAATAAATAATGTATATGAAGAAGATCCTTTTTTTACTTTTAGCAGTAATATGTTGTGGATTACATGCGCAGCAACCTTTTTCATCAGGAATGAATAAAGAAGATATTGCCAAAGTTTGTAATGCTGTAGCCGAATGGCAGATAAATCACCAAAGCGGGGTGAAACACCATCCGTTGGATTGGACAAATGGAGCTTTGTATCGTGGAATGACAGAATGGGGTAAAGTCTCAGGAAATAAATTCTGTTATGATTTTGTTTATGCCATTGGTGAAAAATATAATTGGAATATGTGGGATAATGTATATCATGCGGATGATATATGTGTAGGTCAGGCTTTTATTGAAATGTATCGTAAATTAAATGATAAACGTATGTTACAACCGGTATTGGAGCGTGCGTACTATGTTGCTTCTCACCCTTCGAAGGCTCCTTTGCAAAAAACGGATGCAATAGGTACCTCGGAACGTTGGTCGTGGTCGGATGCTCTATTTATGGCGCCTCCGGTTTATGCGGCTTTATATACGATAACCGGAGATAGAATTTATTTGGATTATTTAGATACTGAATACAAGGCGTGTGTAGATTCTCTTTACGACAAAGAAGAACATCTATTTTATAGGGATAACAAGCGAATCCCCCTTCGTGAAAAAAATGGTAGTAAGCAGTTTTGGGGAAGAGGTAATGGTTGGGTGTTTGGTGGACTTCCTTTGATCATAGATAATTTACCTTTTGATTGCCCCTCTCGAAATTATTATGTACGTTTGTTTGTAGAAATGGCAGAAGCGGTACGAGCTACCCAGTGTAAAGATGGAGATTGGCGTACCAGTTTGTTGGATCCTGACTCATATAATATGCCTGAAAATAGTTGCTCTGCATTTATGTGTTATGGTATTGCTTGGGGAATCCGTAATGGTTATCTATTCAAACGTACTTATAAACCTGTACTTGAAAAAGGGTGGAAATCTTTGGTGAAAGCTGTCCATGCCGATGGTAAATTAGGGTATATACAACCGGTTGGTGCTGCTCCGAGAGCTGCGGGTTTTGATGCAACTGATGTATATGGAGTTGGTGCTTTTTTATTGGCTGGCAGTGAGCTTTATAAATCTGTTAAATAGTTATAGTCAACTTTTTACTCAACAAACAAATCCGCCTCAAATTTAAATAATTTTATTTAAATTTGAGGCGGATTTGTTTTTAATCTGTGTTAATCTACATAATCTGTGGTGCATATATCGTATTTCTCTTTATCTTTGCAGCCGAAAATGAAATGTGGAAAGATTTGAGTAGCTTGCAACCACAGAAAAAAATGCTAAAACACATCCTTTTCTGACGGCACTACGGTGTATCAAGATTTGCATTCCTACTCATTGATGATGCTTCCCTCATCTCCATTTTTAATTATTCATTTTTAATTTCTGATTGAAATGGGATATTTATTCACATCCGAATCGGTGTCTGAAGGACACCCCGACAAAGTGGCCGATCAAATATCGGACGCTGTGCTTGACAAACTGCTGGCTTATGACCCCAGTTCGAAAGTAGCTTGCGAAACTCTGGTTACTACCGGACAGGTGGTGCTGGCTGGAGAAGTGAAAACCAAGGCGTATGTTGATCTTCAACTTATCGCACGTGAAGTAATCAAGAAAATCGGCTATACCAAAGGCGAGTATATGTTCGAGAGTAACTCGTGTGGCGTGCTTTCCGCTATTCACGAACAGAGTCCCGATATCAATCGTGGTGTGGAGCGCCAGGATCCAATGGAACAAGGTGCAGGCGACCAGGGTATGATGTTCGGATATGCCACTAATGAGACGGAAAACTACATGCCGCTTTCATTGGACCTTGCTCACCGTATTTTGCAGGTATTGGCAGATATCCGTCGTGAAGGTAAGGCAATGACTTATCTTCGTCCGGATTCGAAGAGCCAGGTGACCATTGAATATGATGATAACGGTAACCCCGTCCGCATCGATACGATTGTCGTTTCCACCCAACATGATGATTTCATCCTGCCCGCTGATGACAGCGAAGATGCTCAGTTGAAAGCGGATGAAGAGATGCTGGGTATCATCCGCAACGATGTTATCAATATTTTGATGCCTCGTGTCATCGCTTCTATCCATCATGAGAAAGTGCTGTCGTTGTTTAACAATGATATTAAATATCACGTTAATCCTACGGGCAAATTTGTAATCGGAGGTCCTCATGGGGATACCGGTTTGACAGGGCGTAAGATTATTGTAGATACTTATGGTGGCAAGGGTGCGCATGGCGGTGGCGCTTTCTCCGGTAAAGATCCTAGTAAGGTGGACCGCAGCGCCGCATACGCAGCCCGTCATATAGCCAAAAATCTGGTTGCTGCCGGTGTGGCAGACGAAATGCTGGTGCAAGTATCCTATGCCATCGGTGTGGCACGTCCTATCAATATATATGTAAATACTTATGGACGTGGCCATGTGAACATGAGCGATGGTGAGATAGCTAAGAAAATTGACGAAATCTTTGATCTTCGTCCGAAAGCTATTGAAGACCGTTTGAAGTTGCGCAATCCTATTTATCAGGACACTGCCGCTTACGGCCATATGGGACGTGAGCCGCAGGTTGTTACCAAACATTTCAAGTCACGCTATGAAGGTGATAAGGATGTGACTGTGGAACTGTTCACTTGGGAAAAACTGGATTACGTTGATAAGGTGAAGGCAGCTTTCGGTCTCTGATGAAGCCTCGTTGCCAATCCCTTGTAATTGTCAACATTAATCCTTGACTGATAAGTAATCAGCATAGCTTTACAGGCTATTTATTATAGAAAGCTGCCTTTCTGGCTTTGGAATACTCCGGAGCAGAATGAGCAGCTTCTTTTTTCAAATTTCCTTAAAATCATATACCTTTGCAACAAGTATAACCGATATCGCTGAAAGATGATGAATAAGATAGCTTCCGTATGTGTATACAGTGCTTCGAGCACCAAAATTGATCCGGTTTATTTTGATACGGCCTATGAGTTGGGTACATTGCTGGGACAGCAACATATCCGATTGATAAACGGCGCCGGTAATATGGGGCTTATGTCTGCTGTTTCGGATGCCGCGCTGGCGGCGGGAGGGGAAGTAACAGGAGTGATACCCCGTTTTATGGTTGAGCAAGGGTGGCATCATACGGGATTGACCCGACTTGTAGAAGTGGAAAGCATGCACGAGCGCAAGAAAATGATGGCAGATTTGAGTGATGCTGTGATTGCGTTGCCCGGAGGTTGCGGCACTTTGGAAGAGTTGCTCGAAATCATCACTTGGAAACAATTGGGACTTTATCTGAATCCGGTGGTAATACTGAATGTCAAAGGGTATTTTGATCCGCTACTTGCCATGCTTCAGAGGGCTGTGGAGGAAAATTTCATGCGTACGCAGCATGGTTCTATCTGGCATGTAGCCAAGACGGTTCGGGAAGCTGTGGAATTGGTGCATACTGTTCCTTTGTGGGACGTTTCTATCCGTAAGTTTGCTGCAATATGATGAGTGAGTTGATGGCATGGGCGGCAGGTGGAGCGCAGGGAATCCCTATCCCTTATTCTCCACGAATGGACGACGGCATTACTGTTATCCTGTTATGTTGCTTCTTTTTGTCGGCTTATGTTCTTTCCCGTAGCCGTCGTTTTTTATTGCAATTGGTAAAGGATTTCTTGCTGCATCGTGAGCGTACCAGTATATTTGCTACTTCCACAGCAGGCGATATGCGCTATTTGTTGCTGTTGATTTTGCAAACTTGCATTCTTGCCGGTGTCTGCATTTTTAATTACTGCAATGATGTTCAGCCGGAATTGGTGCGCCATGTTTCTCCTTTCATGTTATTGGGAATTTATATTGGAGTGAGTTTTTGTTATCTGCTCTTTAAATGGGTTCTTTACTCTGTATTGGGTTGGATTTTTTTTGACGAAAGTGTTACAACGCTTTGGCTCGAATCGTATTCTACCCTGCTCTATTATCTTGGGTTTACCCTCTTTCCATTCGCTTTGTTTATAGTCTATTTCGACTTAAGTCTGCAACTTACGATAATAATCGGATTGATTTTGGCATTTTTTACTAAAATATTGATGCTCTATAAGTGGTTAAAGCTTTTTTGTAACAATTTACATGGCGGTTTCCTTTTAATTTTGTACTTTTGTGCCCTTGAAATCATGCCTTGTTTGATGTTATATCAAGGAGTGATACAACTAAACGATTATTTGATAATAAAATTTTAGGACGTTGAAAATTAAGAAAGTACTTGTGTCGCAGCCGAAACCGGCATCAGAGAAATCTCCTTACTACGACATTGCCGAGAAGTACGGTGTGAAAATAGATTTTCGCCCGTTTATCAAAGTAGAGAGCCTTTCAGCGAAAGAGTTCAGACAGCAGAAGGTGTCTATATTAGATCATACTGCCGTTATTTTCACTTCGCGTCATGCAATCGATCACTTTTTTCATCTTTGCACAGAATTGCGTGTGACAATTCCTGAAACCATGAAGTATTTCTGCGTGACAGAAGCAATAGCCTTGTATATTCAGAAGTATGTACAGTATCGTAAGCGTAAAATTTTCTTTGGAAATACCGGAAAGTTTGATGATCTGTTGCCTTCGATTGTAAAGCATAAGACTGAAAAGTATTTGGTGCCGATGTCGGATGTGCATACGGAAGAGATTAAGAACTTGTTGGATAAGAGTAAAATTCAGCATACGGAAGTAGTTATGTATCGTACGGTAAGTAATGACTTTACTCCGGATGAGAAGTTCGACTATGATATGCTGGTATTTTTCAGTCCTGCAGGCGTGTCTTCTTTAAAGAAGAATTTTCCCGATTTTGAACAGAAAGAAATTAAGATCGGAACATTCGGTTCTACAACAGCGCAAGCTGTCCGCGATGCCGGGCTCCGTTTGGATTTGGAAGCTCCCAGTGTGCAGGCGCCCTCAATGACGGCAGCGCTCGATATGTTCATTAAGGAGAACAATAAAGGAAAGTGAAAAGAATTATGAGTTATGAATTATAAGTTATGAGCCTGCCGGCTTGTGGCTTGTAGTCGTAACAATAGAAATAGCGGGCTACGGGTGCGGTGCTTAAATGTCGCAGACCTTGTAGCTCGTTTTTTATAATCGTAACCCATAATTCGTGATTTATTGAATTCATAATTTGTAATTTACTCATGGCAAATACCTTACATAAGGTCGAAAGGCTGGATAAGAAAAAGATAATAGAGAAGATGTTTGCGGGCGGTTCGCGTTCGTTTTCGGTCTTTCCGTTGCGTGTGGTATATTTGCCGGTGGAAGAGCTGGAGGCGGATGCTTCCATTCTTATCAGTGTTTCAAAACGCCGTTTCAAGCGGGCAGTAAAGCGTAATCGTGTCAAACGTCAGATACGTGAGGCTTATCGCGTAAATAAGCACGAGTTGCTGAATATTCTGGTAGAAAGGAAGTGTCGGCTTGCTATTGCCTTTATTTACCTCTCCGACCAGCTGGTGGAATCTTCCATAATAGAGGATAGGATGAGGATTGCTTTGGTGCGCATAACCGAAAAAATGGCAGCTCCGAATACGGACATGCCTTCCACGACTCTTGAACCATGAAACGGCTGTTCTCATACCTGCTGTTGCTTCCCATTTATTTCTATCAGAAGTGTATCTCACCTATGACTTCCCCGTCGTGCAGATTTACTCCCACCTGTTCCCAATATGCTGTTGAGGCTATTAAGAAACATGGACCGTTCAAAGGGCTTTATCTGGCGATAAGACGTGTTCTGCGTTGTCATCCTTGGGGTGGTTCCGGATATGATCCCGTTCCATGAAGCGTCCTGTCGACATACATACGCATCGCTTGCCACGAATCCCCGGGACGGCTATCGTAAACTGTTATCCGGATGTTTTTGCTCCGAAAGAGGGGGAATGGTATTCAGTGGGTATACATCCTTGGTATGTGCCGGCTGCTATTACTTCGAATGTGCGGTGTGAGATGAATGTGCTGTCTTCTTTGATCGGGCATCCGCAGGTTCTTGCTATAGGGGAGGCTGGTTTGGATAAACTGGCAGATGCTCCGATAGCCGTGCAGATAGAGGTCTTTGAATATCAGGCACAACTGTCTGTGGAGCTTGGCAAACCGTTAGTTATTCATTTGGTGAAAGCAGTGGAGGAGTTGCTGAAGTTGAAACAGCGGTTACAGCCTGCCAATCCCTGGATTATTCATGGGTTTCGCGGGAAGCCGGCTTTGGCGCAAGACTATGTGAGACATGGATTTTATCTTTCTTTCGGGGAGAAGTATCAGGAAGAATCCCTTCGGACCGTTCCTGCCGGACGTTTGCTTTTGGAGACTGACGAGAGTGGTGTGCCAATTATGGAATTGTACAGGCGGGCGTCCGAGGTTCGCGGCATACCCTTGGATAGGTTTATGGAAGATATGCAGGAAAATATCGACAAAGTCTTTTTTAAACGATAAGAGTTGTTTGTTAGAATAAAGAGTCGTACTTTTGCCGCAGACAAAGTATAAATCAAATAATTAATAGTTAATCATTCGATGAATTTTGTAGAAGAACTAAAATGGCGTGGCATGCTCCACGATATGATGCCGGGTACGGAAGAACTGTTGGCAAAGGAACAGGTGACTGCATACATCGGTTTTGATCCTACAGCAGACTCTCTGCATATCGGACACCTTTGCAGTGTGATGATACTGCGTCACTTCCAGCGTTGCGGTCATAAGCCGTTGGCGCTGATAGGCGGTGCTACGGGTATGATTGGTGACCCTTCCGGCAAATCGGCAGAGCGCAATCTGCTCACTGAAGAAACTTTGCAGCGCAATATGGCAGGTATGAAGAAGCAGTTGAGCAAGTTCCTGGATTTTGATTCGGACGCCCCTAATCGTGCAGAATTGGTGAACAACTACGATTGGATGAAGGGTTTCAGCTTCCTTGATTTTGCTCGCGAGGTAGGTAAGCATATCACTGTAAACTATATGATGGCCAAGGATTCTGTGAAGAAGCGTTTGAACGGGGAGGCTCGCGATGGTCTTTCTTTCACTGAATTTACGTACCAGCTGCTGCAAGGTTATGACTTTTTGCATCTGTATGAGACTAAAGGCTGCAAGCTGCAAATGGGTGGCTCGGATCAGTGGGGTAACATCACTACGGGAGCCGAGCTGATTCGTCGTACCAATGGCGGTGAAGTGTTTGCCCTGACAAGCCCTCTGATTACAAAAGCGGACGGCGGTAAGTTCGGTAAGACGGAATCCGGTAACATCTGGCTCGATCCCCGTTATACGTCTCCTTATAAGTTCTATCAGTTCTGGCTGAATGTAAGTGATGCTGATGCTGCACGCTATATCAAGATATTTACTTCTTTGTCTAAAGAGGAAATCGAGGCTCTGACAGCCGAGCACGAAACAGCTCCCCACCTGCGCGTCCTGCAAAAGCGCCTGGCTAAGGAGGTTACCATTATGGTACACTCTGAAGAGGATTATAATGCGGCTGTTGATGCTTCTAATATTCTTTTTGGTAACGCTACCTCTGAAGCGTTGAAGAAGCTGGATGAAGATACGCTGCTGGCAGTGTTTGAGGGAGTTCCCCAGTTTGAGGTGTCTCGTGATGCATTGACAGCCGGTGTAAAGGCCGTTGACTTGTTTGTGGACAATGCAGCTGTGTTTGCATCTAAAGGTGAAATGCGTAAGCTGGTACAAGGTGGCGGCGTTTCTTTAAATAAGGAGAAGCTGGTTGCTTTCGATCAGGTTGTTACAACTGCTGATTTGTTGGATGATAAGTATCTGCTGGTACAGCGTGGTAAGAAGAATTATTACCTGATTATCGCGAAATAATAGAAGCTGATGAAAAAATGTCCCGAAATATTTGCATATTTCGGGACATACTTCTATCTTTGCACCGCTTTTTAACAGAAAGCACATAAGTTTGGACTATGGTGTAATGGTAGCACAACAGGTTTTGGTTCTGTTTGTCCAAGTTCGAATCTTGGTAGTCCAACGAAATAATAAGCTCTGACAATTACTGATTGTTGGAGCTTATTTTGTATTATGCCGCGTTTAATGGTTGCTCTTTTCTGAAATGGCCGGTTTTATGCCATTTTTCCCTTTACTTTGTACAATTTTGATAGATAATTAGGACAAAAACGCGATGTTTTGCCGTTTTCTTTTCCTACATTTGCAATCGTGTACGTAAACGACGTGCCGTTCGGCTATTTACTTGATAACTTAAAAACGTAATAAAATCATGAAAACAAACTATGAAATTCGCTACGCTGCTCATCCGGAGGATGCGAAAAGTTATGATACAAAAAGAATCCGCCGTGATTTTCTTATAGAGAAAGTATTTTCTCCCAATGAAGTAAACATGGTGTATTCCATGTACGACCGTATGGTAGTGGGTGGCGTTATGCCGGTAGGTGAAGTACTGCAACTGGAAGCTATTGATCCTTTGAAGGCGCCTTATTTCCTGACTCGTCGTGAAATTGGCATTTTCAATGTAGGCGGACCGGGGGTTGTGAAAGCCGGTGATGCCGTCTTTGAAATGGGTTATAAGGAGGCCCTTTATCTGGGTTCGGGCGATCGTGAAGTTACTTTTGAGAGCAAGGATGCAGCCCATCCGGCTAAATTCTATTTTAATTCGGTAACGGCTCATCGCAATTATCCTGATAGGAAAGTAACGAAGAAAGACGCGGTTGTGGCCGAAATGGGTTCTTTGGAAGGTTCCAATCATCGTAATATTAATAAGATGCTGGTTAATCAGGTATTGCCGACTTGCCAGTTACAAATGGGTATGACGGAGCTTGCTCCGGGCAGTGTGTGGAATACAATGCCGGCACATGTCCACAGCCGCCGTATGGAAGCCTACTTCTATTTTGAAATACCGGAAGACCATGCTATCTGCCACTTTATGGGCGAAGTAGACGAAACCCGCCATGTGTGGATGAAAGGCGACCAGGCCGTTCTCTCTCCCGAATGGTCTATCCATTCTGCTGCCGCTACGCACAATTATACCTTTATATGGGGTATGGGTGGTGAGAATCTGGACTACGGGGATCAGGACTTTTCTTTGATTACAGACTTAAAATAACACTATTTTTCAACCTAAAATAAATAAACATCATGAATCAGTATTTGAATTTTTCTTTGGAAGGTAAAGTAGCCCTCGTTACAGGTGCTTCTTATGGTATCGGTTTTGCTATTGCTTCAGCTTTTGCAGAGCAAGGTGCTAAAATCTGTTTTAACGATATCAATCAGGAATTGGTGGATAAAGGTATGGCTGCTTATGCTGAAAAGGGTATCAAGGCACATGGCTATGTATGCGACGTGACTGATGAACCGGCTGTTCAGGCTATGGTAGCAACTATTGAGAAAGAAGTAGGCACTATCGATATTTTGGTGAACAATGCAGGTATTATCCGTCGTGTTCCTATGCACGAAATGGAAGCTGCCGATTTCCGTCGCGTTATAGACATCGACCTGAACGCTCCGTTCATTGTATCTAAGGCTGTTCTGCCTGCAATGATGAAGAAGGGTCATGGTAAGATTATCAACATCTGTTCTATGATGTCCGAGCTGGGTCGTGAGACTGTATCTGCATACGCTGCAGCTAAGGGCGGCTTGAAGATGTTGACTCGTAACATCTGCTCTGAATACGGTGAATACAACATTCAATGTAATGGTATCGGTCCGGGTTACATCGCTACTCCGCAAACTGCTCCGTTGCGTGAAAAACAAGCTGACGGCAGCCGTCATCCGTTCGACTCATTCATTTGCGCTAAGACTCCGGCCGGTCGTTGGTTGGATCCGGAAGAACTTACAGGTCCTGCTGTATTCTTGGCATCTGAGGCTTCTAACGCGGTTAACGGACATGTGCTGTACGTTGATGGTGGTATTTTGGCTTACATCGGAAAACAACCTAAGTAAATCTTAATTTGCTAATTTGCTAATGTGCCAATATGCCAATTGGCTGCGCTATGTATGGCGTAGTGATTTGGGTATTGGCACATTACGTATTAGTCATTTATATATTGTCACATTAGCACATTAATCAATGAAGAAACTTCTTTTATTATGTATGACGGCTTTGTTTTGCTTCGCTTGTAACGAAAGTAAGACGGTAACCGTTACGGTAACCAACCCGTTGGCTTTGGAGCGCTCTAATGAGGTGATAGAGGTATCTATGGAAACTGTTACAAACCGGTTGGGATTGGCAGATACGGCACAGATTGTGGTTCTGAATGTCGACGGGCAACAGCTCCCTTATCAGATTACCTATGACGGCAAAGTTATATTTCCCGCTACGGTAGCTGCCAATAGTTCTGCCACTTACACCATACAAGCCGGTATTCCGGAATCTTTCGATGTAAAGGCTTGCGGCAAATGCTATCCCGAACGTATGGATGATATGGCCTGGGAAAACGACTTGGTGGCTTTCCGCGCGTATGGCCCTGCTTTGCAGGCAAAAGGGGAGCGTGGATTTGGTTATGACCTGTTTACCAAGCGCGATACTTCCGAACCGATACTGGAGGGCATGTATGCAAAGGAGACCGATAAGGAAACTCGCGCGAAACTGAAAGAATTGAAGAAAACGGAGCCGGAGAAGGCTGCCGGGTTGTTGAAGGAATTGTCTTATCATATCGACCATGGACATGGAATGGATTGCTATGCGGTGGGTCCTACATTGGGAGCCGGTGTAGCTGCGTTAATGGTGGATGACAGCATCATCTATCCCTGGTGTTATAAGAGCCAGGAAATTCTGGATAATGGCCCATTGCGCTTTACGGTAAGGCTGGAGTTCAATCCTTTGACCGTAAAGGGTGACTCGACTGTTGTAGAGACGCGTCTGATTACACTGGATGCAGGTTCGCACCTGAACAAAACAGCCGTATCATACTCTAACCTGAAAGAAACATTGCCTATCGTTACGGGCATTGTGCTGCATGAACCGGACGGAGCTGTTGTTGCCGATGCCGCTAACGGTTACATTACTTATGTAGACCCTACGACAGGCCCCGACAATGGTAAAATCTTTATAGGAGCTGCTGTTCCTACGGTTGTCAAAGATGCCAAAACCGTACTTTTCTCTGAAAAGGAGAAGAAAGAGCGTAATAACGCCGACGGTCATGTACTTGCTGTCAGCGATTATGAACCGGGTTCAGAATATGTGTATTATTGGGGATTTGCATGGGACAGGGCAGATATCAAGACTGCCGCTGCCTGGAATCAGTATATGGCAGACTTTGCTCAGAAAGTACGCAATCCGTTGACGGTAAAAGTAAACTAAAAAAGGCGTGGATGAGTTGAAAATCTCATAGCCTTGAAATGTTGAGAGTTGAAAGTTCACGCTATGCAGCATAATTGCGCGGCCTGACTTTCAACTCTCATGTTTTATTTCTCAAAGTAATTTGAATTCGTACCCCTCTTCCTTTAGGAACTCTATGGCTCGTGGCAATGCATATTGCAGGTTGCCGTTGTTCCAAGACTTTAGGGAATCGTGAAATGTGATGATAGAGCCATTACGTGCATATCTCATAACATTGGCAAGCACTTGCGGCCCACGCAGCTTCTTACTATAATCGCGAGTCACTAAATCCCACATTATTATTTTATAGCGGCGTTTCAGCATCATATACTGCGTCCATCCCATGTGCCCATGCGGAGGGCGGAACAGGTCTGTTTGCATTACTTCGTTTGCTTTCTCCGCGTTTGCCATATAGTCTTTGAAGTTGTATTCAAATCCCCTAAGATGGTTGAAAGTATGGTTACCGATGCGGTGTCCCCTTTCTACAACCATTTGAAATTCATCGGGATGCTTACGAATGTTGTCGCCCACCATAAAAAAGGTGGCTTTTATGTTATATTTGTCAAGCAAGTCGAGAACCCAAGGAGTTACTCCGGGGATAGGTCCGTCATCAAAAGTCAGATAAACGGCTCTCTCATTCGGATCCATTCGCCAGACTGCGCTGGGGTATAACTTACGAACAAACTCAGGAGGCTGTTCTATAAACACGATTATTGATGATTAACGGTTATCACTGTTTAAGTCTTTCTATATATAAGTTGTATAACTCTTTTACCTTCGGGTCGTATATCTCTGCCAGTTTGGAATTATATTTCTTCATAATCTTTACTTCGGCATCAAGCACTGCCCAATGGTATTCAAATTCGCGGGTAGAGATCGCGAAGCGGCTGTCGTCCATGCTTAGATACCAGGTGAGGTATTCCACTGCTTTGTCGGCAAGCGTTTTCATCATCTCGTCCGCTTTTGCAGAATCTCCTAACTGGTAGTACGATTCGGCCATTTGTACAGCGCCGTTTTGCCAGTCGTACGGTACGTTGTAGGCAGGGATCATCTTTTCGGCATAGTCCAGTGCAGCTTTTGCCTTGTCTTTCTTGCCCTCACGTACCAACTGCTGTACAAGCTGTGAGAAGATACGGCGGTGCGAGTGACACATACGCATCGCATTTTCATCAATGTAGATACCCGGCTTGTCGATACCACCGAACTTGAACTTGTTCATCAGGTTGTCGTACATCTTTTCACTATCAATCTTTACACCCAGTTTGTCTGTGTCGAATGGAGTGAAACGATAGGTAAGGCCTTCCTGGATGAAGTGGTTCCCCATATTCAATTGGTTTTCCGGTCCCACGCTGACTGCAATGTAGATAGGACGTTCCCAATTGGCTTCCGACAACATTTCAAGCATCATCAGCTCGCTCTTGTAAAGGGCGCGTTTGCCTTTCAACGAGATGTGCATGTAGTCGGGGATAGAGTCGCCCGGTATCATCATGCCGCTGCGGCGTACGGCTTCTTTATCCACCTTCATGACAATGCTGTCGGTAGGAATTACCTTCAAGTCTTGGTTTTTGCTGCGTACCCAGTATTTCAGTATGTTTTTGAGTTCGTAAGGATTTTCACCGAATTCTTTTTTTACGTTTATTAACGCTTCGGCGTTGCCGTTCAAAGCTTGTTTTTCGGCTTCGGCATAGAGGGCGTCGATGCTCTTTTTGTATTCAGGGCGTACCGGAACATATTCGTTGGTACCTTCTACATATTCCATGCGGTCCCATGTGATGGGAAGGGAAGGAGAGTCGTAGGCTGGACGCTTCATTTGGTCGATGTACCAGTCAGTCTGCAAGTAACTAAGGTTACAGGTACGGGCATCGGTACGGAAACCTTCCGTCTCCTGATTATACCACAAGGGGAACGTGTCGTTGTCACCGTTGGTATAGATAATCGGATTGCCTGTTTCCTGTAATGACATCAGGTAGTTCTGGCCGAAGTCGCGTGCCACATAGCGACCACTGCGGTCGTGATCGTCCCATGTTTGGCTTGCCATTTGTATGGGGACAAGCAGGCAGGCTGCTGAAACGATGGCTGCAGCGGGGAGCTCTTTCATCTTGACGTAGTGCTGCAACAGGCGGATAATGCCTGCCACACCCATACCAATCCAGATGGCAAAAGCGTAGAACGAACCGGCATACGCATAGTCACGCTCACGCGGCTGACTCGGCGTCTGGTTCAAGTAGAGCACGATAGCTATACCGGTCATGAAGAAGAGGAAGAACACCACCCAGAACTGCTGGATACCTTTCTGACCGCGGTAGGCCTGCCACAACAGGCCGATGATGCCGAGCAGCAACGGTAGGCAGTAGAATACGTTGTGTCCTTTGTTCTCTTTCAGTTCTTTCGGCAGCAAGTCTTGGTTGCCCACGAGTATATTATCGATGAACTTGATGCCGGTAATCCAGTTGCCATGCTCTATTTCTCCGCTGCCTTGCAAGTCGTTCTGGCGTCCGGCGAAATTCCACATGAAGTAGCGCCAGTACATCCAGTTGAGCTGGTAGGAGAAGAAGAATTTGATGTTTTCCCACTGCGTAGGCATGGTTACCATAATCATTTCACCACATTTGTCGTAGGGGACGTCATATCCCTTGATGTCCTGCCAGGTTTGGTATTGGTTGGCATGCGTACTGCTGTACATACGCGGGAAGAGCATATTTTGTGCGTATTCGTATTCGATACGTCCGGGAATTTCAATATAACTGTCTTTCTCATCGGCGGAAGCCTTTTCCTTACGGATGTATTTGGTTCCGTTGTAGGAGATGCGCGGTTCGCAATAACCGTCTTTCACATCCAGGGCTACTTGTGAGGAGTATGCCGGACCGTAGAACAGCGGGCGTGTACCATATTGCTCGCGTCCCAGGTATTCGCCCAGCGTGAAGATGTCCTCCGGAGAGTTCTGGTCCATCGGTGTGTTGGCGGTGGAGCGGATCACGATAAGTGCGTATGATGAATATCCGATGACAATCATCATGGTGCACAATAGTGATGTGTTCAGTGTGCGTGCCGATACGCGATATTTCTCTTTGATCTTCTCCTGCGTACCTGGCTTGAGATAGAGCCACAGCAATGCGGTGACGATGATGCCGATAACGATAGAGCTGCCGCCATGTCCGTAGAAAGGAATACCCAGCATGGCTATGGTCAGGATGAACGAGAGTGCCATGCGCGACTTGCTCTTTTCGGTATAGCTTTCGTATACGCCCCAAATGAGGCAGGCTGCCAGTAGGATGATATATACGATGACACCACTGTTGAAGGACAGTCCGAGTGTGTTGACGAAGAGCAGCTCGAACCAGCCGCCTACTTTTACAATGCCCGGAACGATGCCGTACAATACGGCTGCCACCAGCACCATTGATGCGAGAAGGGCTAATAGAGAGCCTTTTGCGTTGGCATTGGGCACTTTTTTGTAGTAGTAGACCAATACGATAGCCGGGAGACAGAGCAAGTTCAGCAAGTGAACGCCGATACTCAATCCGGTGAGATAGGCGATCAGGATCAGCCAACGGTCGGAGTGTGGTTCGTCCGCTACGTCTTCCCATTTCAGTATCAGCCAGAATACAACGGCTGTAAACAGTGAAGAGAAAGCATATACCTCTCCTTCCACCGCACTGAACCAGAATGTATCGCTGAATGTATATGCCAGCGCACCCACGAGGCCGCTGCCCATGATAGTAATCAGTTGTCCTTTGGTGATATTGTTCTCATCGTTTACCACCAGTTTGCGTACCAAGTGCGTGATGCTCCAAAACAGGAACAGGATGCAGGCGGCGCTCATCAGCGCACTCATATAGTTCACCATTTTGGCTACGGTAGTGGCATCGGAAGCAAATTGTGAGAACAGATTGGCCACTAACATGAAGAACGGTGCGCCGGGCGGGTGTCCTACTTCCAACTTATAACCGGTGGTGATGAACTCCGGGCAGTCCCAAAAACTTGCAGTCGGCTCAATGGTCATGCAATAAACCGTTGCTGCAATGATGAATGTAATCCAACCGATCAGGTTGTTTACGGTTTTGTACTGTTTCATTCGGATGAAATTCGTTATAATTTTATTTTAATTTCGGCATATATGGGCGCAAAGATAATGATTTCAGTTCTAAATAAGTGACAATAAGGCGTATTATTAGGATTGGTTAAAAGATATAGGGGGAATTTATGCAAAAACAAAAGTTTCGTCATTTCTCCTAATGGTGATGATGCTCTCCCAATATCCGGTGTGGCAATGTGCCATGTCCCAGCAGTTCTATGGGGCAGTTGAAGTTGCGTTCCAACCATTCTTCGGTGATGCCCGTATCGGGGTGGTAGTCCAGTGTTTCATTGACGCAGGCGATAGATTTCACCTGTTGCAGCACTGTGCCTATGTCGTGACTCACGAGTATGATGGCGCAATCCTTGTTGATTTCTGCCAGCAACTGATACAGGCGGGCTTCGAAACGCTTGTCAATGTAGGTGCTGGGTTCGTCGAGGATAACTACCTCGGGATCGGAGATGATGGCGCGGCCCAGTAGGGCACGTTGGAGCTGACCACCGCTCAATGCGCCGATGGCGCGTTCTTCCAGTCCTTCCAGCCCCATGCGAACAATGACTTGACTGGCTTTCTCCCTATGTTCTTTCGTGAAACGTGAAGTGAGTGGCTTCTTGCTGCTGAGTCCCGACAGGATCACTTCTTCGACGGTGATGGGAAATTTGCGGTCTATGCTGTTGTACTGGGGCAGATAGCCCATGGTGAGCTGTGAATTGCCCGTCATGCGGGAAGATGTGAAGATAATTTCGCCGGAAGAGGGTTTGAGCAGGCCCAGAATACACTTTATAAGGGTAGTCTTGCCTCCTCCGTTCGGACCGATAATACCTAGAAAATCCCGATCGTAAACGGTGAGGCTTATGTCGCGAAGCACTGTACGACTGTCGTATCCGGCATTGAGGTTCTTTATTTCAATAATTGGTTTCATGGGCATATCAATGGGGTTATTTCTCTGCCAGGGACTTTGCTGTATGCATCATCTCTGCCTCCCAGTCGTAGGATAGGGGATTGATATCAACCACGCGGGTTCCGGTTTGTTTGGCGATGAGTTCGGCATTGCGCCGGTCAAATTCCGGTTGCACGAAGATGACGTGTACTTTTTCGTCTTTGCAGGTGTCAATCAGTGCTTTCAGATGTGCGGGTGAGGGTTCTTTGCCGCCGGCTTCGATAGGTATTTGATGCAATCCGTAGTCGCGGGCGAAATAAGAAAGCGCCGGGTGGTAAATCATAAAGGCATGGTCTGCGCCAGGTGTTGCAAGCGTTTGCCGGATGAGACTGTCGGTATGCTCTATTTGCCGGCAAAGGGCGTTATAGCGTTCCATATAGGAATCCTCATTGTTTTTGTCAATGCTGCACAGCGCACTTAGGATATTGCCTGCAATGATTTGCGCGTTGACGGTGGAATTCCATATATGGGGTTCTACCCCGGCGGCATGCGGATGTTCCTCTTCATCCGTTGTGTGATGATGGATGTGCGTATCGTCATAAATCAAATCAACTCCTTGCGACATGTCAAAGAATTGTAAGTGGGGGGCATTGTCTGTCAGCTTGTCTGTCCAGCTTTGTTCGAATCCGATGTAGCCGATACGGAAATATGCCTTACTGTGGG
Organism: Bacteroides eggerthii; assembly: GCF_025146565.1. Lineage (NCBI taxonomy): Bacteria > Pseudomonadati > Bacteroidota > Bacteroidia > Bacteroidales > Bacteroidaceae > Bacteroides > Bacteroides eggerthii. The sequence goes on along the minus strand of NZ_CP102258.1, from coordinate 612,608 downwards.
CAAGGTCTACAAGTTGCTGGGGCGTAGGGTCGTAGGTCTCCGGGCTTGTACCTTTGGGAACCATGCTGACTACTGTGAAATGATCGCCGGCAATGGCTTCGGTAAAGTACCGCAATGGTTCAAGGGTAACAGTAATGACGGGTTTGTCGTTGCTGTTTTGGCTTTGGTTGCTTCTTGGTTTGCAGGAAGCTGCCAGTATAGTTGCAAGCAGTAAAAAATATATCTTTTTCATCTATTTTATTTATGGTTTTAATATAAGTAATTCAGGGTCAGGGCAACCGTTGTACAGTTCTTCTTCCTTAGCCTGAGGTCTGCTCTTCTACTTTTTTTGATGCCCGGAGTATCTCGCGCTTGCCGCCGGGCGGACCGGGGAGCCGTTCTACAGTAAATCCGACTGCTTGCAGAAGGCGGCGGATAACGCCTTTTGCACAGTATGTAGTCAGTATTCCATCTGTATTCATACCGGCATATATATTCCGGAAAAGCTCTTCGCTCCACATTTCCGGTTGCTTTTCGGGAGCAAAGGCATCGAAATAAACGAGGTCGAACAAGTGGTCTGTGAAGAGTGCCGGAGATTTGGCGGATGATTCGCCGTCAGTAGTTGAAGGTCTGTCACAAAATACTTGGCTAACGTCTCCTTGTACCTTGTGTAACGTAAAATAAGACGTAATGTTCACGTCCTTGTTCCAGGGTGAAGTGTGCAGTTTCTTAAATAGGGGGTTGTCGCTATAATTTAAAACATCGACTTCTTCCCACGACAAGGGATAGAGCTCGATGCCGGTGTAGTGAACCGCCCTTTTCTCCTCTCCGGCAGTTTCCAGAGTGAGCAAAGCGTTCAGGCCCGTACCGAATCCTATTTCGAGAATACGCGGTTGGAAAGCGGTGGATGCTTTAAACCCCATATCAATGAAGATATGTTGAGATTCGGTGCGGGCTCCTTTTACCGAATGGTAATGCTCATTCAGTTCCGGCACGAATAATGTCGCGCTCCCGTCTTCTGTTCGTTCTATAATCCGTTTCATACACACATACAAATCATTGGGTGCTACAAATTACTAACCGTTAATCATCGACAACGCCCCTTGCAATGCCAGTAGCATGACGATGTACCGTATCAGTTTCCCCACAAACATGGAGAAGACAGTCAGAGTGACGTTGCTGCGCATAAATCCCAATGCTATGGCAATGGCCTCTCCTACGAAAGGCAGGAAAGCAAAGAAAGCCATAAGCGCTCCTTTCCCTTGCAGAAAACGCTGCATCTTGTCGATTTTCTCCTTCTTTACCTTGAAGTATTTTTCAATCCAGTCTGTTTTGCCGAGACATCCCATGTAGTAGCAGGTCATGCCGCCAGCCGTATTCCCCAATGTTGCGGCAAGAACGCAAATGGCGGGGCTTAGCCCTACTTTGACGAGTGCTATCATCACCAACTCCGAACTGAACGGGACAATGCTTCCGGCCAGTAAGGCGGAAATGAAAAGCCCTGCATAACCCCAGTCAATCAGCAACTGTATCAGTGTGCCTACAAAAGCGTCCATAGGTTGAATCCGAATAAAGTGAATAATCCGACCAGCATAATGATGAAGAATATGTTGGAACTCCGGCTATTGGTCAGTACGAACAAATGCCCTATCAGGATGCTGACACCGATGAGCAGCAAAGATAACAAATGGGGATATAAGGCAGGTTGCAAACCTATGTAGGCAAAAATGCAGAAGTTCAGGAATATCAGGAAATGCAAGTAACTGCGCGTGCGTATCTTGTCCTCATATCCGGCAATCAGGCAGTGGCTTGAACTCACTATATATAAAAGGAGTAAATATCCGCTTGTGGCCAGTTCCCATGGCTGAAAATTAAACCGGACAGGGTGGAAATTCACCAGTTCCAGAAACGGTCGGTAGAATAGGTCCATTTGTCCGGAGGTGTAGGCATAGCCCAGCAGGAACCAATAGGGCAGGCTCCAACCGACGAGTGAGGCGAAGAAACTCTTGGTGTGGAGGGACTGGAAGTTATATGCGCCTATCCAGAATATGGGTGCGAAGTACGTGAGTTGCGGAAAAAGCAGACTGCCGGTTCCGATGAATGTGAATGTGTGGAAAAGATAACCGGCAGGCTTGGGATGCTGATAGCTCTTGAACAGGAAAAACAGGGCTATCAGGAAAGCGATCGCCGCTAAATCTCCTGCATATAGTACGTGCAGGCTCGGACAAACGGAAATCAATAGAAAATAAATGCCGGTCTGCACCGATGCACGCATGCGGATGATGGCGAATGCATTGTTCAGGCCGATCAGAAAATAGCCTATGACGGAGTATAGGATAAAACTGGAAAGACGGTTACCCCAGGCTGGAATACATGAGTTGCAGAACGTGTTCCACAAAGGATAATTGTCTTTCTGCACATCCAAATCGGGCAATAAAATAGCGCTCAGTATCCAGCAGGCTACCGACAGGAGAATGGCGACGGGAAGCGTGAAGCGTCCCGCCGTAACCCGGTTTTGGAATCTTTGGGTTCTCATTGCTTGTTAGAGGTCGAATCCGATGTCGCGACGGAAGTATTTGCCTTCGAAGCTTAGCATGTCGGCCACTTTATAACTCTTTTCCAAAGCCTCTTCTTTGGTCGCTCCATACGAACAGACGGCTATGACGCGTCCGCCGTTGGTGACGATGCGTCCGTCTTTTACGGCAGTGCCGGCATGGAACAGGATGCTGTCTGTGGCTTCGGCAGAGTCAAAACCGCTCATCGGATACCCTTTTTGATATGCTTCAGGATAACCGCCGCTGACCAGCATTACGCAGGCTGCTGTGCGCGGGTCAAGCTCCATTGTCTTGGTGCCGAGGTCTACCTTATGTACGCCTTCAAAAAGCTCCACAATATCGCTTTTAATACGTAGCATGACGCTTTCTGTTTCCGGATCGCCCATGCGAACGTTATATTCGATTACCATCGGTTCGTTCTGTACGTTGATAAGGCCCAGGAAGATGAAACCTTTGTACAGGATACCTTCTTCGCGCAAGCCGTTGATGGTAGGTTCTATAATGCGTTTGCGCACCTTCTCCATAAATTCATCGTTGGCGAAAGGAACGGGAGTTACACTACCCATACCACCGGTATTCAGTCCTTTGTCACCTTCCCCGATACGTTTATAGTCTTTGGCTACGGGCAATACCTTGTAATGCTCACCGTCGCTCAGGACGAATACCGAGCACTCTATGCCGCTGAGAAACTCCTCGATAACCACCGTTGCGCTGGCATCGCCGAACATACCGCTGAGCATCTCTTTCAGCTCTTTCCGGGCCTCTTCCAAAGTGGGAAGAATCAGTACGCCTTTACCGGCGCACAAACCGTCGGCTTTCAATACGTAAGGGGCGGTAAGAGTATCAAGAAAGGCAAGGCCTTCTTCCAGTGTATCGGCGGTTACGCTTTTGTAGCGGGCGGTAGGAATGTTGTGGCGCAGCATGAACTCTTTGGCAAACTCCTTGCTGCCTTCCAACTGTGCACCTTTTGCGGAGGGGCCGATAATGGCGATGTGCTGCGTGGAGGCATCTCCTTTGAAGTAATCGAAAATGCCTTGTACCAGCGGGTCTTCAGGACCCACCACAATCATGTCAATTTTCTGCTCAAGGGCAAAAGCCTTGAGGGCGGGGAAGTCCGTAGCCTTTATCTCTACGTTCTCGCCTACTGCGTTTGTGCCTGCATTGCCGGGAGCGATGTACAGTTTTTCTATTTTGGGGCTTTGTGCAATCTTCCAAGCCAAAGCGTGTTCGCGGCCACCTGAGCCGAGTAATAATACTTTCATATAGGTATGTTTTAGTTATTTACGGTTGAAAAAATACTGCTGCTCTATAAATAATCCTCGAAATACCGGGTTATTTTTTCATGCAGATGTATACGGTCACGTCCCTTGACATTATGCGGATGTCCGGGGTAGATGAATAGATCGGGATAAGTGCGCGCGTCGATACATGCCTTCATGAAAGAAAGCGTGTGCTGGGGCACGCAGGTACTGTCGTGGTCATCGTGGATGATGAGCAAATGTCCCTTCAGATTGCCTGCAAGGTTCTTCAGGTTCGTTTCCTTGTAGCCTTGGGGATTACTTTGAGGGGTGTCCATGTAGCGTTCGCCGTACATGATTTCATAATAGCTCCAGTCGATGACAGGTCCGCCGGCAACACCTACTTTGAATATCTCCGGATAACGGAGCATCAGGGAGGTGGTCATGTGTCCGCCAAAACTCCAGCCATGAACACCAATACGTTCACCGTCCACATAAGGCAGGCTCTTCAGGAATTCAACGCCTTTTATCTGGTCTTTTCCCTCTTCTATGCCGAGACGACGGAAGGTGACGTTCTCAAATTCCAGCCCGCGGTTTTCACTGCCGCGGTTGTCAAGCGTGAACATGATGTAGCCTTTATTCGCCATGTAGATGTCCCAGCCGCGTATACCGGTCATCCAGCCGTTGGTGACCAATTGGGCATGAGGACCGCCATATACATAGATAATCGTAGGATACTTCTTGCCGGGATTGAAATCGGCAGGCTTGACAAGGCGGTAGTGGAGGTCGGTCTTGCCGTCGGCAGCTTTGATTGTGCCTGTTTCTATCATGGGCATAATGAAGTCTTCATACGGGTTCTTTGCAGTCAGCAGGCTCACGTTTTTCCCGTTTTGTGTAGTAATTATATCTATTTGGCGGGGAATGTCGGGAGTGGAATAACGGTCGATGATGTAACTGCCCGAAGCGGAGAGTATTCCTTCATGGATCCCCTTGCCATTATCCAACGGGGTGCATTTGCCTGTATTCACATTTACCTTATATAAGTTGCTTTGCAGAGGGGACACTTCCGTAGAGGTGATGATTACTTCCCTCTTCTTGGCGTTGAACCCCAAAATCTTTTGCACCAGCCACTCTCCCCTTGTCAGTTGCCTGATGAGTTTGCCGTCCGTATTGTAAAGATATAGGTGATTATAGCCGTCCCGCTGGCTCTGGTAGATGAACATCGTGTGATCCCAAGGCAGGAACAGGATGGGATGTTGGGGTTCGACGTACTTGGTATGTGTTTCCTCCATGAGGGTGGACATCAGTTCACCGGTTTTGCTGTCATACCGGCAAAGTTTTGCATGGTTCTGCTCGCGGTTCAGTTCTATGAGATAGAGGCTCTTTCCGTCGGGTGCCCAGCTGATATTGGTAAAGTAGCGATTGGTGGGGTCGCCGGTATTCAGGTAAACGGTCTTTTGGGTGCCCGGATTATAAATACCTACGGAAACCTGATGGCTGAGCATGCCTGCCATCGGGTAGCGTATTTTATCCACCAGAGCTATTCTGGGGGTAATGTCCACCAAAGGATAGGGGGTTACCATGCTTTCGTTCATACGGTAAAAGGCTAGAAGATCTCCTTGAGGACTCCAAAAAGTGCCTTTGCTGATGCCGAACTCATTGCGGTGCACACTCTGCCCGCACACAATTCCTTCGGGTTCTTTGGTTACGGCCTTGTTGTCCACAAAAAGGTTGTTCTTTACGGTATAGGCTATGTGTCCTCCTTCCGGAGTATAGTCGATGTCGCTGCCTTTCCTTTCTCCTGCTTGCGGCATGCCTTGAACGAATTCGTCTTTTTCAAAGTCATAAACGATGTATTCTGCAGGCAGTTTGATAAGCATATACGGCTTGTCCGGCCATGGGAATTCAGTGTTATAGAAATGCTGCACTTTACTTCTCTTCTGTCCGGATACGGCTGCTGTTGTCGCCGTAGGGGTTATCAATGAATTGAGCACCTGATTAACCTTTTCCCGCGTTGTGAGCAGTGTCTCTTTTCCGGTTTTGGGGTTGACGGCAAACAATGAGTCGATGCCGGGCTTTATGCATACGTCGCCCCACCACCGTAAATTCGGCAGGTTTTCAATGATGCGATAGGTTTCACCACCGGAAAGCAGGTCCTCCAAGGTTGGTTTCTTCAAATCTTGTGCCATAAGCTCAGTTGTAAATAAAGCAGATGCTGCCAGCAACAGCGCCATGATCACTTTACTGCTTCTCTTTATGTTCATAGCTCTTCTTTTTATAGCGATATCAGTCGTTAGTCCGTTCGTTGTCCCATTTCCGGAACTCTCTGGGTTTGCGGTCTCTGTTAAACTCCCGTTCTTTATTAAACTCCCGCTTTGGTTTCCATTCTCCGTCTGTCGGTTTTCTGTATCCGCGAGGTTTGAACTCCCGTTTCTCATCCGGTTTGAATTCTCTTCTTTCTCTTGGCTTGAATTCTCTTCTCTCGCCGGATTTGAACTCCTTTCTCTCTCTTGATACGTATGGTCTGTACTCTTCTTTATCGTCGCCTTCTTCATTTTCTTGCTTTTTGAATTCTTTATATTTTCCGTCGAAGATTTCATATTTGCGGAATTCACACTCCAAAGCACCGTTGAATAAAGGTATCTTGGCAGTAGCTTTCAGTCCGATCTGGTCGAAACATTCTTCACGATAAGAGAGTATCCATGCGGTGTTGCCGATAAAGGCATGTTTCAGCCGTTCGCCAATCATGGAGTATAAGCCCAGCAGGTCGTTGGTAGATATACGTTCGCCATAAGGCGGGTTGGTGATGATAATGGCCTTTTCCTTGGGCTGTTCAAACTGCTGGAACGGTTGTAGCTTCAGCGCTACGTCTTTGGACACGCCTGCGGCTTTTATGTTATGGGTTGCGATTTCATTGGCTTTCGGATTGTTGTCGTACCCGTATATTTTATGATCGAATTCCCGTTCCTGACTGTCATCATTGTAAATCTTGTCGAACAGTTCCTGGTCGAAATCAATCCATTTCTCAAAAGCAAATTCCTTACGGAATACGCCCGGTGCGATGTTTCTGGCTATTAAAGCCGCTTCGATGGGGATTGTACCCGAACCGCACATTGGATCTATCAGGTCACATTCTCCATGCCAACCTGTCATAAGTATCATACCGGCAGCCAGAACCTCATTCAGGGGAGCTTCCACAGCTTCCTGGCGATAACCGCGGCGATGCAGGGACTCACCCGATGAATCAAGGGAAAGCGTGCATTTGGTTTCCGCAATGTGGATGTTCAGCAATACGTCCGGTTTGCTGATACGTACGGACGGGCGTTTGTTGTAGGCGTCCCGGAAGTAGTCTACGATAGCGTCTTTCACTTTGTAGGAGACAAACTTGGAATGGCGGAATTCTTCGCTGAACACGACTGCGTCTACGGCGAAAGTCTTGTCGACGTCCAAATAATCTTCCCAGTGGATTGCTTTGATTTGTTCGTACACTTCATCGGCATTCTTTGCAACGAAATGCTTGATAGGTTTCAGGATGCGGATAGCAGTTCGCAGGCAGAAATTTGCCTTGTACATCATTTCCTTGTCTCCGCAGAATGATACCATACGACGTCCTATCTGTATCTCGTCTGCTCCTAAGGAGGTTAGTTCTTGTGCCAATGTTTCTTCCAGTCCTTGGAAAGTTTTGGCAATCATTTCAAATGATTGTTCGCTCATCTAATTTATTTTCTATTTTACAATTACAATTCTCTATTTTGCTGTCGTTTCTCTTTTTCTTATTCACCATTTCGCAGGCCTATTTCTTTGCCTTGGTCTGTACTATCCTTGCGCCTGCCGGTACATCTTCCGTTACCCAGATGTTGCCGCCTACGGTAGCATTTTTTCCAATGGTGATGCGTCCCAGTATGGTGGCGTTGGAGTAGACAATGACATTATCTTCCAATATCGGGTGTCGGGGAATACCTTTGATTGGCTTGCCGTCTTCGTCCAATGGGAAGCTTTTGGCTCCGAGGGTCACCCCCTGATATAGTTTTACGTTATTGCCGATGATACAAGTCTCACCGATTACCACACCTGTGCCATGGTCTATCGTGAAATAACTGCCTATGGCGGCTCCCGGATGAATGTCGATTCCGGTTTCGCTATGTGCCATTTCGGTTATGATGCGTGGGATAAGGGGTACACCGAGCACCAGCAGTTCGTGCGCTATACGGTAGTTGCTGATGGCGCGAATGGCGGGATAGCAGCTGATGACTTCACCGAACGAATGGGCGGCTGGATCGCCGTTGTAAGCGGCTTCCACATCTGTTGCCAGTATGCGGCGCAGTTCGGGCAAATGACTGATGAACCGGGCGGCGATTGAGGCGGCTTCCTCGCGCTGGAGCTCTGTGCAGCAGCTGCCTTCATCATCGCTGCCGAAACAGAGTCCTGCAAGTATCTGTTCTGTCAGCAGGTCGAACAGTCTTTCCACATTGACTCCGATATGGTAAGTCACCGTACGGCTGTTGACTGTTGAATTTCCAAAATATCCGGGAAAGATAATGGCGCGTGCCAATTCGATAATATCGCACAATGCCTTAGCTGATGGCAATGGGTTGCCGTCTGTGTGCTGGTGAAACAGTCCTTTGTAAGATTCGCTTTCCGATAGCTCGTCGACTGCTTGTGTCAGGATGTGAGTAAAATTAAGTGGACTCATTATGATATCCTTTATTAATAAAGTGGCTACAAAGGTATAAAATACTCACCAATTTTCCTACATATCCCTCATTTATAGTATGGATTTACCACATTTATGGTATTTGGGATGAACAGACTTCGCCGTATTTTTGTATTATCAATAATTCACTATACAGGTTATGAAAAAAATAGCACAACGGCTTACCAACTTGGTAGGCAACACTCCTTTGTTGGAGTTGAATAATTATAGCAGGAGTAAAGACTTGAAAGCTCATGTGATTGTCAAACTGGAATATTTTAATCCTGCGGGCAGTGTAAAGGATCGTGTCGCACTGGCTATGATAGAAGATGCGGAAGCGAAAGGACTGCTGAAACCCGGTGCGACGATTATCGAACCGACCAGCGGAAATAC